>NZ_CP109017.1:324500-649000 GCF_036226765.1 Streptomyces sp. NBC_00670
GAACTCGAAGTAGACGCAGAGAAACCCTTGTTGCCGAAACCCTTGTTGCCCGACACAGCGGCCCGTGCCTCCCCATCGCGGTGTGGAACGGCTCAACGGAGCCGCGACCGCTGGCATAGTAAGGTAAGCATTGCCTTACTTGATAGCCCGACTTCGGGAACCGGCCGCGTAGACCGGCGTCGCGGAACCACCCGCGACCACGGACGATGGGGGCGGCATGGATTCTGAGGATAAGCTCACCTAACCTGCTGAAGGACCGTCCGGCACCCGGACGACGACAGGGAGACCGGCACGTGGCTTCACGCAGAAAACTCCGCACCACGGTGCTGGTGACCTCCGTCGTCGCGTCCCTCCTCGTCCTGTCCCTGCTCTCCGTCGCGCTGGGCGCGCTGAACGTGCCGCCCGACCAGGTCGTCCGCTCGGTCCTCGGCCGTCCGCCGAGCCGTCTCGTCGACAACATCGTGTGGTCGGTGCGCGTGCCCCGGACGCTGCTCGGCCTGACGACCGGCGCCGCGCTCGGCCTCTCCGGGGCGCTGATGCAGGCCCTGACCCGCAATCCGCTCGCCGATCCCGGGATCCTCGGGGTGAGCGCCGGGGCCTCGTTCGCGATCGTGCTGGCGGTGGGCGTGTTCGGGGTCGGATCGCTGTACGGGTACGTGTGGTTCGCGTTCGCCGGGGCGATGGCCGCCAGTGTGCTGGTCTTCTTCCTGGGACGGCTCGGC
This sequence comes from Streptomyces sp. NBC_00670, assembly GCF_036226765.1. NCBI lineage: Bacteria > Bacillati > Actinomycetota > Actinomycetes > Kitasatosporales > Streptomycetaceae > Streptomyces > Streptomyces sp. NBC_00670. The sequence continues at coordinate 325,223 of NZ_CP109017.1, forward strand.
CGGTCCGGTGCCACACCGGTGAAGCTCGCGCTCGCCGGGGTCGCCGTCACCGCGATGCTGTCGTCGCTGACCAGCGCCGTCGTCCTCACCGACCAGGACGCGCTGGACCGTTACCGCTACTGGTCCGCCGGCAGCCTGGCCGACCAGGACTCCGGGGATCTGCTGCGCATCCTGCCGTTCCTGGCCGTCGGCGCCGTCCTCGCGCTGTCCTGCGCACCCGCGCTCAACAGCCTCGCCCTCGGCGACGACGTGGCCGCCTCGCTCGGCCGGCGGCTCGGTCTCGTACGGCTCCAGGGCGTCACCGCGATCATGCTGCTGACCGGTGCCTCCGTCGCCGTCATCGGGCCCGTGGTCTTCCTCGGCCTGGTCGTCCCGCACATCGCCCGCATCCTGGCGCAGTACGCGGGGCTCGGCCCCGACCACCGCTGGCTGCTGCCGCTGTCCGCGGCGCTCGCGCCGGTACTGCTGCTGGCCGCCGACATCCTGGGCCGCGTGGTGGCCCGGCCCACCGAGATCCAGGCCGGTGTGCTGGTCGCCTTCCTCGGCGGCCCGTTCTTCGTCGCCCTGGTCCGCCGCCGTAAGCTCGCGGAGGTGTGAGCGTGCCCGCACAGTCCCCACCCGTACCGGCTCGGCGCGTGCCCGCGCCGTCGCCACTGCGGGGCCGGCCCTTCCGGCTGGCCGTGCCGCCCGTGTCCGGGGTGCTGCGGCCGCGGCTGGTGCTCACCGGCGCACTGCTGGCGGCCGGTGCCTTCCTGCTGTTCTGCTGGGGTCTGACGATCGGTGACTATCCGGTCGCGTTCCCCGAGGTCGTCAAGGCGCTGGGCGGGGCGGGCGACGCCGCCACCGTCACCGTCGTGCGGGACCTGCGGCTGCCCCGGGCCCTGACCGGGCTCCTGGTCGGGGTCGCGTTCGGCGTCTCGGGGGCCGTGTTCCAGACGATGACCCGCAACCCGCTCGCCAGTCCCGACATGATCGGGCTGACCCAGGGTGCCGGTACGGCCGTCGTCGCCGCCCTCGTCCTCGGTTGGACCGGCGGGCTCGGCCTGTCGACGCTCGGGCTGCTCGGCGCGCTCGCGACCGCGCTGCTGGTGTACGCGCTGGCCTGGAAGGGCGGGGCCACCGGGTACCGGATCGTCCTCGTCGGCATCGGCGTGTCCTGGATGTGCACCAGTGCCACCGACTTCCTGGTGGCGCGCGGCGACCGGTTCGAGGCGCAGCAGGCCGTCGGCTGGCTGGTGGGCAACCTCAACGGCCGTACCTGGGAGCAGGTGGACGCCCTCGCCGTCGCGCTGGCCGTGCTGCTGCCCGTCACCCTCGGCATGGGCCGCTGGATGCGCACGCTCCAGCTCGGCGACGACGTGGCCGCCGGGCTCGGCACGCCCGTCCAGGCGGTGCGGCTGGCGCTGCTGCTGACCGGGGTGGGTCTTGTCGCCTTCGGTACGGCGGCGGCGGGGCCGGTGGCGTTCGTGGCGCTGGCCTGCCCCCAGATCGCCCAGCGGCTGGCGGGCACGTCGGCGCCGCCGCCGCTGGTCTCCGGTCTCACCGGTGCGTTCGTCGTCCTCGGTTCCGACCTCGTCGCGCGCGAGGCGATTCCCGGGACGGAACTGCCGGTCGGGATCGTCACCGGCGCCCTCGGTGCGCCGGTACTGCTCTGGCTGCTCATCCGCGCCAACCGCGCGGGGTCTGGAGGCTGACCGCATGTCGACCACCGCTCACCGGACGCGGTCGCCGCTCGCGGTGCCGGCTCCCGAAAAAGCCGCCGCCGGGCCCGAGTTGCGGGCCGAGGACCTCCATCTCGCCTACGACGGGCGGACGGTGGTGGAGGGCCTGGACCTCACCGTGCCGACGGGGCGGATCACGGCGATCGTCGGGGCCAACGCGTGCGGCAAGTCGACCCTGTTGCGGGCGCTGGCCCGGCTGCTGACGCCGCGGCGGGGCGTCGTCGAGCTGGACGGGGCCGCGCTCAGGACCGTGCCGAGCCGCGAACTGGCCCGAAAGCTCGGCATCCTGCCGCAGTCGCCGGTGGCGCCCGAGGGGCTGACGGTCGGGGATCTGGTGGGGCGGGGGCGCTCGCCGCACCAGACCTGGTGGCGGCAGTGGTCGGCCGCCGACGAGGAGGCGGTGCGCGGGGCCCTGACGGCCACGGGGCTGACGGAGCTCGCCGACCGGCCCGTGGACGAGCTGTCCGGCGGCCAGCGGCAGCGGGCGTGGATCGCCATGGCCGTCGCCCAGGGCACGCCGATCCTGCTGTTGGACGAGCCGACGACGTACCTCGACCTCGCCCACCAGATCGACGTGCTCGACCTCATCACCGACCTCAACCGGCGCGAGGGGCGCACGGTGGTGATGGTGCTGCACGACCTCAACCAGGCGTGCCGGTACGCCGACCATGTCATCGCGATGAAGGCCGGGCGGATCGTGGCCGAGGGGGTGCCGGGGGAGGTCGTCACGGAGGGGGTCGTGGAGGACGTGTTCGGCCTCCGCTGCCGCATCTCCACCGACCCGGTCAGTGGCACCCCCCTGGTCATCCCCCTGGGCCGCCACCACGACGGCGGAGACGGCGCCCCCGCCGCCTGAGATCTGACGGCTCCCTGAGCCCGACGGCCCCCACAGCCTGCGCGTCAGCCACACCCCTGGCGGTGGTCCTGTGCGTGGGCGCGTGCGGGTACATCGTGGTTCCTCGCGCAGTTCCCCGCGCCCCTGAGGGGGTGGGGGTTCCGTGCGTCGGTGAGTGCGGGTGCATCGTGGTTTTGGCAGGGGGCGGCCCGGGGCTTTCAGGGGCGCGGGGAACTGCGCGATCAGCCAGTGACGGGCCGCAGTCGCCCACGAGCCGTACCACCCCGCCCGGAGGGCGCCCCGGCCCGGCCGGGTGCCCCCCGCCGGCACGCCCTCGGCCGTGTGGGCGGGCGAGGGGTGCCGGGGCCGCCCCGTCAGGGGTGGGACGTCAGGTAGCCGCCCATCGTGGGGAAGTACTCGGCCGCCGAGTACTCCGCACCGTCGTCCGTGCGCACCCGCCGCACGAGCAGCCCCCGGCACCGGCCGGTGTACGCGTCCGCGCCCGCGACGACGACGACGCCGTCGCCCTCGCGGATGAAGATACGGCCCGGCGTCCCCCCGTAGCGCCCCTCCGAGACCCCCGCGGAGACGATCCGCAGCCGCTCCCCGCGATGGAACGCGTACGCGTTCGGGTACGGGTCCGACTGGGCCCGAACGAGCCGCTCCAGGCGCTCCGCGGGCCAACTCCAGTCGATCCGGCTGTCCTCGGCCGAGCGTTTGTGGAAGAAGCTGGCCCTGGCCCGGTCCTGCGGCAGCCACCGCCCGGCGTCCCGCCCGGAGGCGATCAGGTCGAGGGACTCGCGCACGAGGGGCGCGATGAGGTCGACGGTACGGTGGAACAGGTCGGTGGCCGTGTCGGCCGGCCCCACCGGCACCGACCGCTGCACCAGCACGTCCCCCGCGTCGAGTTCGGCGTTCATCCGGTGCGCCGTCACCCCCACCCGCTCCTCCCCGTTGAGCAGCGCCCAGATGAGGGGCGAGAACCCCGCGTACGCCGGCAGCAACGAGTCGTGGATGTTGAGCGTGCCGTGCGGCGGCAGGTCGAACAGCTCCGGCGGAAGCCAGGTGCGCCAGTTGTTGGCGACGATGATGTCCGGCCGTGCCTCCCGTACCGCGGCGAGGAGTTCGGCGTCGTCGGGGCGGTTGCGCAGCAGGACGGGTACGCCGTGCTTCTCGGCGAGTTCGGCGACGTTGTCGTCCCAGATCTTCTCGTACGCGTGCTCGCTCCTCGGATGGGTGAGAACGAGGACGACCTCGTGCTCCGAGTCGAGCAGGGCCTGCAGCGTGCGGTGCCCCCAGGTCTGGTAGCCGAGCATGACGACCCTCATGGCGGTCCTTCCTCTCCCACGACTCCATTGCAAGGTAAGCCTTACCTTATCTAGCATGTGGGTGCCTGAGGGAGGCGATGCATAGGTGAAATCACCGGTCATGGGTTCCGACGCCGTCCACGACGTCCACGACATCGTCGGGATCGGTTTCGGCCCGTCAAATCTCGCCCTGTCCGTGGCAGTCGAGGAGCACAACGCGAACGTCGGCGCCGGCCGCCGTCTGAACGCCCTGTTCCTGGAACGCCAGCCGCGCTTCGGCTGGCACCGGGGCATGCTGATCGACGACGCCACGATGCAGGTGTCCTTCCTCAAGGACCTGGTGACCCTGCGCAATCCGGCGAGCGACTACAGCTTCCTGTGCTTCCTGCGCGAGCGCGGCAGGCTGATCGACTTCCTGAACCAGAAGACGCTGTTCCCGCTGCGGATGGAGTTCCACGAGTACTTCGAGTGGGCCGCCGCACGCGTCTCGCACCTGGTCTCCTACGGCAGCGAGGTCGTCACCGTCACCCCGGTGCGCGACGCCGCCGGCCGGATGGACCTCTTCGAGATCACCTGCCGCGACACCGCGGATCCGGACTCGACCGTGACGTACCGGGCCCGCAACATCAGCGTCGCCATGGGCCTGGAACCGCACGTGCCGCCGGGCCTGGAGCTGTCCGAACACGTCTGGCACACCAGCCAGTTGCTGCCCCGGACGGCCCAACTCGCCGCCGAGGGAAGGCCGGTGCGCCGGGCGGTCGTGCTCGGCGCCGGGCAGAGCGCCGCCGAGGCGGTGGACTATCTGCACCGCACCTTCCCCGAGGCGGAGGTGTGCTCGGTCTTCGCGAAGTACGGCTACACGCCCGCCGACGACAGCCCGTTCGCCAACCGGATCTTCGACCCGGAGGCGGTGGACGTCTACTTCTCCTCGCCGTCCGAGGTGAAGCAGTCCCTGCTCGACTACCACCGCTCCACCAACTATTCCGTCGTCGACATGGAGTTGATCGAGTCGCTGTACGCCGCCTCGTACCGGGAGAAGGTGGCCGGACGGGAGCGGCTGCGCTTCCTCAACGTCTCCCGTGTCCGCGAGGTGCGTCCCGGTGACGGGGGCGGACTCGACGTGGCCGTGGAGTTCCTGCCCACCGGCGAGCGCCAGGTGCTCCCCGCCGACGTGCTGGTGCTCGCCACCGGCTACCGGCCCCGCGACCTCGCCGCCCTGCTCGGCCCGGCGGCCAAGTTCTGCCTCCGTGACGACGGGGACGCGGTACGCGTGGGCCGGGACCACCGGGTGGAGACGGTGCCGGAACTCACCGCCGGCATCTACCTCCAGGGCGGCACCGAGCACACCCACGGCCTGACCAGCACCCTGCTGTCGACGGTCGCGATCAGGGCGGAGGAGATCCACCGCTCCCTGCTGGCCGACGTGACGGCGGCCTGACCCACGTACCGGTGGCCCCGGTCCGGACGGCACGACCCGTCCGGACCGGGGTCCGTCAACTGCCGATTAATCAGCGCGCAACCCTGCCCGGGGATGATTGCGGATGCGGCAACCGGCCACGACAATCGGCGCATGGATCACGTCGATCTGAACCTCGTCGAGGTGCTGGACGCGCTGCTGGCCGAGAACAGCGTGACGAGGGCCGCGGAGCGGCTGCACACCTCGCCGCCGGCCGTCAGCCGCGCCCTGGGCCGGTTGCGGCGCGCCTTCGGCGACCCGCTCCTCGTCCGCGCCGGACGGGAACTCGTGCCCACGCCCCGGGCGTTGGAGCTGCGCGGCGAGGTGCACGCGGTCGCCGCCCGGGCCCGGGCGCTGTTCGCGCCGTCGGCCGTCGCCGACCCCCGTACCGCCGTCCGCATGTTCGATCTGCAGGTCACGGACATGCTGTCCACGACGTTCCTGCCGTCCCTCATCGACGATCTGCGGGTCCAGGCCCCCGGCATCTCGCTGCGGCTGCGGCCGGAGAGCGTCGAGGACACCCCCGCCCTGCGGGAGGGGCTGGTGGATCTGGAAATCGGCATCGTCCGCCCCGGTGACCCCGAGATCCGCTCGGCGGCGCTCGTCACGGAGACGCTGGTCGGCGCGGTACGGCCGGAGCATCCGCTGGCGGCGGCGCGGACCGTGACGGCACGGCGGTTCGCCGCCGCCGATCACATCGCCGTGTCCCGGCGCGGCCGGACCCACGGACCGATCGACGACCGGCTCGCGGACCTCGGCCTGAGCCGGCGCGTGGTCGCCGTGGTACCCACCTTCGCGAGCGCACTGTTCATGGCCCGCGAGACCGACGTCGTCTGCGTCGCCCCGGCCGGTCTGGGACGGCGGATGCTCGACGCGCTCGGGCTGCGCGCGTTCCCGATCCCGCTGGAGCTGCCCCCGTTGACGATCGGCATGGCCTGGCACCCGCGCAACCACCACGACCGCACCCACCGGCTCCTGCGCGAACGCACCCACCACCTCATGACGGCGGCTACGACATCCGCCACCTCATGACGGCGGCGACGGCGCCCGCCACCTCCTGAGCGCCACGGCCGTGGGCCGGGGTGGCGGTCAGACCGCCTCCAGCTCCATGCAGGAGTAGCCGCCGCCCACCGGGTACGTCCGGCCGCGCCGCCACCCGGTGGCGGCGAAGAGGGCGTCGAACTCGTTGAGGTCCCGCTCGACGCCGCCCGTGACGCAGAGCATGGCCATGTCGGAGAGGGCGGCGAAGTCGGGCTTGCCGAGCTCGCCGACGATCGTCTCGACGACCAGGGCACGTCCGCCCTCGCGGCTCGCGGCGCGGCAGTTGCTCAGAATCCGCGTACAGCGCTCGTCGTCCCAGTCGTGCAGGACCGTCTTGAGCAGGTGGAGGTCCCCGGCGGGCACCTCGGTGAAGAAGTCGCCGCCCACGCCGGTGAACCGGTCGGACAGACCCCGTCGTTCGGCCTCCTTGATCGCGCCCTCGACGGCGTGCGGCAGGTCGAGCACCCGCCCGCGCAGCGCCGGGTCCGCCTCCATCAGCGTCAGGACGAGGTGTCCGTCGGCGCCGCCGACGTCGACCGCCGTGGTGGCGCCCCTGACGTCGGCCCGGGCCGCGACGCCGTGGGTCACCAGGGCGGACATGTCGCTCATGGCGTCGGCGAACACCCGCGCCGTCTCGGCGTTCTCCGGCCGTCCGTAGTAGTCGAAGATGTCCTCGCCGAGCACCTTCCTCACCTGGCTCGCGCCCTCCCGCACCGCCTCGGGGAACAGGCCCCAGGGGCCCCAGTGCGACGGCCCGGCCTGGATCAGCAGCAGGGAGCGCAGGGAGCCCGGCACTCCGGCGCGCAGCAGTTGCCCGCGCCCGGTCAGGCCGAAGCGGCCGTCCCCCTCGTAGCTGAGCACGCCCAGCGAGGCGGCCGCGCGCATCAGACGGTAGGTGGCGCCCTCGTGGCTGTCCTCGCGTCCGGCCACCTCCTTCGCCGTCCGCGGCCCGTCGGCGAGATGGTCGACGACGTTGAGGCGGACGACGGCGTGCAGGATCTGAACGACCGCGCCACCGGTGAGCATGTTCATCAACTGCACGACATCCGCGGGCGGTTCGGGGGCCGTCACGGGCGTGGGGGTCTCGGTCATGGCGCGCAACCTCGTTGGCTTCGATGGTGTCAACAAAAGAGGTCTGTAGTGTCGACGCGGCCGGGGCGGGGGCGCATGCATCTGCGTGCCGGGTGGCCGGGACTTCCGCGTCGGTGGCAGGGAACGACGGCGGGACGGCGATGACAGCACAACGACCGGATGCGGAAACGACGTCGGGGTCCATACCGGGAGCGGGGCGGACGTTCACCGCGGACGTCACGCGACCGGCACCCGGCGCCCGCGGCTTCGACGTCTTCCGGCGGGAGTGGGAAGCGCAGACGGGCGAGGCGCTGCCGCTGCCGTCCTTCGACACCGGTGAGTCCGGTGCGTTCCGGATCGGTGTGCGGGCGGCCAAGGTCCATGACGCGGTCGTCGCGGACGTGCGCTTCACCCGGTTCGTCGGGCGCCCCTCCGGGTCCCGGGAGCTCGGCGACCGGGTGCTGGTGCACCTGATGTCGGAGGGCTCCTGGCGGTTCGTCGGGCTCGACCGGCGCAGCGAGAGCGCCACCGTCACGGCCGGGTCGTTCCTCGCCCGCCGCAACGGCGCGCCCACGCTGTTCGACGTGGCGCCCGGCTCGCGCGCGACGGTGCTCATCCTGCCCACCTCGGTCCTCGACGGCGCCCACGACACCCGGCAGATCCTCGGCTCCCACGACTCCGCCGCGATGCGCGTGCTGCGGGCGCACGCCCGCATGGTCCGCGAGACGGTGCACGAACTGGGCGGGCCGGCCGTCCTGGCCTCGCGCGACGCCCTGGTCGAGCTCACCCGGGGGGCGCTGCGGCAGGAGCTCGACGACGCCGAGCCACGGCTGGCCCCCGCGCTCGCCCGGGCCGCGATGCTCCTCGCCGACGAACACCTGGCGGACCCCGGCCTCACCCCCGCCTCGCTCGCCCGTCGGCTCAACGTCTCCCTGCGCACACTGCACCGCGCGTTCGCCGGTACCGGGGAGCCGGTGGCCGCGTACATCCGGCGCAGACGGCTGGAGTGCGCACGGCGGGAGCTGCTCGCCCGCTGGGGCCGGCCCAGCGTCACGGAGGCCGCCGCCCGCTGGCACTTCGCGGACGGCAGCCACTTCACCCGCGCCTTCAAACGGCAGTACGGGGAGACCCCCACCCAGGCGATGGCCCGCACCCCACGGTTGCCCTAGGCCCTCACCGGTACCGCCGCACGGCGGATCCGCTTCGTGCGGGGCCACGTACATGTGTACGTCGGTTCGTTCGCGCGTACGAACCCGAGGCGGTGGTCGCGCTCCTAGGGTCGGAACCCGCGGGCGTATCCGAGGAGGCGACCATGCAGACGCTGTTGCGCGGTGGCCGGGTCATCGACCCGGGCACGGGGTTCGACGGGCCGGCCGACGTGCTCGTCGACGGCGGCCGGATCGCCGCCGTGGGGCCCGGCATCGAGGCCCCGCCCGGTGCGGCGGTCGTCGAGGCCGCGGGGCTGATCGTCGGGCCCGGCTTCGTCGATCTGCACAGTCATGTGCACTCCGTCGCCGGACAGCGGCTCCAGGCGATGGACGGGGTGACCACGGCGCTCGACCTGGAGGCCGGGCTGATGCCGGTCGCCCGCGCCTACGCCGAGGCGGCCGCCGCGGGACGCCCGCTGCACTACGGCTTCTCCGCCTCCTGGGGCGGCGCGCGGGCCCAGGTCCTGGCCGGCCGCACGCCGGACGCCCGGTTCGCGTCGAGCATGGACGTGCTCGGCGACCCGCGCTGGCAGCGCTCCTCCACCCCGCGCGAGCTGGCCGCCTGGCTGTCCCTGCTGGAGGACGAGCTGGCCGGCGGCGCCCTCGGCATCGGCATCCTGATGGGGTACGCGCCGGCCAGCGACCCGGCGGAGTTCAGCGCCGTCGCCCGCCTGGCGGCGCGGGCCGGGGTGCCGACGTTCACCCACGTCCGCGAACTGGTCGAGGTGGACCCGGCGACGCCCGTCGACGGGTCGGCGGAGGTCGTCCGCGCGGCGGCCGAGACCGGGGCGGCGATGCACCACTGCCATGTGAACAGCACCTCCGGCCGGCACGTCGACCGGGTCCTGGGCGCGCTGGCGGAGTCGCGGCGGGCGGGTTCGCGGGTGACGGTGGAGGCGTATCCGTACGGGGCGGGCAGCACGGCGGTCGGTGCGGCGTTCATCGACCCGGAGCGGCTGCGCGCCAAGGGGCTCGGGCCGAGGAGCGTCGTCATGGTCGAGACGGGCGAGCGGATCGCCGACGAGGCGCGGCTGCGCCACCTGCGCGCGCGGGACCCGGGGGCACCCTGCCTCCTGGAGTTCCTCGACGAGGACGACCCCGGCGACCGGACGCTGCTGCGGCGGGCGCTGGCCTTCCCGGACGCCGTCGTCGCCAGTGACGCGATGCCGGTGTTCTGGCCGGACGGCGGCACCGAGAGCACCGAGTGGCCGCTGCCGCCCGGCGGGTCGACCCATCCGCGCACCGCCGGCACCTTCGCCAAGACGCTGCGCCTGATGGTGCGCGAGTCCGGCGCCTGGAGCTGGCCGGAGGCGTTCCGGCGCTGCTCCCATCTGCCCGCGCGCGTCCTGGACGACGTCGCCCCGGCCGCCCGCGCCAAGGGCCGTCTCGGGGTCGGGGCCGACGCCGACCTGGTGGTCCTCGACCCGCGGACGGTCACCGACGCGGCCACCTACGCCGATCCCACGCGGCCCTCCCACGGCGTACGGCATCTGTACGTAGCCGGGGTGCCGGTGGTCGCGGACGGTGCCCTGCGCACCGACGCGTTCCCGGGACGGCCGCTGCGCGGGGAGTCGCGGTGACGGCGCCGGACCTCGGCGCGCTGCTCGCCGACATCGAGACCCTGGTGACCTGCGAGTCGCCGTCGACGGACCACGAGGCGCTCGCCCGCAGCGCGGCGGAGGTCGCCACGCTCGGCCGGCGGCTGCTGGGCGCGGACCCGGAGTACCTGGTCACCGAGGGCTGCCCCCATCTGCGCTGGCGGTTCGGCGACGGACCGGCCCGCGTACTGCTGCTCGGGCACCACGACACGGTCTGGCCCCTGGGCTCGCTGCGCACCCACCCGTTCGGCATCCACGACGGCGTGCTGCGCGGCCCCGGCTGCTTCGACATGAAGGCGGGCGTGGTGATGGCCCTGCACGCCGCCGCGGCCCTCCCCCGGCGCGCCGGACTGACGATCCTGGTCACCGGGGACGAGGAGATCGGCTCACCCCGGTCGAGGGAGCTGATCGAGGCGGAGGCGCGCGGCTGCGAGGCGGTGTTCGTGCTGGAGGCCTCGGCCGACGGGGGCGCGCTGAAGTGCCGCCGCAAGGGCGTCTCGCTGTACCGGATCGAGGTCGAGGGCCGGGCCGCGCACTCCGGGCTCGAACCGGAGAAGGGCGTGAACGCGGGCGTCGAACTCGCGCACCAGGTCCTCGCCGTGACGGGGCTGGCCGACCCCGCGCGCGGGACGACCGTGGTGCCGACCCTCTCGTCGGCCGGTACGACCACCAACACCGTCCCGGCCGCCGCCGGCGTGGCGCTCGACGTGCGGGCGTGGAACCTGGCCGAGCAGGAGCGCGTCGACGCGGCCCTGCGCGCGCTGCGTCCGGTGCTGCCCGGGGCGCGGGTGCGGGTGACGGGCGGAGTGAACCGGCCGCCGCTGGAGGCGACCGCGTCCGACACTCTGTTCGCCCTCGCCGACTCCCTGGCGCGGACCCTGGGCCTGGGGCCGCTCGCCGCCGCGGCGGTCGGGGGCGCCTCGGACGGCAACTTCACCGCCGGCCTCGGCGTTCCGACGCTGGACGGCCTCGGCGCGGTGGGCGGCGGGGCGCACGCGGACGACGAGCATGTCGTCGTCGCGGAACTGCCGGGCCGCACGGCGCTGTTGACCGCGCTCGTGGAGGCGGCGCTGGAGGGAGGGGCGTCGCGATGACCGGGCACATACCGTACGCGCCGCCCGGGCCCCCGCCCTCGGTGGTCGCCGGGGCCGAACTCGCCGCCGCCCGGGCCGCCTCGGAGGCCGAGGTAGCCGTCCGTCAGCTGACCGAGGTCGAGGACCTGGCCGCCGTCTCGCTGCTCCTGCGGCGGGTCTGGCACGCGGAGCCGGGCGGCGGCCCCGTCCCGACGGAGCTGCTGCGGGCGATGGCCGTGGCGGGGAACTACGTGTCCGGCGCCTTCGACGGGGACGAACTCCTGGGCGCCTGCGTCGGGTTCTTCGGCGCCCCCGCGCACGGCGCGCTGCACAGCCACATCGCCGGCGTCCTGCCCGCCGGGCTCGGGCGCGGCCTGGGTCTCGCGCTCAAGCTGCACCAGCGGGCCTGGGCGCTGCGCCGGGGCGCGGAGACGATCTCCTGGACGTTCGACCCGCTGGTGCGCCGCAACGCGCACTTCAACCTGACGAAACTGGGCGCCCGTCCGGACCGGTACCTGCCCGACTTCTACGGCCCGCTGCACGACGGCATCAACGGCACGGGCGCGACCGACCGGCTCCTCCTCGCCTGGGACCTCGCCGGAGCGGCGGGGCCGGAGGGACGCGAACCCGTCGACGCGGCGGCGCTGTCGCGGGCGCGGGGCGCCGTGCCCGCGCTGTCGGCCGATGCGGACGGCAGACCGGTGACCGGGGCGGCCGGTGGGGCGGGCGACGGGCCGGTGCTGCTGGTCGCGGTGCCGCCCGACATCGAGGAGCTGCGGCGCACCGATCCGGCGCTCGGCCGGTCGTGGCGGCTCGCGCTGCGGGAGGTGCTGGGCGGCCTGATGTCCGAGGGCGCGGAGGTCACCGGCTTCGACCGGGCCGGGTGGTACGTGGTGGAGAGGAAGCAGGACTCGTGAAGCTCGACGGTGTGGAACTCCTCCGGGTGCGGATGCCGCTGCGGGCACCGTTCCGGACCTCGTTCGGAACGCAGCACGTCCGCGAACTGCTGCTGGTGCGGGTGGTGACACCGGCCGGCGAGGGGTGGGGCGAGTGCGTGGCGATGGCCGACCCGCTCTACTCGTCGGAGTACGTCGACGGCGCGGAGCACGTGCTGCGCGAGCACCTGGTCCCCGTACTGCTGCGGGCGGGCGAGGTGAGCGCGCACCGGGTGGCGCCGCTCCTCGCCCCGGTCAAGGGGCACCGGATGGCCAAGGCGGCGCTGGAGATGGCGGTGCTCGACGCAGAACTGCGCTCCCGGGGAGCCTCGTTCGCCACCGCGCTGGGCTCCACCAGGGACGCGGTGCCGTGCGGGGTCTCGGTCGGCATCATGGACTCGATCCCCCAACTCCTGGACGCCGTCGACGGATACGTGGCCCAGGGGTACGCGCGCGTCAAGCTGAAGATCGAGCCCGGCTGGGACGTGGAGCCGGTCCGTGCCGTGCGCGAACGCTTCGGCGACGAGCTGCTGCTCCAGGTCGACGCCAACACCGCGTACACGCTCGCGGACGTCCCCCAGCTGCGCCGGCTCGACCCGTTCGGCCTGCTGCTGATCGAGCAGCCGCTGGAGGAGGAGGACGTCCGCGGCCATGCCGAGCTGGCCCGGTACCTGACCACGCCGGTCTGCCTGGACGAGTCGATCGTCTCGGCCCGTGCGGCCGCCGACGCGATCGCGCTGGGCGCCTGCCGGATCGTGAACATCAAGCCCGGGCGGGTCGGCGGCTATCTCGAGGCCCGGCGGGTGCACGACGTGTGCGCGGCGCACGGGGTGCCGGTGTGGTGCGGCGGCATGCTGGAGACGGGGCTCGGCAGGGCGGCGAACGTGGCGCTGGCCGCGCTGCCGGGGTTCACGCTGCCCGGCGACACCTCGGCCTCCGACCGCTACTACCGCACGGACATCACCGAGCCGTTCGTCCTGGACGCCGGGCACCTGCCGGTGCCGTCCGGGCCGGGCCTCGGCGTGGCCCCGCTCCCGGAGGCGCTGGCGGAGGTGACCACGGGGAGGGCCTGGCTGCCCGCGTAGTTCGTCGCAGCCGACGAAAACGGGTGTTAGATTTCGTCCCCCCGGACGGACGGAGCCGGGTGCGCGCACGAGGTTCAGGTGGTGGTGGCGCCGATGCCCGGAAGGCCCCGTACGCGTCTGAGCCGGGTGCTCGACGACCTCGGCGGCGTCCTGCTGGAGCCGGTCGCGGGCGCCGTGCGCCGGGGCGCCCTGCTCGACCAGGTCGTCATCCACGATCCGCTGGACACGGACGTGCAGGGTCCGGCGGACAGGGGTGCGCACGGTCCGCCGGACACCGGCGCCCCGGACGCGGCCGAACCGCTCGCCCGGGCCGTTGTGCTGGGCGTGGGGGTGCGCGCGGCGGACGACCTCGTCCGGCTGCTGCGCGGGTACGGCCGCCGGGGCGCGACCGCGCTCGTCGTCAGACAGCCGGTGGACACCACGCCCGGGGTACTGCGCGCCGCCGAGGAGTCCGGCGTCGCCCTGCTGGGCCTGGCCGCCGGGGCCTCCTGGGCGCAGCTCGCGGCGATGCTCCGCACCGTGCTGGCCGAGGAGGATCTCGGCGACGCCTCGCCGGGGACCCTGGACGGGGTGCCGGCCGGGGACCTGTTCGCCGTGGCCAACGCGGTGGCGGCGCTCCTCGACGCCCCGGTGACCATCGAGGACCGTGCCTCGCGGGTGCTCGCGTTCTCCGGCCGGCAGGACGAGGCCGACCAGCCCCGGGCGCGGACGATCCTGGGCCGGCAGGTGCCCGAGCACTTCACCCGCCACCTCCGGGCCAACGGCGTCTTCGAGCGGCTGTACCGCGAGCCGGGGCCGCTCTACGTCGATCCGCGGGCGCAGGACTTCGAGATGGGCATGCCACGGGTGGCGATCGCGGTCCGTGCGGGCGACGAGATCCTCGGTTCGGTGTGGGCGGCGGTCCCGGGCCCGCTCGGCGCGGAGCGCGCGCAGTCGTTCCGGGACGCCGCCAAGGTGGTGGCGCTGCACATGCTCCGGCTGCGAGCGGGCGCCGACGTCGAACGGCGGCTGCGGGCCGACCTGGTGAGCAGGGTCCTGGAGGGCGGCACGGCGGCGCCCGAGGCGCTCGCCCGGCTCGGACTGCTCGGCCGGCCGCTGACCGTCCTGGCGATGGGCACGGCCGGCGCCCCCGGGCCGACGACTCCGGAGGAGGACGTCAGCCGGGCCGCCGGCCGGCAGCGGCTCGCCGACGCGCTGGCCACGCATCTCACCACGGTGCAGCCGCGTTCGGCGGTCGCGCTGCTGGGGGACGTGGCCTACGGGCTCGTCCCGCTGCCGGGCGGGCAGCCGGACGGCGCGGAGCGCGCGCTGCGCCTCGCCTCGGCGTTCCTGGAGCACGCCGGACGCGGCACGGAGGCGGCGGCGATCGGCGTCGGACCGCCGGCCGAGGACGGCGCCGGGGTACGGCGCTCGCGCGAAGGCGCGGACCGGGCGCTGCGCGTGCTGCGCACGGCCGGCCGGGGGCGCCGTGTGGCCACCCTGGAGGACGTCCACATCGACGCCCTCCTGCTGGAACTCGGGGACCTCGCGGCGGCCCGCGGCGACCGTCCGACGGCCGCGATCGCCCGCCTCCTCGACTACGACGCACGGCACGGGGCGCAGCTGCTCCACACCCTGCGGTGCTGGCTCGACGCGTTCGGCGACGTGCCGGCCGCGTCGGCGAGGGCCCACGTCCACCCCAACACCTTCCGCTACCGCCTGCGCCGCCTCACCGAGGTCGCCCGGCTCGACCTCACCGACCCGGACCAACGCTTCGCGGCCATGCTGCAGTTGCGACTACTGCCGACGCCGACACTGCCGCCCGAGGGCACGCCGGACGGGTGACGGCCGCGCCCGGCACCCGTGTGCCACGCTGGGCCGATGAGTGGGGCGAGGACGGGTGTGCGGCCGGCGACCATGAACGTACTGGCGCCGCAGTCCGCCGACGGTCCGAACCGACGGGCCGTGCTGACTCGCGAGTGGGAGCGTCTGCGTCCTGACGTGCTCGCGCTCCAGGAGGTGACCCGGGAGGACGTGGCAGCCCTCGCCGACGCGGGCCGGCACGTCGTTCCGCACCCCCGGTGGTCCTCCGACGGCGTCGGCGCCGTCCTGGCCGCCCGCCGGGCCTTCGGGCACACGGTGAAGGACACGCTGGAGGTCACCGCGCGCACGGCGCTCACCGGCTGGTGCGCAGTCGTCGCCGCGGAGCTGCCGTTCCCGGAGCCCCTCGGCGTGATGCTCGTGGTCCATCACAAGCCGAGCCGGCCCTACGGCTACGAGCGCGCGTGGGAGTTGCAGGCGCTGGTCACCGCCCGCCTCGTCGAGGAGGTGGTCGCCGAACGTGCCGTGCGGCACGCGGTGGTGATGGGTGACTTCGACGCCTCGCCCGGGGCCGCGAGTCTGCGGTTCCTGAAGGGGCTGCAGTCGCTGGACGGCATGAGCGTCTGCTTCCAGGACGTCTGGTCGGCCGTGCACCCCCACGACCCCGGCCCCACCCTGCACGTCGCCTCGTGCGAGCGGGTCCTGGTGCGGCCGGTGCGCGGGGTGCAGGCGAGCGACCACTACGGCCTGGTCGCCGACCTGACGGTGCCGGACCACACGCCGGGCCGGTGGAGGAACGCCGACGGGCCCCGCCCCGCGCCCGGGAGCGGCCCCGGCTCAGCCGCGCGGTGAGCCGGATCCCGGGCGGTCGGCCTCGCCTTGGGCGCTGGTGAACATCTCGACGAGGCTGTACGGGGCGTCGTCGTCGAGGAGCAGGGGGAGCAGTTCGGCCGCCTCGGCGGCGTGGGCGGCGCTGCGGGGGAACAGGGCGGCCTCGTAGGCGGCGAGCGCGGCCTCGGGGTCGTCGGGGTGGGCGGCGAGCGCCTTGCCGAGTTCCGCGCCGTCGAACATGGCGAGGTTGGCGCCCTCGCCCGAGGGTGGCATCAGGTGGGCGGCGTCGCCGAGCAGGGTGACACCCGGGACCCGCTCCCAGCGGTGCTCGTGGGGCAGCGTGTGCAGGATCCGTACGACCGGTGCGGTCTCGCCGTCGGTGAGCAGCGCCGTGAGTTCCGGCGCCCAGCCCTCGAACTCCTTGGCGATCCGGGCCGTCACCGCGCCGGTGTCGGTGTCGGTGTCGGTGAGGTCGATGCCGTCGATCCACTCCCGTTCCCCGGCCAGCTGGACGTAGGTGTGCAGGACCCCGCCGGGCTCCCGGTGGGCGGTGATCCCCTTTCCGGGGGCCAGCGCGAACAGGGAGCCGCCGCCGACGGCCTCGGCGCTCGCGGGATGGCGCTCGTCGCTGTCGAACAGATAGGTCTCGACGAAGACCGCGCCGGCGTACTCGGGCCGCGCCGCGGACAGCAGCGGGCGGACGCGTGACCAGGCGCCGTCCGCGCCGACCAGCAACCCGGTGGTGACGGCCGTGCCGTCGGCGAAGGTGACCTCGTGGCGGCCGTCGCCGAGGGAGCGGGCCGCGGTGACCTTGTGCCCCCATCGGACGGTGCCGGCGGGCAGCGAGTCCAGCAGGAGCTGCCGCAGCGCGCCGCGGAGCACCTCGGGCCGCCGGCCGTGGCCGTCGTCGGGCCGCTCGAACACGAGGGTGCCGTGCCGGTCGAGTACGCGCAGCGCCTCGCCGCCCTCGTGGACGAGACCGAGGAACTGGTCGTGGAGACCGGCGTCCTTGAGGGCGAGCTGCCCGTTGTGGTGGTGGATGTCGAGCATGCCGCCCTGCGTACGGGCGGTGGGCGAGGCCTCCGCCTCGTAGACCGTGGCCGGTATGCCGTGGACGTGCAGGACCCTGGCGAGCGTCAGCCCGCCGAGCCCCGCGCCGATGATCGTGACGGGGATGGTCATGGCGTTCTTCCTTCCTGCTGACCGAAGACTCTGGAACGACGTTCCAGCAGCCCCAGCATGGAACGCCGTTCCAGGCGCTGTCAAGCTGGAATGGTGTTCCAGAGTTGTCGTCGGCCGTCTAGGATGAGCCGCATGGCAAGCAGAACGCGTCGTCCGGAACGCCGGCAGGAACCGCTCTCCCGGGAGCGCATCGTCGCCGCCGCGGTCGGGCTCCTGGACACGGTGGGCGAGAGCGGACTGACGTTCCGCGCGCTGGCCGAGCGGCTGGCGACGGGGCCCGGGGCGATCTACTGGCACGTCGCGGGCAAGTCCGAACTGCTCGCCGCCGCCACCGACGCCGTGCTCGCCGCCGGTTCCGTCCGTGCCGATCCCGAGGCGACGCCGCAGGAATCCGTCCGCGCGCTCGCGCTCGGTCTGTTCGACGCGATCGACGACCACCCCTGGGTCGGTACACAGCTCGTCGGCACGCCGTCGCAGTCACCGATGCTGCCGGTCTTCGAGCAGCTCGGCCGCCAGGTACGGGCGCTCGGGGTGCCGCCGGCCTCCCAGTTCTCCGCGGTCTCCGCGCTGTGGAACTACATCCTCGGCGTGGCGGGCCAGAACGCCGCCAACGCCCGGGCGCCCCGGCAGGAGACGGACAGGACGGCGTACCTGGCCTCCGTCGCGGACGACTGGGCGGCCCTCGACCCCGAGGAGTACGCGTTCACGCGCGGCGTCGCCGGCCGGCTGCGGGAGCACGACGACCGGGCCGAGTTCCTCACCGGCATCGACCTCATCCTCACCGGCATCGCCGCGTACGGCCGCCCCACGGACTGACCGGCGGACCGGATCTCCGGTTGACCGACCGGCCGACTGACCGGCCCCGATCGTGGCGGCGGGAAATCCGCCCCGCTCTTCCGCGAACTTTCCGCCGCGACCCGTCATCGAACCTCATGTACGGCACACGTGGACGGCGAACGGGCGGGCACTCGACCCACCTGCCGCCGCGCACGCGCACAGGCACGAGCACGAGTGGAGAGCGATCGCTGTGACCGAGCACCGGACCACCACCGACCAGACCCCCGCCGCCCACCCCACCGCGGCACACCGCACCGGCCGCCGGTTCTGCGGCGCGCTGCTCGCCGCGGCCGCCGTCGCCGGACTGGGACTCACCGGCGCGGGCGCCGCCCAGGCGGCCGGCAGCGGGAGCGGCACGGCGTCCATACCGACCTGCTCCCCCGCCGCCCTCAGGACGACCTTCGGCCGGCAACTGGCCGGCGGCATGAACCACGAGGGCGTCTACCTCACGTTCCGCAACCTCAGTGGCACGACGTGCGCACTGCGCGGCTTCCCGGGCCTCGGTCTGGAGGACGCGAACCACCGCACGCTGCCGACCCACACCCACTGGGGCGACACCTGGTACGCCGGCAACCCCGGCACCAGGACCCTCGTCCTGAAGGACGGCGAGAGCGCGGAGGCGGTCCTCGCCTGGACCCACGTCAACACCGGGACCTCCGACGCCGTGCACGCGTCGTACCTGGAGATCACCCCGCCCGCCGCGACCACACACAAGACGCTGGCGTTCCCCGAGTGGGTCGACAACGGCGACCTGCACGTGACCGCCCTGGCCAAGCACATCGACGTGCCGCGCTGACTCCCACCTGGCGAGAACCAGTGGGGCATCGGCATTTTCGCCACTGTCGGCTCCTCCGCGCCGTTCCTAGGCTCCTGGACATCAGCCGTTGGACCACCGATGAAAAGGGCCACGCGTGTTCGACAGGAACGAGTCAGACAAGGGCGATCCGGGCCAGGGCCGGGAGGAGAAGATCGTCAGCCGGCGCACCGCGCTGGGGCGCGGCGTCGGCGTCGCCGCGATCGGCGTGACCTCCGCGCTCGCCACCGCCGTGTCCACCCCGGCCGCCACCGCGGCACCGGGGCGGGCGCGACGGGCGGACGCCGGGGGCGGGAGCGGCGGGTCCCTGCTCAGGTCCGTGGCGGGAATCCGCGTCCCCGGCGGCGAAGTGGCCCGGAGGGCGACGGCGTTCGCGCGTGAGGCGTCCTCCGAGACCCTCTTCAACCACGTGATGCGCACGTATCTGTTCAGCTGCGTGCTGTTCGACCAGCGCGGTGTCCACTACGACCGCGAACTGGCCTTCCTCGCCGCGGTCCTGCACGACCTGGGGCTGGTGGAGGCGTACCGGACCCCGGCCGAGCGCTTCGAACTCGACGGCGCCGACGCCGCGCAGCGGTTCCTCGAGGGGCAGCGCGTTCCGCAGGACCGCGTCGCGGTGGTGTGGGATGCGATCGCCCTGCACACGAACGTCGCCATCGCGGCCCGGAAACGGCCCGAGATCGCCATGGTCGCGGTCGGTTCCGGGGCGGACTTCTCCGGCAACGGCGTCGACCGGATCCCGTCCGGCACCCTGGAGGAGATCCTCGCCGCGTTCCCCCGGGCGGGCTTCAAGCAGGACGCGGTCGACACCATGCTGTCGCTGTGCCGCACCAAGCCCATGTCGGTGCTCATGCACCCCTTCGCCGAGGTCGGCCGCCGTCACATTCCGGGCTTCGCGGTGCCGACGGTGGAGGACCTGGTGCTCGCGGCGCCCTTCGCGGAGTGACGCCGCGCCCCGCCCGGGGTGCGGGGCGACGCCGACCGGCTCATGCGCTCACGCGCGTGCCCCGGCGCGGATGCGCTGGGCGAGGAAGAGGGCAGCGCGGTCCAGCGCCTCCTCCGCCTCGTCAAGTTCACCGACGAGCGCCTGGAACACGTGGGGCACGTCGGCGGTGACGTCCAGGACGACGTCCACTCCGGCCTCCCGCGCGCGGGCGGCCAGGCGCGTGGAGTCGTCCAGCAGGAGTTCGTTGGTGCCGACCTGGAGCAGCATCGGCGGGAAACCGGTCAGGTCGGCGTGGACGGCCGGGCTGAGCAGCGGCTGGTGCGGATCGGTGTCGCCGAAGTACATGGCACTGGTGCGTTCGAAGTCCGCGCGCGTGAAGACCGGGTCGATGCCGGCCTTGCTGTCCATGCTCTGGCCGGACCGGGTGGCGTCCAGGCCCGCGGAGAAGGCGAGGAGGGCGGCGGGCATCGGCAGTCCCGCGTCGCGGGCGGCGAGGCACGTGGTGACGGCGAGCCCGCCGCCCGCGGAGTCCCCGGCGAACACGATCGCCGCGGGGTCCTCGCCGCGGTCGAGGAGCGCGCGGTAGGCGTTCAGCGTGTCCTCGATCGCGGCCGGGAACGGATGTTCGGGAGCGAGCCGGTAGTCCACCGAGTACGCCCCGAAGCCGGTCTTGGTGACGAGGTGCCCGGTCAGTGACAGCGCGGTCTCCGGGGACCCGAACACCCAGGCGCCGCCGTGGAAGTACAGAATCGTTCCGGCGCGCGGCCCCTCGTCCGGCTCGACGCGCAGCGCGGGCCGGCCGCCGAGTTCCGTGGGCTCCGTGCGGATGGCGTCGGGCACCTTCATGCGGGCCATCAGCGCCCGGAATCCCGCGCGCAACTCCTCGATCGTGACGGGGCCCTCGTGACGCGGCTGTCGCATCATGGCATCGACCCGGACACGCTGTTCCTTGCTCATACTGGTGTGCTCCCCTGCGTAAGTAGCTGCCAGTACACTATATGCCGTGGCATATAAATCAAGTGGAAACCCGTTCGACCTGGTCGGCTTCTTCGACGACCTGGTCCGCTGCGAGACGCGGCTGTACAACGAGCTCAACGACCGGCTCCGCGCCGCCCACTCCATCGTGACGTCGCAGTACGAGACCTTGCGGTTTCTGCGCGACCGCTCCGGGGCACGGGTGGCGGACATCGCCGCCGCGTTCGCCGTCGGGATCGGTGCGACCAGCAAGAGCGTGGACCGGCTGGAGAAGCAGGGGTGGGTGGTCCGCCGGCCGAACCCGGCCGACCGGCGCTCCTCCCTGCTGGTGCTGACCGACGAGGGCGCACGGCTCGTCGACGCGGCGGAACGGACGGTCACCGAAAGCCTGGCCGAGCTGTTCGGCACCGCGTTCGACGGCCCCGGGGCGGCAGCCACGGCACGCGCCTTCGCGCAACTCCGTGCCACCCTCGAACACAACCGGTTCGGCACGCCGACGGGCTGACGGGGCCGGCCTCCGACTCATGGGGCGCGCGGGCTGCCCCGGAGGCTCCGCGCGGCCACGCAGGCCGGCCGCGCACCCCGCCCGGTCGCGCACCCGGCCCGCCGGAGGCCGCCGGGCTTTCTGGGGGCCCGCCCGGGCTCCCCGGGGGTCGCCCAGCCCCTGGCCCGGTGTGCGGTGCGCCGCACACGGGCGTGGTTCAGCGCGCGCCGCTCTCCTGCGGCGCCGAGGGTCCCGCGGCGGGGAGCCAGGACGTCCCGGCCTCCGGGTGCGTCGGAGCCGGGAGCCAGGGCGTCCCGGACTCCGGGCGTGTCGCGGCCGGAGCCTGTGGCTGCCGCGAGGCGTGGCGCGCCGCGACGGGGATCCCGGCGGCCTCCGGATCCCGGCGCGCCCGGACCGTCGCCGCATCCCGGCGCTTCGAAGTCACCGGTATCCCGGTGGGGACGCACGCCGTGACCAGGCCGCCCAGTATCAGCAGGCTTCCGGCCGCGGCCGGCGCCGTCAGGTGTTCGTGCAGGGCGAAGACGCCCAGGACGGACGCCGCGAGGGGTTCGGCGAGGCTCAGCGTGCCGACGGCGGCCGCGCTGGTGGAGCGCAGGCCCGCGGAGAAAAGCCAGTACGCCAGGGCGGTGGCGGCCAGTCCCAGCCAGGCGATCAGGCCCAGCGCGGCCGGCTGCGCGAGGGCGGCCACCGAGCCGGCCATCCAGGGCAGCAGCGGCACGGACCCCAGCAGCAGGGCGAGCGCGGACACCGTCGGCAGACTGATGCCCGGATGGTCGGTGGCGAGCCGCCGGGCGTACACGGTGTACAGGCCGTAGCAGACACCCGACGCCGCTGCGGTCAGCAGCCCGAGCACGTCGGGCCCGGCGCCGTCCGGCACGAACAGCAGCGCGCAGCCCAGGACCGCCGCGCCGGTGGAGATCAGCCAGGTACGCGTGAGGACCTCACCGGTGACGAACCGGGCGATCAGCCCGGTGGCGACGGGCCCGACGCCCAGCGCGACGACGGTGGCGAGGGCGGCGCCGGTGCGGGCGGTGGCGTAGAGGAAGGCCGCCTGGAAGACGCCGGTCGCCAGGGCGCAGACCAGCAGCGGGCGGACCAGCCCCTGCCGCAGCGCCGGGCGGAGCCCGCGCAGGTGACGCCGGCAGAGCAGTGCGAGCACCGTGCCGCCGACCACGAGCCGCCAGCCGCCGAGCGCGGCGGGGCTCATGACGTCGCCCGCCAGGGCCTGCGCGGGGCCGACCGTGCCCCACAGCAGCGCCGCCCCGAGCACCAGTCCGGCACCGCCGGAGAATCCGTACTTCTGTTGCCTCATGCCCCGTAGGCTAGGTATTGGTTTGAGAAGAGTGACGCACCACCGAACTTCGTGAGGCACAAGCACATGAACACGGGACTTGATGCGATCGACCTGGCGCTTTTGCGGGAGCTGCAGAACGATGCACGGCAGACCAACCGGGACCTGGCCGCGAAGACGGGCATCTCCCCGTCGACGTCGCTGGAGCGGGTACGGCTGCTCCGGGAGCGCGGCCTGATCACCGGGTATCACGCCGCGCTGGACCTCGAAGCGGTCGGCCGGCCCGTGCAGGCGCTGATCTCGGTGCGCATCCGCCCGCCGGCCCGGGCCGTCATCGAGGGGTTCCGGGAGTGGGCGCACCAACTGCCGGAGGTCATCGCCATGTTCGTCACCTCCGGTCCCCACGACTTCCTCCTGCACATCGCCGTCCCGGACGTGAACAGCGTGTACGCCTTCGTCATCGACCGGCTCACGGAACGGCGCGAGGTGGCCGACGTGCAGACGACCCTCGCGTACGAGCACGTCCGCTCCCGCGTCATCCAGCCGGCCACCGGCCCGGACCCCGACCCGGCACGACGGCCACGCCGGCAGCGGTAGCGGTGTCCGGGCCGGCCGTCGGCCGCGAACTCCCGCCACAGGCCGTCCACGAGGCCCCGGGCAGGGACGCACCCGCAAACCACACAAGGCCACAAAGCACTTCACGTCGAGGGCGCCCCCGCCCACCACCACGACCGTCGGCGCGGCCAACGCCGTCGCGGCCGCGCCCGGCCCGCGGCGCCGTGGTGCGCGCCCGGGTGCGCGACGCGGCGAGCCACGGAGTCACGCCCCCTCGATCGCCCGGTCCGGGCGATCCGCCCACGGCACTCATCCATTTGCCCCCGCAACCACCTCCCGCCTCCCACCCCGGGCGCGGCACCCGCGCTCGAAGAAGCGCTCCCCGCCCCGGGGGTTGACAGAAGACGCCGCACGACACAGCCTTTGGCAACGTTGTCATACCGATCCGCACGGCACAGGTGCGGAGCCGGTTCGGTCTGCGCCGTTTTTTGATGGGACGTCACACCTATGACAGATCAGTCGGGTCCGTCGCGCCTTCCCTCGCGACGGACCGTCGTCACCACGGGCACCACCCTGCTGGCCGGCTTCGGTCTCGGAGCCGTACTCCCCGTGTCGACCGCTGCCGCCGCCCCCACCGGCGCTCCCGAGGGCTCCCCCTCCCGTGGTTCCTCCTCCCCCGGTGAGCTGGCGCTCTACCGGCCCGTCACCGCCTCCTCGACGGCCTACGCCCCCACCGTCGGCTCCTTCGTCGTCGACCGGCTCTCCTCCCCCGGCGTCGGGGGCAGCGGCTGGCGTGCCGAGGACGGCGATCCGCAGTGGATCGCCGTCGACCTCCAGTCCGTCTGCGAGGTCACCGAGGTCCGGCTGACCTTCGAGGCGGACGCCTCGACGCCGGTGTTCACGCCGCCCACCGAGGGCAACCCGCACAGCGGCACCACCGGCAAGGAGGTGCAGTCCAGCTACGCGCTGGTGTTCGTGGTGGAGACCTCGCTCGACAACAGGTCCTGGACCACCGCGTACCGCACCACGGCGGGCACCGGCGGCGTGGTGGACATCCAGCTCCCGCGGCCGACGCGGGCGCGCTGGGTGCGCATGACCTCGCAGAAGCGCTCCAGCCCGCTGCCGCTCGGCCTCAACGGCTTCGAGGTGTACGGCACCGCCAAGGGCCGCCGCCCGGCGGCCACCGGCTGGACCGACTGGGGCACCCACCACGGGAAGGCGCCGCGTCTCGAGGTCGCCCACGACGGGAGCGTGCCCCTGGAGTCGGGCTGGCGGCTCACCATGGATGACTGGGCCGACGGCGAGGGCGCACAGCTGTCGAAGACGGCCGTCGACACCAGCGGCTGGCTGCCGGCCACCGTCCCCGGCACCGTGCTCGCCTCCCTCGTCGAGCAGGGCAAGCTCCCCGACCCGGTGTCGGGCCTGAACAACCTGCACGTCCCCGAGGCGCTGTCGCGCCACTCCTGGTGGTACAAGCGGGACTTCGCGCTGCCGCACGGCCTGCGCACCGGCTCAGGGCGGCATGTGTGGCTGGAGTTCGACGGCGTCAACCACAAGGCCGACGTATGGCTCAACGGCAAGCGGGCCGGCAAGCTGACGTACCCCTTCGCCCGTGCCGCGTTCGACGTCACCTCGCTGCTCGCGGCGCACGGTGAGAACGCCCTCGCGGTGAAGATCACTCCCATGCCCGTCCCCGGCAGTCCCGGTGACAAGGGTCCCGACGGGAGCGCCTGGGTCGACGCGGGCGCGGCCCAGATGAATCTCAACTCCCCCACTTATCTGGCGGCTTCGGGCTGGGACTGGATGCCGGCGGTCCGCGACCGGGCGGCGGGCATCTGGAACCACGTCCGGCTGCGGGCCACCGGGCACCTCGTCCTCGGCGACCCGCGCGTGGACACCGTACTGCCCGGCCTGCCGGACCTGTCGGTCGCCGAGGTGACCGTGGTCGTGCCGGTGCGCAACGCCGACTCCGCCGACCGGCGGACGACGGTGACCGCGGCCTTCCACGGGGTGCGGGTGTCGAAAACGGTCACCGTGAAGGCCGGCGAGAGCCTGGACGTCGTCTTCGCACCGGACGCCTTCCACCAGCTGCGGCTGCGCGACCCGAAGCTGTGGTGGCCCAACGGCCTGGGCGAGGCGCACCTGTACGACCTGACGCTCACCGCGTCGGCGGGCGGCCGGGAGAGCGACCGGCGCACCGTCCGCTTCGGGGTGCGCCAGTTCGGCTACGAGTACGACGTGCCGCTGCCGTTCACCGCGAGCGGCGACTCCTTCACGCAGACGGTGACCTTCGCACGGCAGCAGGCCCGGCACGTCCGCATCAAGTGCCTCACCCGGGCGACCTCCTGGGGCAGCTCGCTGTGGACGCTCGCCGTCGGCGACAGCGCACGGCCGGGCACCGACCTCGCGCTGCACGCGCCCGCCGAGGCCTCCAGCACCGACCAGGACGACCACGGCGCGGCCAACGCCACCGACGGGGATCCGGGCACCCGCTGGTCCTCCGCGTACGAGGACGACCAGTGGATCCGGGTGGACCTCGGCTCCGCCCAGTCCTTCGACCGGGTGGACCTCACCTGGGAGCGGGGGTACGCGAAGACGTTCGTCGTGCAGGTCTCGCCGGACGGCTCGGACTGGACGGACGTGAAGTCGGTCGACAACGGTGCGGTGCCGCTGCCCTTCAGCAACGGTGACGCGAGCCTCCAGGTCGAGAACCTCGACCGGCAGAGCGCGCGGTACGTCCGGCTCAAGTGCGGCGTACGCGCGACCAGTTGGGGCACCTCGATGTGGTCCCTCGGGGTGATCGACAGCGAGGACCCCGGCACCGACCTCGCCCTGCACCGGGAGGCGAAGGCCTCCACGGCGGAGTCCGGCCACCCGGCCTCGCACGTCACCGACGGCGACTCCGGCACCCGCTGGTCCTCCGCCTACGAGGACGACCAGTGGATCCGGGTGGACCTCGGCTCCACCCGGTCCTTCGACCGGATCGCCGTGGTCTGGGAGACCGCGTACGCGAAGACGTATGTGATCCAGGTGTCCGACGACGACGAGACGTGGCGGGACGTGAAGTCCGTCTCGAACGCGCCCGAGCCACTGCGGATCAGCGTCAACGGGGTACGGGTGCTGGCCCGCGGCGGCAACTGGGGCTGGGACGAACTGCTGCGCCGGATGCCGGCGGAGCGCATGGACGCGGCGGTGCGCATGCACCGAGACATGAACTTCACG
Organism: Streptomyces sp. NBC_00670; assembly: GCF_036226765.1. Taxonomy (NCBI): domain Bacteria; kingdom Bacillati; phylum Actinomycetota; class Actinomycetes; order Kitasatosporales; family Streptomycetaceae; genus Streptomyces; species Streptomyces sp. NBC_00670. Next base: position 351,511 of record NZ_CP109017.1, read on the forward strand.
ATGATCCGCAACTGGGTCGGCAGCAGTGACCGGGAGGAGTTCTTCGCCGCCTGCGACCGGTACGGCATCCTGGTGTGGAACGACTTCCCCAACGCGTGGGGCATGGACCCGCCGGACCACGACGCGTTCAACGCGATCGCCCGCGACACCGTGCTGCGCTACCGCATCCACCCCAGTGTGGTGGTGTGGTGCGGCGCCAACGAGGGCAATCCGCCGGCCGCGATCGACAAGGGGATGCGCGAGGCGGTGGAGCGCCAGGTGCCGGGCGTGCTCTACCAGAACAACTCGGCGGGCGGGATCGTCACCGGCGGCGGCCCCTACGGATTCGTGGACCCGGAGCGGTACTTCGACCCGTCGACGTACGCCAGCAAGGACTTCGGCTTCCACACCGAGATCGGCATGCCGGTGGTCTCCACCGCGGCGAGCGTGCGCAACATGACGGGCGACGAGCCGGAGTGGCCCATCCGCGGGGCGTGGTTCTACCACGACTGGAGCGAGCACGGGAACCAGGGGGCGCCGAACTACAAGGCGGGCATCGAGGCCCGGCTCGGCGAGTCCGGGGGCCTCGACGACTTCGCCCGCAAGGCGCAGTTCGTCAACTACGAGAACACGCGCGCCATGTTCGAAGCGTGGAACGCCCACCTGTGGGACAACGCCTCCGGTCTGATGCTGTGGATGTCCCACCCGGCCTGGCACAGCACGGTCTGGCAGACGTACGACTACGACTTCGACGTCAACGGCACGTACTTCGGCGCCCGTTCGGGCTGCGAGCCGCTGCACGTACAGGCCGACCCGGTCAAGTGGCAGGTCCTCGCGGTCAATCACACCGCGGCGGATCTGCGCGGTGCCACCGTCACCGCGCGGCTGTACGACCTGTCCGGCAAGGAGCTGGGCGAACGCCGGACCGCCCGCGTCGACGTGAAGCGGGCGGACACCGCGAAGGCGTTCACCGCCGACTGGACGGACGACCTCCCGGACCTGCACCTGCTGCGGCTCACCCTGGCGGACGCCAGGGGCAGGGAGGTGTCGCGGAACACCTACTGGCGCTACCGCGAGGCCGCGTCCCTGAAGGCCCTGAACAAGGCGAAGCAGGCCCGGCTGACCGGCGCGGTCACCAAGGTGTCCCGCTCCGGCGACCGCCACGAGCTGACCGCGACCCTGCACAACAGGGGCTCGGCGGTGGCCGCCATGGTCCGCCTCTCCCTGCTGACGGGCGCCCACGGCCACCGGGTCCTGCCCACCCTGTACAGCGACAACTACCTGTGGCTCCTCCCGGGCGAGTCCCGCACGGTCCACCTGTCCTGGCCGGCCACGGCGACCTCCGCCCGCCACCCGGTCCTGACGGCGGAACCGTACAACGGCCCGGCGGCGACACTGCGGGCCTGAGCTCCACCGGTGGACGCCCCCCCATGCCCGGGCACGGGGGGCGTCCACCGGTGGTTCAGCGGCCGAGCAGATCGCGGATCGTCGCGGTGATCCCGTCCGGGTCCGCCTCGGCCATGAAGTGGCCCGCCGTGGTGAGGCGGTGGTCGAGGTCGGGGGCCCAGGCGCGCCAGACCTCGGCGGCGTCGTAGCCGAGGTGGGTGCCCCAGTCCTGCTGGACGACCGTGACCGGCATGGCGAGTTGGGAGCCGGCGTCCAGGTCGGCCTGGTCGTGGGTGACGTCGATGCCGGCGGAGGCGCGGTAGTCGGCGACGATCGAGTCGACGGCGGCGGCGCTCGCCCGCAGGTACTCGGCGCGGATCTCGTCGGGGAGCGTGGCCGGGTCGGCCGCCCAGGCGTCGAGGAAGGAGCCGAAGAACGCGTCGGCGCTGTTGGCGATCATCGTCTCCGGCAGGCCGGGCGGCTGTGCCATGAGGTACAGGTGGTGGGCGACGGCGGCCGAGACGCCGTGCAGCACGTTCCACATGTCCAGGGTCGGTACGACGTCGAGGATGCCCAGGTGGGTGAGGGTCTCCGGGTGGTCGAGGCCGGCCCGGAAGGCGACCAGGGCGCCGCGGTCGTGACCGACCAGGGCGAACCGGTCGTGGCCCAGCGAGGCCATGGCCGAGACGATGTCGGCGGCCATGTTGCGCTTGGCGTACGTGTGCGCGTCGGTGGCCCGGGGTTTGTCGGTGGCGCCGTAGCCGCGCAGGTCGGGGCAGACGACCGTGTGCTCCTCGGCGAGCCGGGGGGCGACGTGCCGCCACATGAGGTGGGTCTGGGGGAAGCCGTGCAGCAGGACGACGGGGGTGCCCTCGCCGGCGAGCGCGGCGGACAGTTCCACACCGCCCTCGCCGGGCAGGCGTACGTACTCGAAGCCGGGGATCGTGGGGGTCGTGGGCGTCTTCATCGGGGGCCTTCTTGCCGTGGGTGCGCGGACGGGGACCACCGTGCGCCGCGCCGATCAGCAACCGATCAGTAAGCGGGCGGCCGGGTGGTGTGCGGGGCGCGGCCGGTGGGACGGGCGCGGATGATGGGGCGCATGCGGATCGATGTACTGGGTGCCGTGCGGGCCCTGCGCGAGGACGGCGGCGTGCTCAACCTGGGCGGGCCCCGGCACCGGGAGGTGCTCGCGCGGCTCGTCGCGGCCGAGGGGCGGATGGTCACCACGGACGCCCTGGTCGGCGACCTGTGGACCGAGCCGCCGGCCCGCGCGGTGGGTGCGCTGCGGACGTTCGTCGCCGCGCTGCGCCGTACCCTCGAGCCGGACCGGGCACCCCGCACCCCGGCGCGCCTCCTCGTCACGGAGGGCCCGGGCTACGCGCTGCGGCTGCCGCGCGCGGCCGTGGACGCGTACCGCTTCGAGGACGCGCTGGCCGCGGCCCGCCGCTCCCCCGGCGCACCGGCCGCCGCCCACTCCCCCGACGTCGTGGACGCGCTCGGCGACGCCCTCGCCGCCTGGCGCGGTGTGCCCTACGCGGATCTGCCCGATGCCGCGTGGGCGCAGCGGGAGCGGACCCGGCTGGAGGAACTGCGGTCGCAGGCCGTGGAGTTGCGCGCCGGGATGCTGCTCGACTCGGGTGCGGGGGCGGAGCTCGTCGCCGATCTCGCCGCGCACGCGGGTGAGCATCCGTGGCGCGAGGACGCCTGGGCGCTGCTCGCCCGCGCGCTCTACCGCGACGGGCGGCCGGCCGACGCGCTGGCCACGCTGCGCCGGGCCCGCACGCTGCTCGTGGACCGGCTCGGCCTCGATCCCGGCCCGGCGCTGCGGCAGTTGGAGCAGGACGTCCTGAACCGGTCCGCGTCCCTGGAGCCGCCCCGCGCGCCCGCCCCGTACGCGGGGTCCCTGCTGGGCCCGGCGGGTGCCCGGCTGGGTCCCCGCACCACGGTGGACCTGGCCCGGACCCTCGCGCTGGCGGGCGGGGACGCGCTGGTCCTCTCGCGCCGCGACCGGCTGGCCGCCGTCGAGGCGGCCGAGCGGACGGGCGATGCGGTACTGACGGCCCGGGTCATCGGCGCCTATGACGTGCCGGCGATCTGGAGCCGGGCCGACGACGACGTCCAGGCCGGTGCGGTCGTGGCGGCCGCCGCGCGCACGCTGACCGCGCTCGGCCCGGACGCCCCCGCCGAGCTGCGCGTCCGGCTGCTGGCCACGATCGCCGTCGAGAGCCGTCCCGCCGGCCTCGCGGAGCCCGTCCTGGAGCGGGCGCGGACGGCGGCACGCGAGGCGGAGGCCCTGGCACGCCGCCTGGACGACCCCGCCCTGCTGGCCTTCGCGCTCAACGGCGTGTTCCTGCAGTCCTTCGCGCGTTCCGGCCTCGCCCCGCGACGGGACGCGATCGGCGCGGAACTGGTCGCGCTCGACGCCCGGCACGGGCTGCCGGCCCACGGCATCCTGGGCCGGCTCGTACGCCTGCAGTCCGCGTCGGCGCTCGGCGACCTCGACGCCGCCGAGGCGCACGCGCGGGCGGCGGAGCGGCTCGCGGCCGTGCACGAGTCCCGTCTCGTGCCGGTGCTCACCGGCTGGTTCCGGACCCGGGTCGCCGCCGCGCGCAGCGCCGGGCCCGGCGGTCCGTCCGCGGCGTCGGTCGCCGCGGCCTACCGCGAGGCCGACGACGCCCTCGCGGCGGCCGGCATGCCGGGGCTGCACCGCGGCCTGCTTCCGCTCGCCCTGCTCGGCCTGCGGCTGCTGCACGGCCGCCCCGCCCCCGTCGACAGCGCGCTCGACTGGGGTCCGTACCGTCCCTGGGCGGCACCGCTCGTGCTCCTCGCCCGGCAGCGGACCGAGGAGGCCCGCGCCGCGCTGGCCGCGACGCCGGAGCCGCCGGGCGACCACCTCCGAGAGGCCCTGTGGTGCCTCACCGCGCACGCCGCCGTACTCCTCGGCGAGCCCGCACCCGCCGCCCGCGCGGCGGCCGCCCTGCGCGAGGCCCGTGACGAACACGCCGGCGCCGCCACCGGCATGCTCACCCTCGGCCCCGTGCGGCGCTACCTCACCGCGGCGGAGGCCTGCGCGGCGGGCACCCGGTGATCACTGATCGTGGACGCCCGGTCCCGGGCCCGATTCCGGGAAGGGTTCACGCGGGGTGGGTGGTGGCGTCGATGCCGGCGAAGAAGGGCAGCAGGGCCTTCGCCAGTGCGTCGGGGGCCTCGAGCGCGGCGTAGTGGCCGACGCCGTCGAGTGTCACCGACTCGACGGCACGCGGCCCCGGCCCCCTCCCGGCCGCCACGGCGCGGGACAGGGTGTCGGTCGTGAACGGGGCCCCGCCCGCGTCGACCGCGAGGACGGGCACGGTCAGGCCGGGAGCGTCGGCCAGCGCCCTGACCTCGGGCCCCTCGCCCAGCATGGACCGGTAGAGGCCGCTCGCGCCCCGCCAGCCGTCGGGGCGTGCGTAGGTGCGGGCGAACTCCGCGAGGTCGGCGTCGGTGATCGCCTCCGGTCTCGCGCTCAGCGCCGGGAAGGCGAACCGGCCCAGGAACTTCCTCTCCCGTCCGGCGAGCAGCAGTTCGGGGATGCCGGGGGCGGCGAGCACACCGATGTGCCAGGTCCCGCCGCGGGTGACGTCGGCCAGTGCCTCCAGGCCGAACCCGGGCAGCCCCATCTCGATCCCGGTGAGACTGCGCACGCTCCCGGGGTGGGTGACCGCCAGGCGGAAGACGGTCGCTCCCGCGATGTCCTGACCGGTGACGTGGACCGGACCCACGTCGAGCCGCTCGATGAGCAGGCGCAGGTCCTCGGCCGCCGTTGCGCTGTCGCAGGGGCCCGGTCCGTCGCCGGAGTCGCCGAAGCCGCGCAGATCGACGGCGAAGACCCGGTGGTCCTGGGTGAGCTCGGTCCGTGTCACCGTCGCCAATGGACAACCTTGTTGTCCATCACCTCTCCCGCATTAGACAACCAAGTTTTCCTTGTCGAGGGCGGTCGGGCGCCACGACGTACGCCGCTGCCATGTCACGATCCGGCGCCGACCTCGCCCTGCTCCTGCTGGGGGGCTTCCGCTCGCTGGTGGACGCCGCGACGGCCGAGCTGGACCGCCACGGGTACGAGGGGGTGCGTCCCGCCCACGACTTCGCCATGCGGGCCATCGCCGCCGGCGCCGACAACGCCTCGGAGCTGGGCCGCCGTCTGTCGGCCACCAAGCAGGCGGCGGCCAAGACCATCACGGTGCTCCAGGAGCGTGGCTACGTGACCCGGGACGCCGACCCTCTCGACGCCCGCCGCAAACGGCTGCGGGTCACCCCGCTAGGCTTCGAGGTGATGAGGCAGGGCGAGGAGGTCTTCGACGAGGTGCGCGCGCGGTGGGAACGGCGCATCGGCTCCGCCGAACTCGCGCTGTTCGAGGCCCGGTTGAGGGAACTCGTCGGCGCGGAACCGGTACGGCTGGACGCGCCGGGCTGGGTGGCACAGGACCTCGGGGGGCCGGACGGCCACTAGTCCATCCGGAAGCCCGCCGGGCCACGTACCGCCGCGGCGGCGAGTTCCTTGATGCGGGTGGCGGGCGCCGGTGTGCCGGGGGCCTGTTGGATCCAGGCGACCAGCTCCGGCGTGGGCAGGCCCGTCGGCGGGTGGTCCACGTACGGCAGGGCGTACAGCGGCGTGTTGGGTTCGCTGCGCCAGCTTTCCGCGAGCGTGCCCAGGTCCACGGCGTCGAAGCCGAGGACGTCCAGCAGCGCGGCCACCTCCTTCTTGGCTCCCGGGTCGTCGCCGGACACCGGCAGCGCGGTGCGGTCGGCGGCTCCGGCCGGGCGGAAGAGGTCCAGGAGCTGCTGGGGCCCGATGTTGTGCAGGGCCTTGACCACCCGGGCGCCGGGGAGGCCGCGCTGGACCAGCTCGCTGGAGGTGAGGGTGTCGCTGTCGAGCTCGGGGATGGTCCAGCCGGACCCCGGCGCGTAGTTCATCGGGTCGATCACGATCCGGCCCTCCAGCTCCGTACGGGGCAGCCGTTCACGGGCCGCCAGCGGTACGGCCGCGAGGACCACCTCGCCTGCGCGGGCCGCCTCGGCGGGCGTGGCCGCGCGGGCCCGCCGGCCGAGCCGGGCGACCAGGTCGTCCAGCGTGCCGGGGCCGCGCGAATTGCTCAGGACGACGTCCAGTCCGGCGTCGACGGCGCGGCGGGCGACCCCGGCGCCGACCATGCCGGTGCCGATGATGCCCAGGGTTGCAGTGCTCACTTCTGTGTTCTCCGTTCGGTGTCGAGCCCGGGTGGCGGACCCGAGTGACGGGTCCGGGTGGCGGGCCCGGCATCCATCACAGTCGACGCGGCCCGGGCGAACAATGACCGGATTCGCCCGGCAGCGATCACATCGTGTGATAGATCAGAAGGGTGGAACTGAGGGCGTTGCAGTACTTCGTGACCGTCGCCGAGGAGCTGCACTTCGGGCGCGCCGCCCAGCGGCTGCGCATCGTGCAGCCGGCGGTGAGCCAGCAGATCGTCCGGCTGGAACGGGAGCTCGGCGTACGGCTGCTCGACCGCACGTCACGCCGGGTGCGGCTCACCCCGGCCGGTGAGCGGGTGCTCGCCGCGGCCCGCGAGACCCTGGCCGCGGCGGCCCGGGTCCGGGTGGTGGCCGGGGAGCCGGCGGCCGTACTGCGCATCGGCGTGGCGTCCTGCGTCACCGGGCGGCTCGACCGCGCGCTGTCCCGCCTGGGCGACGGGGAGCGCCCCGCCGAGCCGGAGCTGGTCGATCTGCCGGTGACCGCCCGTCTCGACGCGGTACTGGGCGGTGAGCTGGACCTCGCGCTGGTCCGCGGCACAGTCGCGTCCACGGCGCTGACGGTCGTACGGGCCTGGTCCGAGCCCCTGCACGCGGTGCTCGGGCGCGCGCACCCCGCCGCCGGGAAGCCCGCGGTCGGCCTCGCCGACCTCGCCCCGCACGGCCTGCGGCTCCCCGCCCGCGACAGCGACCCGCCGCTGCACGACGCGATCCTCGCCGCGCTGCCCCTGGCGCCGGTACGGCCGCCCGCCGGGGACATGCTGCACGTGCTGTTCGAGGTGGGCCGGGACCCCGAGGCATGGACGCTGCTGCCGGCGGAACAGCTCGCCGCCGCCCGCTCCGAGCGGCTGCTCCAGCTGCCCCTCACCCCGCCGGTGACCGTCGACGGGCATGTCGTCACCTCACGCGCGACGCCCGAGTCCTGCGTGGCGTCGTACGTGGCCGCATTCGCGGACTGACCCACCGGTCCGGGGTGGTCGGCACCGACCGCTCGGGGCTCACCCCCCGCACCGTCAGATCGAGCAGCCGTCGCGCCTCCGCGGCGGCGTCCGGACGGCCCTCCGTGGCCAGTGCGATGCCCCTGACCAGGGCGAGCAGATCCGCGGCGGCGGCGTCCGACGCCACCGCGCCCGCCTCGGCCGCGCGCCGCAGCAGCGGTTCCAGCCCCCGGCCGAGCACGGTCGCACAGGCGTTCACGTGGGACGGATCGTCCAACCCATCCTGAGCCAGGGCCTCACCCATGCCACGCGCGGAGGCGCTGTAGTCGGTGAGCGCGCCCAGCCATTCGAGCAGCGCGGCGCGGGCGTCGGTGGCCCCGGCCAGCGATGCGGCGTGGGCGCACAGCGACTCGATCCGCTCGCCGAACACCGCCTGGAGCAGCGCCCGTCGGCCGGGGGTGCCGGCGCACGGTCGCCGAGCCGACTCCGGCGAGGCGGGCGATCCGTTCGAGGGAGGCGTCCGCGCCGTGGGCGGCGACCTCATCGAGGCCGCCAGGACCGCCAGGGTACCGCACTTCGTCCAGACCACCACCTCCGGCACGGGACAGCACGTCACCTGGGTGAAAGGGCGCTGGGCCGTCATGGAGCCGTACTACGCCACGAAGGCGGAGATCCAGGACCGGGTGCGCGAGGCCGGGTTCGCACACTGGACGCTGCTCAAGCCGAGCTACTCCTTGGAGAACTTCCTACCCTCGGAGCGCGACGTCTTCCCACGCGGCGTCGAGGGTGGACTCGTCAGCCTCCTCAAGCCCACGACGTGCCTGTCACTCGTCGCCCTCGACGACATCGGCAGCGCGGCGGCCGCGGCGATCGCCGCCCCCGAGCGGTTCGACGGCGTGGAACTGGAACTGGCGGGCGACCGGCGCACGACGGCGGAGAGCGCGGACATCCTCTCCCGCGCCCTCGGCCCCACGCCGACCGCACCCGACATGACGGAGGAGGCGGCGGTCGCGGCCGGCCTCTCCGACGCGGGCCACGGCCAGGCGGCCCTCAACGACCACCCCCAGCCGGCCCACCCGAGCCACGCCCGCGCACTCGGCCTGCCCACGACGGACTTCGAGACCTGGGTCCACACCCACCTCTTGCCGACCGCCTGACGGACCGCCCGAGTGCGGCCGTGCCGCACCGTCAGCGTTGCAGCCACTCGTCGAGCAGTGCGGCCTCGGACCTGCTCAGGGTGGGCAGTTCGGGCAGAAGGGTGCGGAACGCCGCGACGACGGCCGCCGGGTCGCGGGTGGGGACGGCGGGCTCGTCGACGAGGACGGCGCGGGCGACCGCGTCGAAGGCGGCGTCGGCAAGTTGCGGGTCGCTCTTCTCCGGCGGCAGGGACAGCATGGTCTGCACGGTGCCGATCCCGGCGGCGCGGATGAGGTTGACGGCGCGTTCCTCGCTCACCCGGAGCAGCCCGGCGGCGGCGATCCGGTGCACCCGCTCGGCCAGGATCCGCACCCCCTTGGCCTCGGCCGGGGTGTCGCGCGCGCGGACCGGGTCGAGCAGCAGCGCGAAGACATGCGGGTTGTCCAGCCCGAAGTCGATCTGCGTCCGCCATCCGGCGCGCAGATCCTCGACGGGGTCGTCCGAGGGCGCGGCGGTCTGCTTGCGCGCCACATGCTCGGCGAAGACATGTTCCGCCGCCGCGTCCACGAGGTCGTCCTTGCCCTGGAAGAAGCGGTACAGGGCGGGGGGTTGCAGCCCGGCCTCCTGCGCCACCCGGCGCGTGGTCACCGCGGCCGGCCCCTGCTCGCGCAACAGACCCGCCGCGACCTTCACGATGCGTTCCCGGGTGGTGTCCCGCCGCTGCGTGTTCGAAGCCATGACACGATGATATCGCCGATGGGCGACAGCTGATGTTTCCGTTGATAATGCCGCGGGAAACCGCGAGGAGATCGAGGAAATTGAACGAAATCGACACGTCAGCGGCATTTTCCCTCTTGTCAACACCACTCGTTCGGGTCAATGGAAATATCAGTGATATCGTCGACTCCATCGGGAGATGACGTACGAACGGGAGTCACCATGCTGATCGTCACAGGAGCCACCGGTCGCCTCGGCGCACTGATCGTCGACCGTCTGCTCGAGCGCGTGCCGGCCGACCGGGTCGGCGTCAGCGTGCGGGACGTGGACAAGGCCGCCGGTCTCACCGCGCGCGGGGTCCGGGTGCGGGCGGGCGACTTCACCGAGCCCGGCGGGCTGCAGCACGCCTTCGAGGGTGCCGAGCGCGTTCTCGTCGTCTCGGCGTCCATACGCGGCGACGGCGCGGTGGCCGCGAACACCGACGCCATCGACGCGGCGCGGGAGGCGGGCGCCAGGCGCATCCTCTACACCAGCCACCAGGCCTCCTCGGCCACCTCCCGCTTCCTGCCGCAGCCGGTCCACGCGGCCACCGAGGCGCACCTCCAGCGCCAGGGGGTCCCGTACACCGCGCTGCGCAATGGGTTCTACGCCGCCACCCTGGAGCACTACATCGGCGCGGCCCTGGAGACCGGCACGCTCGCCGTGCCACAGGACGGCCCGTTCTCCTGGACCGCGCACGAGGACCTCGCGGAAGCCGCGGCCACCGCCCTCGCCGACGACGGGGACGGAACGCTCGACGGCATCACACCGCCGCTGACCGCACCCGCCACGCTGGACTTCGCCGGCGTCGCCGAGATCCTCGGCCGCCTCACCGGCCGGACCATCACCCGCGTCACCATGGACGACGACGAGTGGACGTCGGCCGCGGTCGCCACCGGCATGCCGCGTCCGGCCGCGGAGTTCCTGCTGACGATGTTCACCGCCGCCCGCGCAGGCGAGTTCGACGTCACCGACCCCACTCTGGAGTCCGTTCTCGGCCACCCCGCGCGCACCGTCCCACAGGTCCTGGAGACCGCCTTGCGCTCCCGCTGATCCGGTTCCGCGCCACTGGACGGCGTCCGGTGGACGAGCGATCCGGGCGCTGGGCGCGGACCGGGTCGAGGAGATCGTCCGCGGTGAGGGCGAACTCCGCGCCTGGCAGACGTTCCTGCGCCAGCCGGCCCAGCACGGCCGGCCCCGGGAGCAGTTGCTGCGGCGCTTCCTCGGCACGAAGAAGGGGCGCAAGATCCGCTACGGCCGGCTCCTCGTGGAGGCGCTCGACGAGGAGTCCGTGCCGGCGCCGCTCGACCGGCTGCTCGCGAATCTGTGAGCCGGCGTCCGCCGACGGGCGCGCCCCGCCTCAGCTTCCGTGTGCGCGGGTCCAGGCCGCCGCGAACATCTCGTGCAGCGGCGCGATGGGCAGGACGCGTCCGAACGGGGAGCGGATCTTCGCGCCCCACAGCGGGCGCACCGCGTGGGCCGCCGGTTCGGCGGTCTCCAGCGGGAGATGGGGCGCCTGCAGCTCGGTCCAGCTCCCACAGCAGGGCCCCGTCTGCGGCGTACGCGCGCACGCCGGTCGGGGTCTGCGCCTCGGTGAGGACGACGTCGTGTTCGGCGCCCTCCGGTGGCGCCCAGAGTCCCCACGGTTCCTGGCCCTGCCGGTCGATGTCGAAGCGGTCGGTGCGTCCGTCGATGTTCTCCAGCAGGTAGTGGTCGGGTGCGGGGTCGCGGTGGCGGGTGCGGAACAGCACCCGGGTGCCGACCGGTCCGTCCCGGCTGCCGAGCGGGGAGTCGGTCAACGGGGCGGGCAGGGGCGCCAGTTGCAGGGCCTCGGTGGCGAGGGAGAGGCCGGCCTCGGAGGGCCTGCCGGGCGTCGCCGGGCCGCCGCCCGCCGCCGCACCCCCTGACTACCGCCCCAGTACGCCCGCCGGGACCAGCGTCCGCAGCGAGGTGACGGGGTGTCCCACTTCCAGCGAGCCGAGGAGCCCGCCGACCAGGGGCGCCCCCGGCGCCCCGGCGGACGGGGCGGACAGCGGGGCGGCGACGGCGGCGTGGGACGCGGGGGCGGACGCGAGGAGCGCGGCGGTCAGGGCGGAGAGGCAGGACGCACGGAGGAGCTTTTTCTTGATCATGCCGACCTCAACGAACGTCACCCCGGCGGGAAACGCCCACCGGCCATCCGTTGCTCCGGACCGGTCACGGGGGGACGCCCGCTGCCGGCCGGTCGCCGTGAACACCGCTGCCGGCCGGTCGCCGTGCACACCGCTGCGGACCGGTCACGGCGAGCGCACCGCCCCCGCGTCACCCCGTCGCCTCCCGGATGCGGGCCAGGAGTGTGCGCAGTTGCTCGCGGTCGGGTGCGCTGAGCCGTGCCGTCGCCTCCGCCAGGGCCAGGCGGTCGACGTCCTCGGCCTCGCTGTGGCAGCGGCGGCCCTCGTCCGTGAGGCGCAGCAGGAAGGCCCGCCGGTCCCGCGGATGCCGTACCCGCTCCACCAGCGCGTCACGTTCCAGGCTGTCGACGATGGTCGTCGCCGTCCGGGCCGCGATGCCCGCCCGCTCGCTCAGGTCCCGCATCCGCAGCGGTTCCTCCGCCGAGGCCAGCATCCGCAGCGCGCGCAGCCGGGCGACCGACGCCCCCTTCTCCCGCAGCCGGGCCTCCACGAACTGCCGCAGTCCGTGTGTCGTCTCGTAGAGCTCGTCGACCAGGACGTCGCTGCTGCCCTGCACTGCCATGCGCCACCTCGTTCGCGAAGAAATCATGCGAAGCGACCCTTCGCGGAGACCATTGTAGAAACGATTCTATGAGCACACACATAGTGTGTATGCTCAGCAAGTGCTTTCACGTCGCCCCGGACCGTCCCTCCCGCGCCCGCGCAAGAGCCCTCGTCTCCGCACCCGCCTCCGTCCCCGCGCGCACCTGAACCAGCGCCTCGTCGTCCCCGTCATGTGCGTCAGCGTGACGTTCATCGCGATCGTGGACGGCGCCATCACCACCGTGGCGCTGCCCTCGATCGCCCGTCAGTTCCAGCTGACGACGGCCGCGCTGGACGGCGTCGTCGTCATCTATCCGGTCTGTCTGGCCATGGCCATCCCCGCGTCCGCCTGGCTGGTCGAGCGGTTCGGCGGGAAGCAGGTGCTGCTGACCGCGCTGGCCGGCTTCCTCGTCTCCTCGCTGCTGTGCGGCACCGCGGCCACGCTCGGCCAGCTCGTCGTCTACCGGGCGGTGCAGGGGCTGTCGGCCGGCGTGCTGTTCCCCGCTTCGGCCGCCCTGCTGTTCCACACGTTCAGCACCTCGGAACAGGTGCGCATCTCGCGGTACATGATCATCCCGCAGCAGATCGCGCCGGCCGCGGCCCCCGTGCTCGGCGGGCTGCTGGTGGACCGTCTGAGCTGGCGGTGGGTCTTCTACGTCAACCTCCCGGTGGGGCTGCCCGCCCTGCTGTTCGGCGCGGTCTTCCTGGCCGCCCACCGCTCCGCCCGCCCCGGCCGCTTCGACCTGCCCGGTCTGCTGCTGAGCGCCTCCGCGCTCGGCAGCGTCATGTTCGGCGTCTCGGAGGGGCCCAACCGCGGCTGGTCGTCGCCGGCCGTGCTCGTCTCGCTCGTGCTCGGCGCGCTGCTGCTGGTCGCCGCCGCCCTGTTCGAACTGCGCGTACGGCAGCCGCTGCTGAAGCTGCGTCTGTTCGGCGACCGGCTGTTCCGCGACACCAACCTGCTCAACCTGGTGGGCCTGATACCCATCATGGGCGCCCTGTACATCGGCCCGCTCTTCCTCCAGCAGGCCCAGCACCGCTCCGCCCTGGAATCCGGACTGACCACGTTCCCCGAGGCGTTCGGCGTGCTGCTGACCGTCCAGCTCGTGGGCGTCCTCTACGCCAGGATCGGGCCCCGTCTCATCATCGGCTGCGGCACGGCCGGGGTGTCCGGGGTGCTGGTGCTCTTCGCGACCTGCGACGCGGACACCGGTCTGTGGACCTTCCGCGCCTACATGTTCCTCTTCGGCATCGCCATCGGCTGCTTCTTCGTGCCGACGACGGTGGCCTCGCTCGCCACCGTGGACCGGCGGGACCTCGCCCACGCCTCCACGCTGAACACCGTCGTGCGCCAGACCGGCGGCGCGCTCGCGCCGGCCGCGGTGACCACGGCGCTCGTCCTGGGCACCCCGCGCGCGGCGGCCGTCGCGGACCCGCCCGTCGCCGCCTACCAGCACGCCTACCTGGCGCTCGCGGCCCTCGCCGCGCTCACCGCGGTCTTCGCCTTCACCCTCCCCGACGGCCCCGCACGCGCCGCGGCCCGCGGCACCACGACCACCGCCACCAGCACCAGCACCCGCACCCGCACCCGCACCCGCACCCGCACCAGCAGCGCGACCGCCGGGAGCGGCACCCGCCGCCCGGCCTCCCCGGAGCAGCGGAAGGAACAGCTCGACGCCTGACGGAGGCGACGGCCCACCGCACGTGCCCGGACCGGCCCCGGTTCCGCGGATGCGATTGGGTAGGATGGCACGACCCTCGAACACCACCCGGCGGAGGCCCTCGTGACCAGATCGACACGGTCGTCGGACGCCGTCCGCGCCGACCGTGGCGACCAGGCCGACATCCAGGCGGTCAGCCGTGTCAGCCAGATCCTCGCCCTGTTCGACACGTCCACGCCCGAGGTGACCGCGGCCGAGGTCGCCGAACGGCTCGGCCTCAACCGCACGACGGCGTACCGGTACTGCACCTCGCTCGCCGCGGCCGGACTGCTGGAGCGCACCGCCGAGGGCGGCTACGTCCCCGGTGCCCTGCTGCTCCAGCTCGGCGCGTTCGCCATCGGTCACCGTCGAGTGGTCAACCTCGCCCCCCGTCACATGCAGGCGCTCTCGCGCGCCACGCGGTGCAGTGTGGTGCTCAGCCTCTGGGGTCTGACCGGTCCGGTGGTCTCCCGGGTCGAGGAGAACCTCTCCGCGGTCGTCATCGTCTCCGTGCGGGTCGGCAGCCATCTGCCGCTGGACACCGCGCAGAGCAGGATCTTCCTCGCCTACCACGCCGACCAGCTCTCCATGGAGCGGCTGATGGCCAATCTGCCGCATCAGACGCGCGAGGAGCTGCGCGCGGACGTGGAGCAGGTGCGTGCCGTCGGGCACTGCTCGGCGATGAGCACCCCCGGTGTGGTCGCGGTGGCGGCGCCCGTGTTCGACGAGTACGGCATCTGCGCCAGCATCGCCGTGGTCGGCCCGGACAACACCCTGTCGATGTCCGACGACGCCCCCGAACTGCGCATCGTCGTCGACACCGCGCGCGAGCTCACGCGTGAACTGGGCGGCCACTACCGGCCCGACGACGACCTCGGCCGGCAGGCGGTCTAGACACCCCCGGGAGGCCCCGGACACATGCGTGTGCGCGGGCCCGGAACTGGGTGCCCGCGCACACACGTACGGGAGATCGCGCCCCGTCGCCGGGGCACTGTCGTCAGGACAGGGCCGGGATGGTGCTGTCGTCGGCCATGTCGACGTCCTTCGTCTCCGGGCCGAGGAGGCCGCCGACGCTGATCAGCACGCCGGCCAGGGCGAGCAGGACCGCCGGGGCGAGGTGCGCCGACATCACGCCGTCGAACTGCCGCAGATAGAACTGGTAGAAGGCAGGGGCTATCAGCGCGAGGCTGTATCCGACGCCGTACCCGGTGGAGCGCACGCTCGACGGGAACCGCTCGGTCAGGTACGCGGCGATCGGACCGAAGGTGCCGACGGTGAAGACGCCGATCAGGATCGCCCAGCCCAGCACGGCGCCCGTCCCGCCGTCCGAGGTCATCAGCAGCGTGTAGGAGCCGGTGCCGATCACCAGGACCGTCACGCCGTAGCCCATGTAGAACCGCCGTCGTCCGATGCGCTGGGACAGCAGGCCCAGGAAGGGGTAGGCCAGGGCGGCGGAGCCGTTGATGACGAGCATGGTGAGGGTGACCTGCTGACTCGACAGCTCCAGGTGCGCCTTGAGCTGTGCGGGGGTCACGGCGGCCTCCACGTTGGTGGCGAGCCAGGTACCGGTCATCAGGATGAAGACCTGCCCGAGCGCCCTCGGGTACTTCACCAACAGCCGCAGGAAGGGCAGCTTGTGCCGCTCGCCGGTCACCTCGACCGGCGGTTCGTGCACCTGGGTGAGGTAGTAGCGGAACAGCACGGCCGCGAGCAGCGCGCCGATCAGGAAGGGCACCCGCCAGCCCCACTGCACATAGGAGCTGTGCAGGTCCCCGGAGTGCATGAGCCGCAGCATCAGCAGGGTGATCGCCGCGATCACGGCGTACGCGGCGGGTGAGGTCGCGGTGATGAGCGAGGCGAACAGACCCCGCTTGTGCCGTGGGCTCCACTCCATCGCGAGCGGTACGGCGGTGGTGTACTCGCCGCCGAGGAAGATGCCGTCGACGAACCGCAGTGCGATCAGCAGGCCGATCGACCAGGTGCCGATCGTCTCGTGCCCGGGCAGGCAGGCGATGATCAGCGTGGTGAAGCCGAAGCCGCCGACCGCGACCAGGGTGGTGCGCTTGCGCCCGACGGTGTCCGCGAAGTGGCCGAAGATGATCGCACCGAGCGGACGGCCGACCAGCGTCGAGGCGAAGACCAGCGAGGAGAGCATGGCGGTCGTGCTCGCGCTCAGGCCGGCCGACTGGAAGTAGATCATCGCGGGCGCCAGGACCACGATCGGCAGATAGATGTCGAACTGGTCGACGAAGTAGGCAAGGGCCCCGCCGCGCACGGCGGCGCGCACCTTGGCGATGTCCGGACCGTGTGCGGGTCCCGGGCGGGGTTCGTCCTGAGCCGCCTCATGCGGCTGCGTGGCGGGGGGCGGTGTGGACATCGTCGGCCTCCGAGGGGAGCGGTCGGCTACGCGCAGCTCGCGAGTCGCCACACTCGGTCAGTTGCGAACTGCTTGTTCACGAAGCGAACAGTGGCCACCGTAAGGGCGCCTTTCGGCCAGCACAAGACTGCGGACAGGGTTGACATCGGGTCTCATGCTGAACGCATACTTCATAATGCGAACGCCATTCAGTCGATGAATCGGAGCGCCATGAAGCCGAGTCCCGCCCTCGCCGCTGTCCTCGACGGCCTGGTCGACATGCACGTCCACTCCGGCCCCAGCCCGTTCCCCCGCCGCTTCGACCATGTCGAGGCCGCGCGGGACGGCGCCCGGATCGGACTGCGCGCGATGGTCGCCAAGTCCCACCACCACAACACCCAGATGGACATCCTGGCGATGAGGGACCGCTTCGCCGATGTCGCCGCCACCGCCTTCGGGGGCATCGCCCTCAACAGCACCGTCGGCGGGCTCAACGTGCACGCCGTGCGCATGTGCCTGCGCATGGGCGGCAAGATCGTCTGGTTCCCGACCATCTCCTCCGGCCGGCACCTGGAGTGTCACCCCGAGGACGGGTCGTTCCCCACCACCACCGTGCCGCTGACGCTGGAGCGCATCGACATCGTCGACGACCGCGGCGAGCTGAAGCCCGAGGTGGGCGAGATCCTCGACGAGATCAAGGAGCAGGAGGCCGTCCTCAACGGCGGCCACATGTACCCCGAGTACATCCGCACCCTGTTCCAGGCCGCCAAGGAGCGCGGGATCACGCGCATGGCCGTCAGCCACCCCGACTTCGTCATCGGCGCCGACCCCGAGCTGTGCCGCGAACTCGTCGGGCTCGGCGCGTACATCGAGCACGAGTGCGCGATGTACGACCCCGAGGGGCCCGAGCGGTGGGACCCGCGGCAGCTCATGAACTGGATCGAGACCATCGGCCCCGAGCACACCGTGCTCGCCTCCGACCTCGGCCAGGCCGCCAACCCCAAGCCGGTGGACGCCTGGCTGCGGGTGGCCGGCGCGCTGCTCGACCTCGGCCTGCCCGAGAAGGACCTGCGCCGCATGGTCCGCGACAACCCGTCCTACCTGCTCGACCTGGACGACTGACCACCCCGGCACTCCCCCGCACCGAAGGGACCACCACCGTGTACGCCAAGGACGACCCGCGCTCCTCGCTCGCGACGGCGACGGGCACCGCGACCGCTCCCCGCCCGGACGCCGGTGACGCCATCGCCGCCGCCCAGTACTTCGACTTCCGCACCCTCGCCGCACCCGACGCCGCCACCCCCGAGGGGCGTACGGCCGTCGTCCGCGCCCAGAACGCCGTCCTGGTGCACACCGAGGCACGGACCGGCGACGAGCTGGACAACGGCACCCTCGACGGCGAACTCGCCGTCGTGGTCACCGACGACTCCCCCGCCTTCTCCGTCCACACCGACGACGGCGAGACCCGTGTCGAGGAAGCCGGCCTCGTGGTGGTCCCGCCCGGCGCCTCCCGGATCACCGTGCACGGCGACGGCCCGCTGGTCCGTCTGATCGAGGCCGGTGAGCCCGCCTGGCGGGAGCGGGCCGTGAACGCCGGCGCCTACGCCGAGGACCACCCGCGGGTCGCCCTGCTGCGCCGGTGGCCGGAACCCGTCGGCAAGCGGGCGGTCCGGTTCTACCCGCTCTCCGAGGTGCCGGACGAGCCCGGCCGGTTCGGCCGGATCTTCCGCACCCGCGCGTTCATGGTCAACTTCCTGCCCCCGCAGGACGGTCCGCGCGACCCGCGCCGCCTCTCCCCGCACACGCACGACGACTTCGAGCAGCTCTCCCTGGCGATGCGCGGCACCTACGTCCACCACATCCGCACCCCCTGGCTCAACGACAGCACCGGCTGGCGCGAGGACGAGCACGTGCGGCTGGGCAGCCCCTCCCTGGCGATCATCCCGCCGCCCACGGTGCACACCTCCGCGGCCGAGGACCCCGGCGTCAACCAGCTGATCGACATCTTCAGCCCGCCGCGCGCCGACTTCTCCGCCAAGCCCGGCTGGGTGCTCAACGCCGACGACTACCCGATGCCGTGAGCACACCACGACGCACAGGCGCCGGGCTGTTCGCGGCGGACCGCACGCACACCCCGGTCGGTACCTGGCTGAAGATCGCCTCGGGCGAACCGGTGGAGATCATGGCGTACGCCGGTTTCGACTACGTCGTCATCGACCTGGAGCACGCCCCGCTCGACCTCCAGACCGCGTACCGGCTGATCAACTCGGCCGCCGCGCTGGGCATGGTCCCGCTGGTGCGGGTGCCGGACACCACCGCCTCGACCATCCAGAAGATCCTCGACGCGGGCGCCATGGGCATCCTCGTCCCGCACGTCGACACCGTCGAGCAGGCGGAGGCCGTCGGCCGCGCCTGCCGCTTCCCGCCGCAGGGGGTGCGGGGCGCCGGCGGCACCAGCAGGGCCGGGGCCTGGGGGCTGCGCCCGGACGCCGAGTACCGTGCGGTCGGCAACGACGACGTGCTCTGCGTCCCGCAGCTGGAGAGCGCCGAGGCGATCGAGGCCGCGCCCGGGATCCTCGCCCTGGACTGTGTGGACGCGGTGTTCGTCGGTGCCGCCGACCTCTCCATGTCCCTGGGGACGACGCCGGCCTCGCCCGAGGTGCTGGCGATGATCGACGCGACGGCCCGGGCCGCGCACACCGCGGGCAAGCGGCTGGGGCTCGCCTTCGGCGGCGTCCCGGAGCGGGCCGCGCGGGCGGTGCGCGAGGGCTGCGACTTCGTCCTGCTCAGCAACGACACGTCGATGCTGGCCGGGGCCGCACGGGCGCTGGTCACGGCGTTCCGGGAAGCGGAGGAGACGTGAGGGCACGGACCCCGGGCGTCCCACCGATGGCGTCACCGGTGCCACCGGTGCCACCGGTGACGTCACTGACGCCGATACCACCGGTGCCGCCGCCCGCACATCCCGTCCGCCATACGAACAGGAGGAACTGATGCGGAAGGCCGAAAAGGTCATCATCACCACCGCGGTGACGGGCTCTGTGCACGTGCCGTCGCAGAGTCCCCACCTCCCGCTGTCCGCCGCACAGGTGGCCGAGTCCGCACTGGCCGCGGTCGAGGCCGGATCGGCGATCGTGCATCTGCACGCCCGGCAGCCGGACGGCCGCCCCACCGCCGACCCCGAGGTCTTCGAGGAGATCATCAGCGCCCTCACGGCCCGCACCGACGCCGTCGTCAACATCACCACCGGCGGCTCCTCGGCCATGACCATGGACGAACGGCTCGCCGCCGCGATGCGCCTCCGGCCCGAGCTGGCCTCGATGAACATGGGCTCCATGAACTTCGTGTACTCCGGCATCGCCGACAAGGTGACCGCCTGGCAGCACGACTGGGAGAAGCCCTACGTCCTCAACACCTACTCCAAGCCGTTCGTCAACACCTTCGACTCCATCGAGCACACCCTGCGCACGCTCGGCGAGTTCGGCACCCGGTTCGAGTACGAGTGCTACGACATCGGGCACCTGTACTCCCTCGCGCACTTCGTCGACGCGGGCCTTGCCAAGCCGCCGCTGCTGATCCAGGGGGTGTTCGGCGTCCTCGGCGGCATCGGGGCCGACCACGCCAACCTCGAACACATGGTGCACATCGCGGACAAGCTGTTCGGTGACGACTACACCTTCTCCGCCTTCGCCGCAGGCCGCGAGCAGCTGCGGTTCGGCACGCACAGCGCCTGGCTCGGCGGCCATGTGCGGGTCGGTCTGGAGGACAGCCTGTGGCTGGGCAGGGGGCGGCTCGCCGAGACCAACGCACAGCAGGTCCGGAAGATCCGCGCCGCCGTCGAGGACCTCGGGAAAGAGATCGCGACACCCGACGAGGCGCGGCAGATGCTCGCGCTGCGCGGTGCCCGGACCCCATGAGCACGAGGCCCCGCGCACACCGTCGCACCAGCATCGCCGCACCGGCACAGGAAAGGACACACCGCACATGCCCGAGGAACTGAACCCCCGCCCGCCGCTCGCCGGCAAGGTCGTCCTGCTCGTCGGCGCGAGCCTGGGGATCGGGGCCGACGCCGCACGCGTCCTCGCCGCGGACGGCGCCGCGCTCATGCTCGTCGCCCGCAGCGAGGAGCCGCTCGCCGCCCTCACCAAGGAGCTCACCGGGCAGGGGCACGACGTGGCCTACACCACCGGTGACGTCTCCGATCCGGCGAGCGTGGCCGCGTTCGTCGACGCCACCGCCGACCGGTTCGGCCGTCTCGACGGCGCGTACAACAACGCGGCCGTCACCCAGGGCGGACGTCTGGACCAAGTGTCGGAGGAGGACTTCGACCGGATCATGGCCGTGAACGTCAAGGGCACCTGGCTCTGCATCCGCGAGGAGGTGCGGGTCATGGAGGCGCAGGGCTCCGGTTCGATCGTCAACACGAGCAGCATCGGCGGGCTGCGCGGCAGCTCCGGCATGGGCGCCTACCAGGCCACCAAGCACGCGGTCATCGGGCTGACCCGGACGGCGGCCCACGACTTCGGGCCGCTCGGCATCCGGGTCAACGTCATCGCCCCCGGGCCCACCGAGACGCCGATGCTCGACCGGACGCGCCTCGCGATCCCCGGCGGCGTGGAGGCCCGTATCGCCGCCACCCCGCTGCGGAAGGCGGGCACGGGCAGCGAGGTCGGCGCGACCGCGGCCTTCCTGCTCAGTGACCGGGCGAGCCACATCAGCGGGGCCGTGCTGCCGGTCGACGGAGGGTTCAGTGCCTGAGACCACCGGCGCCGCCCCCGGCGCCCTTGCCTGCCTGCCCGGAACGCTGCGGCTGCCGGCGCGGGTGCACTTCGGCCACGGCTCCCGGGCACTGCTGCCGGAGGTCGTGGCCCTGCACGGACGGCGGGTGTTCGCCGTCGTCGACCCGTTCCTCGCGACCACACCGCACATCACCGCCGTCCTCGACGCACTGACCGGCGCCGGTCTCGACGTGCGGACGTACACCAGCGTCACCCCGGAACTGCCCGTCGGCACCCTGGACTCCGCCGCCGTCCAGGCGCGGGAGTACGGCGCCGAGGTCGTCCTCGCGATCGGCGGGGGCAGCGCCCTGGACGCGGCCAAGCTGATCGCGCTGCTGTGCGTGCACGAGGGTCCGCCGGAGCGGTACTACGGCGAGAACCTGGTGCCCGGTCCGGTCGTGCCGGTGGTCGCGGTGCCGACGACCGCGGGCACCGGGTCGGAGGTGACACCGGTGGCCGTCGTCTCCGATCCGGGCCGGGAGCTGAAGGTGGGTGTCTCCAGCCCGTTCCTGGTACCGGCCGCGGCGGTCGTCGACCCCGATCTCACCCTGGGCGCACCGCGCGGGGTGACCGCCTTCTCCGGCATCGACGCGCTCGTGCACGCCGCCGAGTCCTACACCGCGCGGCCACTGCCCGCCGACTGGTCGGGGACGCCGCCGGTGTTCACGGGGCGCAACGCGCTGACGGAGCCGGTCGCGCTCCAGGCGGCGGGAAGGCTGGGGCCCTGGTTGCCGGTCGCCGTCCGGGAGCCCGTCGGCCGGCACGCCCGGCACGAGGTGGCCCTGGGCGCGCTGCTCGCCGGGATCGCCTTCGGCTCGACCGGCACGCATCTGTGCCATGCCTTGCAGTACCCGATCGGCGCGCTCACCAAGACGCCGCACGGCCTGGGCACCGGGCTGCTGCTGCCCTACGTCCTGGACGCGCTGCGCGCCGACGCCGACGTGGCCGTGCGGGTCGCCGCGTTCGGGGCGGCGCTGGAACACCTCCCGGCGGAGGACGCCTCCGCGCTGCGGACGGTGATGCGCGTGGCCGAGCTCAACGAGGCCATCGGGGTCCCCGCGACGCTCGCCGAACTCGGCATCGAGCGGGACCAGTTGGCGGACATCGCCGAGCTGGGCCTGCGCTCGGCACGGCTCCTCGCCATCGCCCCGCTGGAGCCGTCCCGGGAGCTGCTCCTGGACATCCTCGGACGGGCGCACGCCGGAATCCTCGACGGAACGGACAGCCACAGGAAACGGACGGTGGTATGAACCCGCACACGGACCTGTTCATCGGCGGCCGGTGGCGGCCGGGCGCCGACGGCGAGCGGTTCGACGTCGTCGATCCCGCCGACCTCTCGGTGCTCGCCCGCTTCGCCGTCGCCACCGAGCGGGACTGCCTGGACGCCGTCGACGCGGCCGCCGCCGCACAGGAGTCCTGGGCGGCGACCGCGCCGCGCGAGCGCGGTGAACTGCTGCGCGCCGCCTACGACATCCTCACCGCCGAAATCGAGGAGTTCGCCGAGCTCATGGTGCGGGAGAACGGCAAGTCCTGGGCGGACGCGCTCGGTGAGGCGCACTACGCCAAGGAGTTCTTCCGCTGGTTCGCCGAGGAGGCCGTCCGCGTGCCGGGCGACTACCGGCTCTCCCCTTCCGGCGACAAGCGGATCGTCGTCGACCGGCAGCCGATCGGGGTGTCACTGCTGATCACCCCCTGGAACTTCCCCGCGGCGATGGCGACGCGCAAGCTGGCTCCCGCGCTCGCCGCCGGCTGTACGACCGTCCTCAAGCCCGCCGGGGAGACACCGCTCACCGCGGCCTACGTGGTGGAGGTGCTGCGGCGGGCCGGGGTCCCCGACGGCGTCGTCAACCTGGTCACACCCGTGCCGCCGGGCCCCGCCGTCAAGCGGATGCTGGACCGGCCGGAGGTCAGGAAGCTGTCGTTCACCGGGTCCACCGAGGTCGGCCGGGAGTTGCTGCGCGGGTGCGCGGACACGGTGGTGAGCGCGTCGATGGAGCTGGGCGGCAACGCGCCCCTGCTCGTACTCCCGGGCGCGGATCTGGAGTTGACGGTGCGGGAGGCGCTGCTCGCCAAGTTGCGCAACGGCGGAGCGGCCTGCACCGCCGCCAACCGGTTCTACGTCCACGCCTCGCTGCACGACGAGTTCGTCGCCCGGATGGACGCCGCGCTCGCCGAGGTCACGGTCGGCCCCGGTCTGGACCGTGCGCACACGCTCGGCGCGCTCGTGTCGGTCGCCGAGCGGGACAAGGTCGCCGCCCTCGTCGAGGCCGCGGTCGCGCAGGGGGCGACCCTCGTACGGGGCGGCGGCGGCCGGGCCGGCGGCGCGTTCTACGACGCGACACTGCTCACCGGGGTCGTGCACGGTTCGCCACTGACCAGGACGGAGATCTTCGGGCCGGTGACCGCGGTCGTCCGGTACGAGGACGTCGACGAGGCGGTCCGGATGGCCAACGACACGGTGCACGGGCTGATGGCGTACGTGTTCGGCGAGGAACGGGAGGCGATGGCCGTCGCCCGCCGGCTGGAGGCCGGCATGGTCGCGGTCAACCGGGGCGTGGTGAGCGATCCGGCGGCGCCGTTCGGCGGGGTCAAGCAGAGCGGCCTGGGCCGGGAGGGCGGCTTCGAGGGCATCCTGGAGTTCCTGGAGGAGAAGTACCTGGCGCTGACCGCGTGACGTCGGTCCCCCGGGGGCTCCCCTCCGGGGCTTTCGCCCCTTCCGCCCCCGGGGGACCCGTATCGACGAGCACTCCGACGAGCGCTCAGGCGCAGATGAGGTCCCTGACCGTCTGGAACGCCTCGTACTCCTCCTTCTGGTCGACGGGGAGCTGGTAGAAGCCGGCGGTTATCCGCGGCACCGACGGGATGACCGTCAGACGGAACTTCTGGCCGTCGGTCGTGGAGAGGTGGAAGCGGCCCTGGAGGTCGCGCTTCTTCACGGCGGCGCGGTTGGTGTCGGTGATGGTCACCGGCGTGCCCGGGGTGATCACCCCGTTGTTCTCCTCGATCGGTACGACGACGAGTTCCGTGCTGCCGGGTCTGAAGCCGACGGCGTAGTTGTAGACCGTGGTGCTGCGGTACACGACGTAGTTCCGCTGCTTCATGTCCGAGGCGTAGACCTTGGTGTACCCCGTCCCGTTCGGTACGGCGGCGTCGAAGGCCGCGTGGAGCGCCGCCTTGAGTTCTTCCTTGCTCGCCACTGTGGTTCGTCCCTCTCGGTGTCCGTGCTGTTCGTGTCTGTTCGTGCCGTCCGCGGCTGTCCGCGGCCGTCCGTACGGACGGCCGCGTGCGCGCGTGCCCGCGGGGCCGGGGCGCGCGGCGCGGCGCGGCCCCGGGCGGGTTCGACCGGGGTTGACTGTACAGCCAGCCAGTCGAAATGCCGAATGCCAATTACCTTTGTGGGGGGCCGAGTTCGGGCCGGGCGCCGCCCCGGAACGGCGCCGCGGGGCGGGGAAGGGAGAATGGTCCCTGCTGGGGGCCGCTCCCGGCGTGCAGCGCGAGTCGAGAGAAGGTGGGGTGGCGGTGTCGCCGCGAAGGCCGGAGGCGAACGAGGAGTTGCGGGCCCAGTCGCGGGAGAAGATCCTCGGCGCGGCCCTGGAGGTCTTCGCCGAGAAGGGGTACCACGACGCCACGGTCTCCGACATCACCGCCCGGGCCGGCGTCTCGCGCGGCCTGCTGACGTACTACTTCCCGGGGAAGCAGAGCCTCGTCGACGAACTCCTGGACCGCTATCTGGACGGCGTGGCCACGCTCGTCGAGGTGCGGGGCACGCCCGACGAACGGCTGGCCGCCATCATCGACGGGGTCCTCGTCACCGCCGCCGCGACGGTGCGGGTGCAGCGCATCACGCTGAGCCTCGTGGTCAACCCGGCCACGCACCCCCTGTTCGCGGCGGCGGAGGCGCGCAAGGAGGAGCGGCTGGCGGCGCTGGAGGACACGCTCCGGGACATGTTCGCCGCCCGGGGCGCGGCGGACCCCGAGCTGGAGGAGGTACTGCTGCGCAGCGTCCTGGAGGGCGTGATCTTCAAAACGGCGGTGTACGGCGGCCAGTACCCGGCCGAACAGATCCGACGCCGCCTCTACGCGCTCTACGACCTGCCCGCCCCCAAGACCGACCTGCTCCCCGCACTCCCGCCCGACCAGGGCCGGATGCGAGCGGCCCGGGCGCTCGACGGCTAGCCGGACCCGCCTGCGACAGCCGTTTCCCCGGCAACCACCGGACCCCGGCGGGCAGCCGAACCCGCCACCGACACCGACCCCCGGCAGGCAGCCGACCCCCGGCGGGCGGCCCGCCCGCCCCGCCGCCCGCCGGGGACCGTCACCTCACCAGGACGACT
Organism: Streptomyces sp. NBC_00670; assembly: GCF_036226765.1. Classification (NCBI taxonomy): domain Bacteria; kingdom Bacillati; phylum Actinomycetota; class Actinomycetes; order Kitasatosporales; family Streptomycetaceae; genus Streptomyces; species Streptomyces sp. NBC_00670. The sequence goes on from NZ_CP109017.1 coordinate 376,893, forward strand.
TCGTCACCCCCGGCAGGAAGCCCGCGTGTGCCTCTTCGCGCATGCGGACCCGGGAGAGGCCGAACTTGCGCAGATGTCCGCGCGGGCGGCCGTCTACGGCGTCGCGGTTGCGTACCCGCGTGGCGCTGGCGTCCCGCGGCTGGCGGCGCAACTCCCGTAGCGCTTCGGCGCGTTCGGTCTCGCTCGAACCCGGCCTGCGGATGATGTCCTTCAGTTCGGCGCGGCGGGCGGCATGGCGCTGGACGACCGCCTTGCGCCGCTCGTTCTTCGCGATCTTGCTCTTCTTCGCCATCAGACGCGCTCCCCTCGCGCCCTGATGCGTGCCACGGCGGCCTCGATGCCGAGGGCGTCCACGGTCTTGATGCCCTTGGCGCTCAGCACCAGCCGGACGTACCGGCCCTCGCTCGGCAGCCAGTAGCGCTTGCGCTGGATGTTGGGGTCGAACCGGCGCGACGTACGCCGGTGCGAGTGGGAGATCTTGTTGCCGAAGCCGGGGCGCGCCCCGGTCAGTTGGCAGTGCGCGGACATGGGTGTCCTGGTCCTCTCCGGAGCGACGAGCCCCTGTCGATAATGAAAATCGTTGTCGTATGCTACCCCCATGGCTCGCAACGAGATCCGCCCGATCATCAAGCTCCGCTCCACCGCCGGCACCGGCTACACGTACGTGACCCGCAAGAACCGGCGGAACGACCCCGACCGCCTGGTCCTGCGCAAGTACGACCCGGTCGCGGGCCGGCACGTCGAGTTCCGCGAGGAACGCTGACGCCCGGCAGCGACGCCACAACCCCGCTCCGACCCCTGCGAGGACCCACCATGAAATCCGGTATCCATCCGCCCTACGGCCCCGTCGTCTTCCGTGACCGCGCGGCGGGGTTCGCCTTCCTCACCCGTTCCACCATGACCAGCGACCGCACCGTGGAGTGGGAGGACGGCGAGGTGTACCCCGTGGTCGACGTCGAGATCTCCTCGGCGAGCCACCCCTTCTACACGGGCACCGCCCGGGTGGTCGACACCGCCGGGCGGGTCGAGCGCTTCGAGCGCCGCTACGGCCGCGGGGCCCGCTGATGTCCGCCGCCCACCCGCTCCCCGTCCTGCTCGTCGCCGGTCTGCACGCCGACGCGCGCCGGCGCGCCGTGGACCGGCTGCTGCGGGACGTGCCCGGCAGCGTCGTCGTCCACCACGACCTGTCGGCGGCCGCGTCCGGCACCGTACGGCGCACCGTCCGCGACCTCTCGGGCCCGCGCGCGTACGACGAGATCCCGCTGGTCGACGGCTGCGCGTGCTGTGCGCTGCGCGAGGACCTGCTGCCGGAGCTGCGGCGGCTCGCGGAGGAGGGCACGCCCCGGCTGGCGGTGGTCGAGCTGTGGGACTCCGTCGAGCCGCGCACCGTCGCCGAGCTGGTGGCCGCGCACGGCGCCGGCGTCCTGCGCCTGGCCAACGTCATGACGGCGGTCGACCCCGCGCTGGTGCTGCCCACCCTCGGCAACGGGGACGACCTCGCCGAGGCGGGGCTCGCGGCGGCCGCGACGGACCGGCGGACCGTGGGCGACACCTTCGCCCGTCAGCTGGAGTACCCGGCCGTGCACGTCCTGGCCGACCCCGGCGCGGCGGACCCGGACGACCTCGCGCTGCTCACCCAGCTCCACCCGACGGCCCTGCGCGTCCCGCTCGACTCGGCGGAGCCGGCCCGGCTGGCGTTCGCCGGGTTCGACGTGGAGGCCGCGGCGGTGGCGCAGCACCCGGCCTGCGCCCGGCTTCCGCAGGACGCGGACGAGGCGGGCGTGGCCACCCTGGTCTGGCGCGGCCGGCGCCCCTTCCACCCGGAACGCCTGTACGCGGCGCTGGAGGAGCTGTGCTGCGCGGCCGTCCGCAGCCGGGGCCGGTTCTGGCTCGCGGACCGGCCCGACACCCTGCTGTCGTGGGACGCGGCGGGCGGCGCCCTGTGCGTGGAGGACACCGGCCCGTGGCTCGCCTCGCTGCCCGACGCGGCCTGGGACCTGGTGCCGCCCGCCCGCCGCGCCGCCGCCGCGCTCGACTGGCACCCCGAGCACGGGGACCGGGGGCAGCACCTGGTGTTCACCTCCCCCGGGCTCGACGGGGACGAGCTGTCCACCGTCCTCGCGTCCTGCCTGCTCACCGACGAGGAGCTGGCGGGCGGCACCGAGGCGTGGAAACGCCTGCCGTCCGCCTTCGACGCGCTCCTCGACCCCGTTTCCTGACCACTCCCGCCCCCGGCCCCACCCGACGGAGGAACTCCTCATGGCCGTGCCCAAGCGCAAGATGTCCCGCAGCAACACTCGTCACCGCCGTGCCCAGTGGAAGGCGGCCGCTCCCCGTCTCGTACCGGTGACGGTGGACGGCGTCTCCCATCTGGTGCCGCAGCACCTCGTCCCGGCGTACCGGCGCGGGCTGTTGCGCCCGGAGGACTGACGGCACCCGCGACAACACCCCGGCGGCCCGGCACGGCGTACCCGTGCCGGGCCGTCGTGCTGTGCGCAAGTCGCTCCGCGGGCACGGCCGTTCGAAACCTTTCCTGTCGGGCCCGCGCCTCCTCTCCCGCGAACCCCGGACACCTCCTTGTCCGCTGTCTCCGTTGCCGCATCGTGCCCGAAGGGTGAAAACGGAGGTGCGCAAACGCCTTGACCCTGGCGATCCACCGACCTTACATTCCCCGAGTCATTCGTCATCGTGACGAGTGTTCACATATGTGGTCAGCAAGTGGATGAGGTCTCCGTGCTCCAGGGCATCCTGTTCTTTCCCGTCACCCCGTTCGGGGTCGACGGTTCGGTCGACGTGTCGAAACTTTCGGACCATCTCAAGGCGGGGATCGAGTCCGGCCCGGGCGGCGTCTTCGTGGCCTGCGGCACCGGCGAGTTCCACGCCCTGGGGGTGGCGGAGTACGCCGAGGTGGTGCGCACCGCGGTGCGGATGGCGGACGGCCGGGTGCCCGTCTTCGCGGGGGCCGGCGGCGCCCTCCCGCTGGCCCGGGAGTACGCGCGGGCGGCGGAGGAGGCCGGTGCGGACGGACTGCTGCTGATGCCGCCGTACCTGGTGGCGGGACCGCCGGCCGGGCTGGTCGCGTACGTCCGCGAGGTCGTCGCCGCCACCTCGCTGCGGGTCATCGTCTACCAGCGGGCCAACGCCCGCCTGGACGTGCCCTCCGCCCTGGAGGTGGCCCGGATGCCGCAGGTCGTGGGCCTGAAGGACGGCACCGGCGACCTCGACCTGCTGTCGCGGATCGTGACCGCCGTCCGGGCGGACCCGGCCACCGGCGGCGCGGAGTTCCAGTTCTTCAACGGCATGCCGACCGCCGAGGGCACCCAGCTCGCCTACCGGGGCATCGGCGTGGACCTGTACTCCTCGGCGGTGTTCTGCTTCGCCCCCGAGATCGCGCTCGCCTTCCACCGGGCGGTCACGGCCGGGGACGACGAGAAGGTGCAGCGGCTGCTGGCCGGCTTCTACCACCCGCTGATCGCCCTGCGCGAGCGCGTGCCCGGCTACTCGGTCTCCCTGGTCAAGGCGGCCGTCCGGCTGCGCGGACTGGACGTCGGCGGGGTACGGCCGCCGCTCACCGACCCGGCCCCCGGGGACCTCGCCGAGCTGGAGCGGATCATCGCCAAGGGGGACGACATCCGATGAGCGAGGCACTGCGGATCACCCGCGTCGACATCACCCCCGTCGCGTTCAAGGACCCGGCCCTGCTCAACGCCGTCGGCGTCCACGAGCCCTACGCGCTGCGCGCGGTCATCGAGGTGAGCACGGACCAGGGCCTCACCGGACTGGGCGAGACCTACGCCGACGAGGGCCATCTGCGCCGGCTGCGCACGGCCGCCGACGCCCTCACCGGCATGGACGTGCACGACCTCGGCCCGATGCGCCGGCGCGTCGCCGAGGTGCTCGGCGGGGACAGCGGCAGCGACGGCCACGGCCTGACCGGCATGATCACCACCAGCTCCACGGTGGACCGGGTCTTCTCCCCCTTCGAGGTGGCCTGCCTCGACATCCGGGGCCGCGCCACCGGCCGCCCCGTCAGCGACCTGCTCGGCGGCGCCGTCCGCGACACGGTGCCCTTCAGCGCCTACCTCTTCTACAAGTGGGCCGGCCACCCGGAGCACGAGCCCGACGCCTTCGGCCCCGCGCTGGACCCGGAGGGCATCGTCGCGCAGGCCCGGCGCATGGTGACGGAGTACGGCTTCACGGCGATCAAGCTCAAGGGCGGTGTCTTCCCGCCCGAGCAGGAGGTGGAGGCGGTCCTCGCCCTGCGCGAGGCGTTCCCCGACGTGCCGCTGCGCCTGGACCCCAACGCCGCCTGGACGGTGGAGACTTCGCTGAAGGTGGCCCGGGACCTGGACGGTGTCCTGGAGTACCTGGAGGACCCCACACCCGGTCAGGAGGGCATGGCGCGGGTGGCGCGCGAGGCCTCGATGCCACTGGCCACCAACATGTGTGTGGTCGCCTTCGACGAACTGCCCTCCGCGGTGCGCGGCGACGCCGTGCAGGTCGTCCTCTCCGACCACCACTACTGGGGCGGTCTGCAGCGCTCCAAACTGCTGGCCGGGATCTGCGACACCTTCGGGCTGGGGCTGTCCATGCACTCCAACTCCCACCTCGGGATCAGCCTCGCGGCCATGACGCACCTGGCCGCCGCCACCGAGAACCTGACCTACGCCTGCGACACCCACTGGCCGTGGAAGGACCCCGCGGAGGACGTGATCGCCCCCGGCGCGCTCGGCTTCCGCGACGGTTCCGTCGCCGTCCCGCGCACCCCGGGCCTCGGCGTGGAACTGGACCGCGACGCGCTGGCCGTACTGCACGAGCAGTACCTGCGCTGCGGACTGCGCAACCGGGACGACACCGGGTACATGCGCCGCCTCGACCCGACCTACGAGAAGAAGTCGCCGCGCTGGTGACACCGGGCGGTCTACGCCCCAAGGACCCACCCCCCTCCGGCAGTTCGCTCCACTCCCGCTCCCTCACGACAAGCTCCCTCACGACAAGAAGGTCCTCTTATGCATTGGCTGGACTGGACCACCCTCGGCGCCTATTTCGTGGTGATGCTCCTCATCGGCGTGTGGTCGCACCGGCGCGTCAGCGACGTCTCCGACTACTTCACCGGCGGCGGAAAGATGCCCTGGTGGCTGACCGGCATCTCGCACCACATGTCGGGCTACAGCGCCGCCGTGTTCGTGGCCTATGCCGCGGTCGCCTACAACTACGGCATCACCGTCTACGTCTGGGCGTTCCTGCCGCTCGCACTGGGCACCGGCGTCGGCGCCTTCCTCTTCGCACCGCGCTGGAACCGGCTGCAGAAGCGGTTCAAGGTGGCCTCGCCGCTGGAATACCTCAAGCGCCGGTACAACGTGCCCACCCAGCAGGCGCTGGCGTGGAGCGGTGCCCTGCTCAAGGTGTTCGACGTGGCCGCCAAGTGGGCCTCGGTGGCGGTGCTGCTGAAGGTCTTCACCGGTATGTCCATGACCAACGGCATCCTGCTGACCGGCGTCATCACCCTGCTGTACTGCACGGTCGGCGGACTGTGGGCGGACGCCCTCACCGAGTTCGGCCAGTTCATCATCCAGGGTGTGGCCGCGCTGTCCATGATGTGGGTGGTCCTCGACCGGCTCGGCGGCATCTCCGGGCTCGGCACCCTGTGGCACCGGCTGCCCGCGCACCACACCGACCCGCTCGTCGGCCCCTACACGGCCGGCTTCCTCACCGCGTACATCGTCGTCAAGCTCTTCGAGTACAACGGCGGCATGTGGAACCTCGCCCAGCGGTACATGGCCACCGACTCCCCCAAGGCCGCCCGGCGTTCGGCCGGTCTGTCGGCGGGGCTCTACCTGGTCTGGCCCGCGATCCTGCTGCTGCCCGCGGTGGCCGCGCCGGTGCTCATGCCGCACATCGCCGACCCGCAGCAGACGTACGCGCTGATGGCGCAGTCCTATCTGCCGATGGGTCTGGTGGGCCTGACCCTGGCCGGCATGTTCTCGCACACCATGGCCATGGCCTCCTCCGACGCCAACGCCGTCTCCGCGGTGGTCACCCGGGACATCCTGCCCGCCCTCTTCCCCGGCTTCCGCAACGCGAGCAGTGAACGCGGGCTGCTGGCGGGGCGGGTGTTCACCGTCGTCTTCATCGCCGGCTCCATGATCGTGGCCATCGAGGCCGACCACTTCGGCGGTGTCCTCGGCATCATCGTGGGCATGGTCGCGGCCGTCATGGGACCGATCTCCATCCCGATGCTGCTCGGGCTGCTGCCCGCCTTCCGCCGCTGCGGACCGCGTGCGGCCCTCGCCTCCTGGGCGCTCGGGCTCGGCGGCTACTTCTTCGTGAAGTACGGGCTCGACGGCGCCTCGCAGACCACGGTCGTCGTCACCCCGCTGGTCACCTCCCTCGTCGTCTACATGGTGCTCGGCCTGGTCCTGCCGGAGCCGAACGCCGAGGCGGACGCCGTCGTCGCCGCGGTCTCCGGCGGTCCGGAGGACCCGGCGCCGGGCGCGGCCGCCGCGCAGCAGCCGGTGGTGGAGCAGGCCTGACGTGCGAGAAGCCGCGAGCGGCGCACCGGGTGGGGACGTGAGCCGTCTCCCCGGGTGCGCCGCTCGCGGCCGTTCGCCGTCGGGAGGTCAGGCGGCGGGCGTCTCGGCGGTGGCGGTGAGGACCGCGCGGCCGAGGGTGTGACCGGCCATGGTGAAGCCGAGGACGGCCGGGGTGGCGTCGGCCGGGACGCCGATCGACTCCACGTCCAGCGCGTGCACCACCACGAAGTAGCGGTGCGGGCCGTGCCCGGCCGGCGGGGCGGCGCCGATGTAGCGCGCCGCGCGGGAGTCGCCCGGCAGCTGGCAGGCGCCCTCGGGCAGCCCCGAGCCGGTGTCGTCGCCCGCGCCCTCCGGCAGTGCGGTGACGGAGGCCGGGATGTCGGCGACCGCCCAGTGCCAGAAGCCGGACCCGGTCGGGGCGTCGGGGTCGTAGACCGTCACCGCGTAGCTCCGGGTGCCCTCGGGCGCGCCGCTCCAGGACAGCTGCGGGGAGACGTCCTTGCCGCCCGGGACGCCGGAGAGGCCGGAGAACTGCGCGATCGGCCAGGCGGCACCGTCGGCGACGGTGGTGCTGGTGACGGTGAAGGAGGCCGCCTCGGGGAGGCGGGCGAAGGGGTCGTTTCCGGTCATCGTGCGGGTTCCTTCCAAGGTTTCGGGAAACGGGCAGCGGTCTGCCCACGGGGGCCGGTTCGGCATCGGCCACGTCATCGACCATAACAGCAATAATCGATTATCAACGCGATCGTCTATGCTGGGCTCATGACTGGAACGACGGCCGGCCCACCGGCCCCCACGGAGAAGCGGATGCTCTCCGAGCAGGTGTACGCCCGCCTGCGCGACGCGATCCTGCGCGGCGACTACGCGCCCGGGCAGGCCCTGAAACCGCAGGAGCTGGCGGGAACGTACGAGGTCAGCCTGGCCGTGGTGCGCGAGGCGCTGGTGCGGGTGGTCGGGGACGGGCTCGCCGACCGGCTGCCCAACCGCGGCTTCGCCGTGCCCGCCTTCTCCGACCGGCGCTGGCAGGAGATCGGCGAGGCCCGGCGGACCATCGAGCCGGTGCTGCTGCGCATGGCCGTCGAGCGCGGTGACGTCGACTGGGAGGCGCGGGTGCGCGCGGCCCACCACCGGCTGGCGCGCACGCCGGCGTTCGTGGCCGGGGAGGGCGAGTTCTACAGCGCCGACTGGGCCGAGGCGCACCGCCTCTTCCACCGCACCCTGCTGGACGGCTGCGGCAACCCGGTCCTGCTGGACACGTTCGACCGGCTGTGGACGGCGAGCGAGCTGATGCGCCGCTGGGCCGGGCACCGCACGCCCGGCCGCGACCACGTCCGCGAGCACGCCCTGCTGGAGGAGGCGGCGCTGGCCCGGGACGCCGACCGTGCCGCGGCCGTCCTCGACCGCCATCTGACCCTGACCGCCGCCGCCCTCGCCCCGGACGACGGCTCACCGGCCCACGAGGAGGACGATCACCGTGCGTGACACCGGTGCCGTGCGCGAGGTGAGCGCCGCCGTCAGCGCCGCCCACACCTTCGTCTACTTCGTCCCCGAGACCGCCGAGGAGGCCGCCGCCCTGGGCGTGACCGAGCGCGGTCCCGCGTATTTCGCGTCCCGCTCGGCCCCGCTGGGCGCCGTCCCGTGGCAGGTGACGTACGCCGCCTTCTACAACTTCAGCCCGCGGGCGGTACGGACCATGACCGGGGTCTGGGACGTCGCACCCCCGGAGCGGTGGCAGGAGGCCCGCTTCACGGCCGTCGGGCGCGCGCTGCGGCGTGTCGGTGTGCCGCTGTCGGACGGGCAGGTCGCGGAGGCACGCGCGCTGCTGGATCCGGTCGTCGCCGGGGCCGACCACTGCGGCAAGGTGCTGGCCGCCGCCAACGCGGCGGTGGCACTGCCGGACGATCCGCTCGTCGCGCTCTGGCAGCAACTCACGGTGGTGCGCGAATGGCGCGGTGACGCCCATCTCGTCGTCCTCGCCGACAACCGCCTCGGCCCGTGCGACTGCACGGTCCTGCAGACCGCCACGGGCCGCCTCCCGACGGCGCTCGCCCGGGCGACCCGCCGCTGGGACGACGAGGAGTGGGCCGCGGCGACGGCCCGGCTCGCCGCCCGCGGCTGGCTCACCCCCGACGGCACGGTGACCGAGGCCGGCGCGGCGGCGCGCGAGCGGATCGAGGCCGAGACCGACGCGCACTGCGCCCCGCTGTGGGCCCCGATCGGCGACACGGGCACCCGCCGCCTCACCGCGCTGCTCGCCCCGCTCGACGAGGCGTTCCGGGCGGCGGGCACGTACCGGCCACGACCGCGCTGACCGGCGGCGCGGTCGTGACTAGGGCATGCACACCTGGGTGACGGTGCCCCCGGCCGCCGCCCGGTCCACCGTCACCCGCACGTTCCCGAGGCCCGTCCCGTCGGCCGGGGCCACCGCGTCGGCGGCCGTGCACACCAGTTGGCGCAGGGCGCTGCGGGACTCCCAGCCCCGGGGCGCGCGGAGCCGTACGGTGCCACCCCCGTCGGCGGCGCCGACCGGGGTGGGTGCCTGGCCGGGTGCGTAGCTGACGAGGCCGCGGGCGCGTTCGGCGGGGTTGGGGCCCTGGACCAGGTGGTGCAGGGCGGCGTCGAGCGCGTCGGGGCCGCGGTGGAGGCGGGAGACGCGTTCGAGGCCCTGGGCGGAGTAGAAGTAGACGTGCACGGCGGCCGGGGTCCCGGAGGTGCGGCCGGGCAGTCCGGCGGCCGGGGAACCGGCCGGTCCGGGTGCGGTGTCGGTGACGCCGCAGCCGGCCAGCGCCAGCAGCAGGGCCGACGCCAGTACGCGGTGCCGCGCTCTCATGCGGGGTCGCGCGGCAGGGTGAGGGTGAACACCGCTCCTCCCTCCGGGGCGTTGGCAGCGGTGAGGGTGCCGCCGTGCAGCCGGGCGTTCTCGGCGGCGATGGCCAGGCCGAGGCCGCTGCCCTCGCTGCGGGTGCGGGCGGTGTCGCCCTTGGTGAAGCGGTCGAAGACGTGCGGGAGTAGTTCCTCGGGGATGCCGGGTCCGCCGTCGTGCACGGCGAGGACGAGACGGGCGGAGTCGGCGCGGGCACGGATGCGCACGACCGCCTTCGGCCCGCCGTGGCGCAGGGCGTTGCCGGTGAGGTTGGCGAGGACGACGTCGATGCGGCGCGGGTCGAGGCGGGCGCGCAGGCCCTCGGGGGCGTCGACCGCCACCCGGTCCTGCCAGTGGCGCAACGCGAGTGTCTTGCGCAGGAGTTCGCCGACGTCGATCTCGTCGAGGTCGAGCCGGGCGGCCCCGGCGTCGAACCGTGAGATCTCCATCAGGTCCTCCACCAGGTGCGCCAGTTTGCGGGTCTCGTCGGCAACGAGGGTGAGGGCCTCGGAGGTCTCGGGGCCGAGGTGGCCGGAGGCGGCGTCGCCGTCGAGGAGTCCGGTGACGGCGGTCATCGCGGCGAGCGGGGTGCGCAGTTCGTGGGAGACGTCGGCGGCGAACCGGCGGGCCTTGGCCTCCATGGAGCGCAGGGTAGCGGCGTCCGCCTGGAGGGTGGCGGCCATGGTGTTGAACGCGCCGCCCAGGTCGGCGAGTTCGTCGTGTCCGGTGACCCGGATACGGGTGTCGAGGTCACCGTTGGCCATGGACTCGGCGGCCGACCGCAGCCGCCGTACCGGGCGCAGCACCCGGCGGGCGGCCAGCAGCGCGGGGATCAGCGAGGCGAGGACGACGGGCAGCGCCCCGGCGCGGGCCGCGCGGACCAGTGAGCCGACGTCCTGCTCCTGGGCGGTGAGCGAGAAGGTGGCGTAGACGACGAGCCCGGAGGAGCGGGTGGGGTGGTCGGCGACGGAGACGGGCAGGGCGACGGCGAGCCGGGGTTCGCCCTGTCGGTGGTAGCGCTGCACGAGGGCGGTGGTGGCGCGGGCGGCGCGGTCCGTCAGGCCCGCGGGAAGGGCGGGGGCGGGCCGCCGGGCGGTGACGAGGGTGCCGTCCCGGTAAGCGGCGGCGACCCGCCAGCCGCGCGCGCCGCCCGCGCGGTCGAGCTGCACGGTCAGGGCGCGCAGGTCCGCCGCGGTGGGCCGGGCGGGCAGGTCCGGGGCGAGGGAGTCGACCTGGGCGCGCAGCTCCCGTACGGCGTTGTCCTGGGCGCGCTGGAGGATCGCGGTGCGGGCCTGCTGGAAGGTGAGCGCGGCGGTGGTCAGCGCGCTGAGGGCGGAGACCAGGACGAAGGTGACGACGAGCCGGGTGCGCAGCCCGGCCGGAAGACGGCGGCGCCGCACGCCCCGCCCGCCCGGCACGGCCGGACGGCGTCTCACAGCGGCCCGAACCGGTAGCCGAAGCCGCGCACGGTCTGGAGGTAGCGGGGGTGGCGTGGGTCGTCCTCGGTCTTGGACCGCACCCGCATCACACACGCGTCCACCAGCCGCGCGTCGCCGTAGTAACTGTGCTCCCACACCTTCTCCAGCAGTTGCTGACGGCTGAAGGTCCGGTCCGGGGAGGCCGACAGGAACAGCAGCAGCTTGAGCTCGGAGGGCGCGAGCAGCACGTCCGCTCCGCGCTTGCGCACGCGCAGGGCGACCCGGTCGATCTCCAGGTCCCCGTACGTGGTGCGCTCGCCGCCCGCCGGGGGGCCGGGCTGGGACGGGGCGAGGCGGCGCAGCACCGCACGCATACGGGCCTCGATGACCTCGTCGCTGGAGGGCTTGACGATGTAGTCGTCGGCGCCGGCCTCCAGGCCCACGACCACGTCGATGTCGTCGCCGCGCGCGGAGAGGATGACGAGGGGCACCTGGCTGGTCTCGCGGATGCGCCGGCACACCTCCAGGCCGCTCATGCCGGGCAGCATCAGGTCGAGCAGGACAAGGTCGGGAGGGCAGTCGGCCAGCGCCTGGAGGCCGTCCTCGCCGGTGCCGACCGCCTCGGTCTCGTGGCCGCGCCGGCGCAGGCCCAGGGTGACACCGCGGCGGACGGCGGGATCGTCCTCGATCAGCAGGACTCGTGTCATGGGAGCGGGCTTCTCCGTTTCGTCTGCGGTGTCTTCATGTCACCGTGGGCTGCGGGCGTTGGACGTCAGCGGTCCGGGTCCGCCGGTCAGCGGTCCGGCTCCGCCGTCCCGACGGGGGCGGCGGCGCCGTTCTCGTCGCACCGGACGGACCACGGGTTGCCGGAGATGCCCGACTCGTGGACGCGGACGACCACGTCGGCCGGTCTCTCGCCGCCGGGTGCGCCCGGCGCGGCGGCGGCCGTGCACACGAGCTGGTTGACCGCCGTCCGGTCCAGTTCCGCCACCAGCCACGGCAGGTACAGGTCGACGGTTCCCGCCGAGACCCGCGCGCGCACCACGTGGGCGCCGGCGGGCACGGCGGTGACGAGTCCGCGCGCGCGTTCCGCGTGCGTGGGACCGGCCAGCAGGGCGTCGAGCGCGGCCTGGGGCCCGGCCCCGTCCGGCGCCGGGCGGGCGACGGGCCAACTGCCGTGCGGGGTGAGGAAGTAGACCCGGAGCAGCCCCGTGCCGTCCGTGGCCCGCTGCCCCCGGGCCGGCGCACCGGCGGCGGTCGGGCCGGTGTCCGTGACACCGCACCCGGCGAGCACCGCGGCCGCGAGGAACAGCCCCGCGAGAGTTCGCCCTCTCCGCATCCGTTCGCCTCCCTCCGCGCACTCGTGTCTCCGCGCACTCGCACGGGCCTACGGTGCCATCAGCCGGTTGAGCCGGTCCACGTCCACCGTCCCGGCGCCGGGATGGGGCCTCGGGATCGCCGCCCACACCCCCGCCGCGACGACGGCCGTGACGACGAGCGCCGCCACGCCCCGGCGTCCGGTCGCCCAGCGCGCCCGGAACCGTACCGGATCCTCCACCAGACGCGTGGACAGCACGGCCGCCACCAGCGACAGACCGATCAGTACGACGGTCCGGGACCACCCGCCGAAACCGAGCACGCTCGCGGGCAGCAGCAGGTACACCGGCCAGTGCCACAGGTACAGGCTGTAGGAGAGTTCCCCCAGCCGGACCGGCACGGCACTGCCCACCGCCCGTCCGGTGCGCCCCCGCGGCCTGCCGGCCAGCAGCGCGATGAGCAGCGCCGCGCCGAGCGAGTGCAGGAACATCCCGCCCCGGAACAGCCCGGGGGCGTGCTGTCCGTCGGTCAGTGCCCAGGAGGCCACGAGCCCGCAGAGCAGCAGCGCGGACAGCGCGTCCGACACGGCGCCGGGGATGCGGGTGGTCACTCGCATCACCGGCCGGGTGGCGGCCGCGGCGCCGAGCAGCAGCGCGAACGCCCGGGTGTCGGTGCCCTCGTAGGCGCGGGTGGTGTCCACGGCCTGCCCCAGGTGGACCATCAGGACGAGGGAGACGAGCGCACCCGTGACGGCCACCCCGGCCACCCGCCACTGTCCCGCACGGCCGCGCCCGACGAGTGCGACCAGCAACGGCCAGACCAGGTAGAACTGCCACTCCACCGCGATGCTCCACAGGTGGGAGAAGAGCCGGGTGTCCGAGGCGTTCCAGTAGCCGACCCGCTCGGTGATGAAGTGCCAGTTCACCATCTGCGCCGCCGCCCAGGGCGCGTCGTCGAGCGCGAACGCGAGCTGGACGGGGGTGCCGAAGGCCCGCACCAGCAGCAGTCCGACGACACCCATGACGACCAGCGCGGGCAACAGCCGCCGGGCCCGCCGCCCCCAGAAGGCGACCACCCGAACCCGCCCGTACCGCGCGATCTCCCCCATCAGCAGCCCGGTGATCAGAAAGCCGGACAGCACGAAGAACAGATCGACACCAAGAAACCCCCCACGCAACCGCCCCGCGTGAAAGAGCAACACAGCCACGACAGCCAGCCCCCGCAACCCGTCGAGGGAAGCAAGGTGCACACGCCGCTCGGTACCGAGAGAGCGGACAGAACGATCAGCCAGACGCTGATGAGCCATTGGGGTTCCTTCATGAGAGGGGGCCGCGCACCGCACCAGCCTCACCCGCACCCCAGCTCGGCGTACCCCCGGTCCTCGACCCACGCCCCCTTGGCCCACACCCCCGGCCCCGCAGGCGCGAACCCGTACAACTTCCCCAGCCGCTCGACGAACCACGTCGCGAACGCGGCGGACCCCTGCTGACACGAATGGATCCCGTCCGACGACCGCTGCGCCCTGTCGGCACCCCCATCGGTACCCCACAGCTTCGACGCGTCGAGGAAGTGCACGTTGCCCGCGCCGGACTTCGCCACCGCCCGCGCGGCCGCCGGCGCGCTCTTGATGGCGTCGGCGTGCGGCGCGTAGAAGTCGTCGATCTTGTACGGCGGCGCGGACACCAGCACGAGGTCCGCACCCGCCTCCTCCGCCGTCTTCGCGAGTTTCCGGTACGAGGCCCGCTGCTGCGCGGGGGTGCCCCAGTCGTACGTGGTGATCTGGTAGGCGAGCACGTCGGGGTGGAAGGACGCGAGGTCCGCACGCAGTCGCTTCCAGGTCGACCGGGCGAGCGCGCGGCTCATCCTGCCGCCCTCGACCACGGTGCCGCCGCCGTCGGAGGAGTCGTCCTTGAAGGCGGCGCCGCTCGCCTTGAGGGCCGCGCCGAGCGGCGGGGCCTCGACGCCCGCGATGGAGTCACCCACCCACAGCACCCTCTTGTCCGTCCCGGCCCCCGAGGCCGAGGCGGAGCCGGTGGAGGAGGCGGCGGCCTTGCTTCCCGTCGCGTCGCCGTCGTCGTCACCGCAGCCGGCCAGGGCGACGGCGCCCGTGACCGCCAGCAGCACGGCGGCCGACAGGGCCCGACGGCGTTGCCAGGTACGGGAGGTGACCGTGCCGGGGCGGAAAGTCACGTCAGCCTGAGAAGAGTTCGTCTCGTTGCGCATGCCGGAAAGCCCACCAGGCCGAACGCCCCCTCGGCCCCGTTGTCATCCATTGCTCACACAACGCGAAGGCGGCCGTCAAAACTACGAAGGCGGCCGTCACGCACCGCGCCCGAACGGATACGCCGCCGGCCCTCAACGCCCTTTACCCGCACGCCCGTTGGGCCCCCGACACGACCCCCACCTACCCACTGGTCTGTCATACCGGTACCTGCTCGTGGCCTATCATGACGCTGCCTCCATCAGGGTGGACGAGGGGCCCAGGCAGCCGCTCGGTGCCGGAAGCCCGTGGGCACGGCCGAACCGATGGAGAACGTTGTCGACGCGCAGCCGAGCCGATGCCACACGTGCCCCGCCGGCTCCGGGACATGCTCAAAGGGAAGGCGAACCCGGTGCATCCACACCATGAGACGGATCCGGCGCAGATAGGCCGCTACCGCGTGATACGCAGGCTCGGCCAGGGCGGCATGGGTCGGGTGTACCTGGCGCGGTCACCGGGTGGGCGCCCCGCCGCCGTGAAGGTCATCAACGACCATCTCCAGTCCGACGAGCAGGTGATGAGCCGGTTCCGCCGCGAGGTGGAGACGCTGGCCACCGTGCGCAGCGCGTTCACCGCCGCCCTGATCGACGCCGAGCTGGAGACGCCCCCGTACTGGCTGGCCACCGAGTACGTGCCGGGGCCGACGCTGCACGCAGCGGTCGTGAACGGCGGCCCCTTCCCGGCGGAGCTGGGCCGGGCCGTGCTGGCGGCGCTGGCCGAGGGGCTGGCCGACCTCCAGGGCCACGGTGTGTGGCACCGCGACATCAAGCCGCACAACGTCATCCTGTCCGCCACCGGCCCGCAGTTGATCGACTTCGGCATCGCCCGGACCATCGGCGCCTCCGAACTCACCCAGACCGGCAGTTGGCTGGGCACCCCGGGGTACATGGCGCCGGAGAGCATCACGAGCGGTGACACCGGTTCCAGCGCCGACGTCTTCGCCCTCGGCGCCACCCTGCTCTTCGCCGTGACGGGCCGTCCGCCCTACGGTGACGGTTCGATGGCGACGGTCTCGTACCGGACGGTGCACGAGGACGTCGATCTGAGCGGGGTGGACCCGGGGATCGCCGAGCTGATCGCGGCGTGCATGCACCGGGATCCGGCCCAGCGGCCCACGCCGCAGCGGATCATCGAGATGAGCGCGTCGGGCCTCGACCTCGTGCAGCATCCGGCCTACCAGAGCGCGCTGGTCGCGAGCGGGGCGGCCACGCCGGTGGAGAACGGGGCGGCCACCGCCGCCGTGCGCCAGGACCTCGTCCAAGGCGTGGCCGCCGCGCCGACGGTCGTGGCCACGCGGTTCGAACCCGGGCAGGGCCCGGGTGCGGGCACCCCGGTGCCCCCCGGCTTCGGTCCCGCGCCGGACGTCGTCGGGTATCCGGCCCCGCCGCGCAGGAGCCGGAACCGGTTCCTCGTCGCCGGTGCCGTCACGGCGGTCGTGGTGGTGGCCGCGGTGGCCGGCACACTGGTCTACCAGGCCTCGCAGGACGACTCCGGGCAGCGGAAGCCGTCCGCGGCCGCCGGCCGTGGCTCCGGCGAGGCCGCCGGCGGATCGAAGGCACCGGCGGCCGACGCCTCGAAGGACCCGGCGGCCGGCGGCTCCGGCGCGCAGGCCACCCCGGACGGCAGCAGGCCGACGAGCGCCCCGGACCCGGACGCGCCGAGGAACCTCTCCGTCAACGCCCCGCACAAGCTGGCCGTCGGCGAGTTCCTGGAGAACATGAACCGGAAGCTGATCATGCAGGCGGACGGCAACCTCGTCCTCTACGACGAGAACGGCAAGGCCCGTTGGGCGAGCCGGACCTCGGGCGAGAACTACACCGCCGAGTTTCAGCAGGACGGGAACCTCGTGGTCTACACGGCCGAGCGCAAACCCGTGTGGGCCAGCAACACCTCGGGGCACGAGAATTCGGTCCTGCTGTTCCTGGAGAACGGCAACGTGACCATCCAGCACGGCGCCGACGTGCTCTGGCAGACGGGCACCGATCACTGAGCCGCCTCTTCCATTCTCCGTTCACCGCGCCTCCGGGGCCATGTGCCCGCGGGGGCGCGGGGGGTTGACGGGGCGCGGGAGAGGGGAAGGGTACTCGCGGAACCAGACAGGACAACGATGTCAGTCTCTGGACGGAGGCCTCGGTGCGCAGAGCATCGCCCGGTTCGCGTCATCCCTTCCTGCCCGCCTGGACCGTTCTCGTTCTCGGCTTCCTGCTCGCCCTCGGCCCGCTCGCTCCGCCGGCCCACGCGGTCGCCGACGGCAACGGGCGCGGCGACGGGGGCGGTTGGACCGTGAGACAGCCCGGGAAGGCGCGCGACGGCGTCTCGGCCGCCGTCCGCCTCGATCCCGCCGACGGCACGGTGACCCTCGCCGCCCGCAAGGGCGCCACCACCGTGCTCGAACCCGCCCCCGTCGGCCTCGTCACCGGGTCCGCCGACCTCACCTCGGGGCTGCGGCTCACCTCACGGCGTACCCGGCAGGTGACCGAGCACTACACCATGACCACCGGCAAGCAACTGCGCCGCGATGTGCGGGCGACCGAGACCCGGTTCTCCTTCACCGGCGCCGGGAAGGCCCGCCTGGACCTCCTCGTCCGCGCCTTTGACGACGGCGTCGCCTACCGGTACGTGCTGCCCGCCCGGGGCGAGGTCACCGTGGTGCGCGAGGCGTCCGCGTTCCGGCCGCCCGCCGCCGCGCGGGCCTGGCTGTCGTCCTACACACCGAACTACGAGCGCACCTTCGCCCCCTCGGGCGCGGCCGACGCCCCGGACGGCTCCTACGCCTACCCCGCGCTCTTCCGGGTGGGCGACACGTACGCGCTGCTCACCGAGTCCGACGTGGACGGCCGCTACGACGGCAGCCATCTCGTCCACCGGCAGGGCAGCGCGCAGTACACGGTCGCCCTGGCCGACGCCTCCGTCACCTCCACCGGGCCGCTCGCCACGCCCTGGCGGACCGCGGTGATCGGCGACCTCGCCACCGTCACGGAGTCGACCCTGGTGGACGACCTGGCGCCGCCCTCCCGTATCGCCGACACCTCCTGGATCCGGCCCGGCAAGGTGGCCTGGTCCTGGCTGGCCGGCTTCGGCGCCGCCCAGCGCAGCCTCGCCACCCAGGAGCGCTTCGTCGACTACAGCGCGGCCCACGGCTGGCCGTACACGCTGGTGGACGACGGCTGGAAGACCACCGACTGGATGCCCCAACTCATCGACTACGCCAGGGCACGGGGCGTCGGCATCCTGCTCTGGGTGCACTACACCGACCTGGACACGGCCGCCGAGCGCGACGCGTTCCTGCCGAAGGTGAAGAAGTGGGGCGCGGCCGGGCTGAAGATCGACTTCATGGACTCCGACTCCCAGGAGCGGTTCGCCTGGTACGACGACATCCTGCGGGCCACCGCCCGGGAGAAGCTGCTGGTCAACTTCCACGGCGCCACGCTGCCCAAGGGCATCCAGCGGACCTGGCCGCAGGTGATGTCGATGGAGGCGGTCTACGGCGCCGAGCAGGGCAACGTCCCGGCCGCCGACCTCGCGACGCTGCCGTACACCCGCAACGCCGTCGGATCGATGGACTACACCCCGATGGGCTTCCAGTTCGGCACCCGTACCGTCTCGGACGCGGCCGAGCTGGCGCTGTCGGTGGTGTACGAGTCCGGTTTCCAGAACTTCGCCGGGTCGGTGGCGGCGTACCGGGAACGGCCGGAGCTGGAACGGTTCCTGGAACAGGTACCGACCGTCTGGGACGAGTCGCGGCTGCTGTCCGGTGAGCCGGGGCAGGACGCGACGTTCGCCCGGCGGCGGGGCGCCCGGTGGTTCCTCGGGAGCATCGGCGCCGGGCCCGCCGGGCGGCGGGAGGTGCCGCTGGACTTCCTCGGCGGCGGGAAGTGGCTGGTGGAGGTGGTGCGGGACGGCGACGACGGGCTGGTCCGCGAGCGGCACGTCCTCACCCGGCGCGACACCCTGCGCGTGCCCACGCACGAGCACGGCGGCTTCGCCGCGCTGGTGTGCCGCGCCGCCCCGGGGCGGGACACCTGCGACCGGCCGGTCTCCCGGCTGCCGCTGACCACGCTCACCGTGTCGCCGGGGAGGGCGGACGTCGACGCGGGCGCCTCGATCGGCGTGGACGCGCGCTTCGCGGTGGAGGACGCCGGACCGGCGCAGGACGTCACCGTCACCCTCCGCACCCCGGACGGCTGGTCCGTCGAGGGGGACCCGGCCCGCGCCGACCGGGTGAGCACGGGCGGGGAACTGGCCGGGCACTGGACCGTGAAGGTCCCGGCGGACGCCGCGGAGGGCGGCCGTGATCTGGTGGTCACCGCGAGGTACCGGGCGGGGACCCGGGTACTGACGGTGGAGCGCACCGTCCGCGCGTACGTCTCCCCGCCGGGCGTCGACCACGTCAGCGACCTGCCGTTCGTGTCGGAGAGCAACGGCTGGGGCCCTGTCGAGCGTGACCTGTCCAACGGGGAGACGGCCGCGGGCGACGGCGGGCCGCTCACCCTCCGGGGCACCGTCCACGACAAGGGGCTCGGGGTGCACGCCGCGAGCGAGGTCGTGGTCGATCTGGACGGCGCCTACCGGCGGTTCACCGCGGCCGTGGGCGTGGACGACGAGGTGGCCGGCAAGGGCAGCGTCGTCTTCGAGGTGCTCGGCGACGGCCGGACGCTGGCCACCACACCGGTGCTGACCTCGGCCGACGCGGCCCGCGCCCTCGATGTCGACGTGAGCGGGGTGCGGCGGCTGACGCTGCGGGTCACCGACGGCGGGGACGGCGTCGACTCCGACCACGCCGACTGGGGTGACGCGCGGCTGCTCTCGTGAGGCGGGGGGGCCGGTGGCGGTGTGGAGAGCACCGCCACCGGCCCCCGTGTGTCATGCCTGAGGACGGTGTGCGGGGCGCGGAGGTACTCGTTCTTCAGTAGCCGGATTGCCGCAGCGGTGACGACGACGGGAGAGGGTCCGCCCGGACAGCCTTGAGGGGTTCCCGAGAGAGATACGGAGACCCTTTCCATGGCGACCTTCTTGTACCGGCTGGGCCGTGGGGCCTTCCGACGACGCCGGTGGGTGACGCTGGTGTGGGTGGCGGTCCTGGCCGTCGTCGGCCTCGGCGCCCTCAACGCGTCCGAGGCGTCCGACGACTCCTCCGGGATGCCGGGGATCGAGTCGCAGAAGGCGTTCGACCTCATCAACGAACGGTTCCCCGGCGCCGAGGCCGACGGGGCGAGCGCCCGGATCGTCTTCGTGGCACCCGACGGGCAGAAGATCACCGCGGCCCCGAACCGTGCCGCCGTCGACGCGCTGGTGACCTCGGTGTCCGACGGGCCGCAGGTGGCGGACGTGGCGAGCCCCTTCGGCCAAGGGGCCGTGAGCAAGGACGGCTCCACGGCGTACGCCACGGTCACCTACAAGGTGAAGGACGACGACGTCAGCCGGGCGAGCAAGGACGACCTCCTCGACGCCGTCGACGAGGCCCGTGAGACGGGGCTGACCGTCGAGGCCGGCGGCGGCGCGGTGGCGAGCGACCCGTCGGAGGGGATCGGGGAGATCCTCGGCCTCGTCGTCGCCGCCGTGGTGCTGCTGCTCACCTTCGGTTCCCTGGCCGCGGCCGGGCTGCCGCTGATCACCGCGGTGGTCGGCGTGGGCGTCAGCATCGCGTCGATCATGGCGCTGGGCAGCGCGCTCGGCCTGTCCTCGAACAACGTCGAGCTGGCCATGATGATCGGCATCGCCATCGGGATCGACTACGCCCTGTTCGTGGTCTCCCGCTACCGGGAGGAGCGGGCGCACGGGCACGCCCCCGAGGAGGCGACCGGGCGGGCCGTGGGCACCGCGGGTTCCGCCGTGGTCTTCGCCGGGCTCACGGTGTTCATCGCGCTGACGGGGCTGTCGGTCGTGGGGGTGCCCGAGCTGACGAAGATGGGCCTGACGGCGGCGGGCACGGTGGTGGTCGGCGTCCTGGTCGCGCTGACGCTGGTCCCGTCCCTCCTCGGCTTCTGGCCCAACGCGGTCCTCTCCCGCCGGGCCGCGAAGGGTGCCGAGGGCGCCCGGCGCGCGGGCCGGATCCGCGCTCTCGTCCGCCGGTCCCGCGGGAGCGAGGCGCACACCCGGTCCGCGAGCGGCGTGACGGTCGTCGACGGCACCGCCGCGGGGGCCGACGGACAGGGCACCCGCGAGGCGGACCGGACGGGTGCGTGGAGCGCCCGTTGGGGCCGGTTCGTCGTACGGCGCCCGGTGCTGGTGCTGGTCGCCTCGGTCGCCTTCCTGGGCGCGCTGGCCGTGCCGGCGATGGACCTCCGGCTGGGCATGCCCGGCGACGAGGCCAAGCCCACGACGACCACCGAGCGCCGCGCCTACGACGCCCTCGCCGAGGGCTTCGGCCCCGGTTTCAACGGTCCGCTGACCATCGTCGTGGACGCCCGGCACGCCGACGACGCCGAGGGCGCGGTGGCGGCGGTCGGCAAGCGGATCGCCGGTACCGACGGCATCGTGTCGGTGACGCCGCCGCAGTTCAACGAGGCGAAGGACACCGCGGTGCTGCGGGCCACGCCGGCCACCGCGCCCACCAGCGAACGTACGGAGGACCTCGTCGAGACCATCCGCCACGAGCGCCCCGCGACCGAGTCGGCCACCGGCGCGACCTTCGAGGTCACCGGCACCACCGCCCTCAACATCGACGTCGCCGACAAGATGATGAGCGCCCTGATCCCGTACCTGGTGATCGTGGTGGGCCTGGCCTTCCTGCTGCTGATGCTGGTCTTCCGCTCGGTGCTGGTGCCGCTCAAGGCGGCGCTCGGCTTCCTGCTGTCGGTGCTCGCCGCGTTCGGCGCGCTCGTCACGGTCTTCCAGAACGGCCACGGCGCCTCGCTCCTCGGCGTCGAGCAGACCGGGCCGATCATGAGCACGATGCCGATCTTCCTGGTGGGCATCGTCTTCGGTCTCGCCATGGACTACCAGGTCTTCCTGGTGTCCCGGATGCGGGAGGCGTACCTGCACGGGGAGCGGCCCGCGCAGGCCGTGGTCAGCGGGTTCCGGCACAGCGGCCGGGTCGTGGTGGCGGCCGGGATCATCATGATGGCGGTGTTCGCCGGATTCATGACCGGCGGCGAGACCCTGGTCAAGATGGTCGGCTTCGGTCTGGCCATCGCCGTCCTGTTCGACGCGTTCGTGGTGCGCATGGCGTTCGTGCCGGCGGTGCTCGCGCTGCTCGGGAAGGCGGCCTGGTGGCTGCCGCGCCCGCTGGCCCGGCTGCTGCCGCGCGTCGACGTGGAGGGCGAGGCCCTGTCCCGGCGGCCCGCCGCTCCCCCGGCCGCGGAGGACGGCGCACGGGACACCGTACGCGTCTGACCGGGCCGCGACCCGTCGCGCACCCCGGGTCCAGGGCCGTCCGTGCCGCAGCACGGACGGCCCGCTCCCGTGTCCGGCGACTCCGCCGGCGGCAGAGCGGCGGCTGGCGCGTGGGCCGCCGGGTGACCCACCATGGCCCCACCTCACCCCCACCGGAGAGAACCATGCTCACCAGCTGGCGACGGTTCGCCGACCGCCACCCCCGCCTCGTCGAGTCGGCCTTCCTGCTGCTGTTGCTCGTCGTCACCGCGGCCCAGGGCATCGGGTCCGGTCACGGCCGCTGGCCCGGGGCGGTCGCCGCGAGCACCACCGCGTGCTGCTCCCTGCTGTGGCGCCGCGGACACCCGCGGCCGGTCCTGCTCGTCGTCGCGCTCTGTACCGGCGCGGCGGCCGCTCTGAGCACGGAGGTCTCCGCGCTCCTGCTGATCCCCGTCATCGTCGCCCTGTACGAACTGGCCGTGCGCAACCCCGAACGGCTCGCCCGCGCGTACTGGCTGGCCGCCTTCGCGCTGATCGTGCTGCCGACGCTGCCGCCGGGGCCCAACGACCAGCCGTGGGCCCAGACGGTGGTCCTCACGGCCTTCTGGACCGCGCTGCCGGTGGTCCAGGGCTCGGCCGTACGGGCGCGGCGGGCCTATCTGGAGGCGGTGCGCACCCGCGCCGAGCACGCCGAACGCACCCGCGAGGAGGAGGCGCGCCGGCGGGTCGCCGAGGAGCGTGTCCGCATCGCCCGCGAGCTGCACGACGTCGTCGCCCACCACATGGCCCTGGCCAACGCCCAGGCCGGAACCGCCGCCCATCTCGTGCGCACGCGCCCCGAGCAGGCGGCGGAGATCCTCTCCGAGCTGGGCACCACCACCTCCTCGGCGCTGCGCGAACTGCAGTCCACCGTGGGCCTGTTGCGCCAGTCCGACGACCCGGACGACTCCCTGGAGCCCTCTCCCGGGCTGGCCCGGCTCCCGGAGCTGGCCGCCGCGTTCGCCGCCGCCGGGCTCCGGGTCGGCATCGCGGTCGACGGGGAGGAACGGCCGCTGTCGCCGGGGGCGGACCTGACCGCGTTCCGCATCGTGCAGGAGGCGCTGACCAACGTCACCAAGCACACCGCCGCCGGCGCCGCGGAGGTCCGCCTCGCCTATTCCCACGACCGGCTGACCCTCACCGTCAGCGACGACGGCGGGGCCGTCCCGCACTCTCCGGCGCCCGGCGGCGGGTTCGGGCTGATCGGCATGCGCGAGCGGGCCCGGACCGCGGGCGGCAGCCTCCGGGCGGGGCACCGCCCCGGGGGCGGCTTCGCCGTCTCCGCCGAACTCCCTTTGGCTTCCTGACCCTTGAGATCCCTGGAAGAGTGCCCATGACCATCCGTGTGCTGCTCGCCGACGACCAGACCCTGCTGCGGGCCACCTTCCGCATCCTGATCGACTCCTGTTCGGACATGGAGGTGGTCGACGAGGCCGCGGACGGTGCGCGGGCGGTCGAGCTGACCCGCGTCCACCGCCCCGACGTGGTTCTGATGGACATCCGGATGCCCGGCACCGACGGTCTCGCCGCGGCCTCCGAGATCTGCGCCGACCCGGAGCTGGCGGACACCCGCGTCCTCGTCCTCACCACGTTCCAGACCGACGAGTACGTGGCCCGGGCGCTGCGGGTGGGCGCGAGCGGCTTCCTCGGCAAGGACGTCTCCGCCGAGGCCCTGCTCGACGGCATCCGCACCGTGGCCGCCGGGGACGCACTGCTCTCGCCGGTGGCCACCCGCAGCCTCATCACCCGCTTCCTGGCCACGCCCGAGGCCGACGCGGGCACGACGAGGGACGCGGGGGTCCTGACCGCCCGCGAGCGCGAGGTGACGGCGCTGGTCGCGGACGGCAAGTCCAACGCCGAGATCGCCGAACAGCTGTTCCTGAGCCCGCTGACCGTCCGGACGCACGTCCAGCGGGCCAAGACCAAGCTGGACGCCCGCAGCCGGGCCCAACTGGTCGCCATCGCCTACCGGTCGGGGCTGGCCCGGCCGCCGCGCTGACGCCGCCCGGTCCGGACGCCGGACCGCGTCCGAATGGGACCACCGTGACAGGAAGGCGTGTCGCCGGTCGGATAAACGCGGCGCCGGAGGGTAAAAAAGCTCAGGGCTCCTGCCGTCGCAGAAGCCGGGGCGTGCCCATGACGGGCTCGCCCCAGGACACCAACGAAGGACCAAACGTATGGCCAGCGGTACCGTGAAGTGGTTCAACTCCGAGAAGGGCTTCGGCTTCATCTCCCAGAACGACGGGGGCCCGGACGTCTTCGCGCACTACTCCGAGATCAACGGCAGCGGGTACCGCGAGCTGATCGAGGGGGAGAACGTCACCTTCGACATCGGACAGGGACAGAAGGGACCGCAGGCACAGAACATCACGCGGGGCTGACCACCCCGCCCCCTCCGCACGGCCCCGGCACCCCGCCGGCTCCGTCCGTGAGCACCACCGCGGTGCCCGCCCCACGCGAAAGCGTGGGCGCCGGGCACCGCGGCCGTTTTCCGGCCCCCTGCGGGCGGCCGGACGGAGGCCGGCTGCGCGCTGGCCACGGCCGCGCTGCCGTGCGGCCTCGCCCGGCCGGTCGCCGTCCCGTGCTACGGCGTCGGGGCCGACCGGCGGTCAGACGGGAGGAAGAGAAACGAACTTGGTCTAGTCCAATCTATTGACGTGGCCCCAACAGGCTCAGCAAGCTGGGACGACTCCCCACAGCCCCACCTGGAGGCACACAGTGAGACGTCTTCGCGCATGTCTGGGCGCGGCCGCCGCCGTCGGAATCGCCGCGGCCGGCTCGACCGCACTGCTCGCGGGCAACGCCTCGGGCGCGACGAACGCGCTGAGCAACCGTTGGTACGCGGCCGCCCCCTATCTGATGCCGCTGGACAACGACCCGCCGGACGCCGCTGCCATCATGGACGCCACCGGGCTCAAGGCCTTCCAGCTCGCGTTCATCCTCGCGCCCAACGGCGGCGGCTGCTCCCCCACCTGGGGCGGCACCTCCGCGGTCTCCTCGGACACCGCCGTGCAGGCGGTGATCAACAAGATCCGCTCCAAGGGCGGCGACGTCTCCGTCTCCATCGGCGGCTACGGCGGCACCAAGCTCGGCCAGACCTGCTCCGACGCGGCCTCGACCGCCGCCGCGTACCAGCAGGTCATCACCAAGTACGGGCTGCACGCCATCGACTTCGACCTGGAGGAGCCGGAGTACGAGAACACGGCCGCGATCAGGAACGAGATCGGCGCGGCCAAGATCCTTCAGCAGAACAACCCCGGCCTCTACGTCTCCGTCACCACCGCGGGCACCACGGCGGACGGCACCGGCTGGTTCGGCAAGCAGATGCTGCTCGAGGCGAAGTCCCAGGGGTTCACCCCGAACAACTTCTCCATCATGCCGTTCGACGGCGGCTTCAACGGCGCCGCCGCCCAGACCGACGCACTGACCAAGTTCAACAAGATCCTTCAGTCGACGTTCGGCTGGGACGAGGCGACCGCCTACGCCCACGAGGGCTTCTCCGGCATGAACGGCCGCAGCGACACCGGCGAGTACTTCGCGCAGTCCGACTTCCAGACGGTGCTGGACTACGCCACCAACCACCACATGGACCGCTTCACGTTCTGGTCCCTCAACCGCGACCGGCAGTGCAGCCCGCCGGACAACGGGGGCCGCACGTCGGGCACCTGCTCCAGCGTGGCGCAGAACGCGTGGGACTTCGCCAAGTACTCGGTGAAGTTCGCCGGGGTCACCCCGCCCACGACCACGCCCACCCCGACGCCGTCCCAGCCGGGCACCGCCTGCACGTCGGCGTGGAGCTCGTCGGCGGTCTACGTCAAGGGCGACGAGGTGTCGTACAACGCGCACAACTGGAAGGCCAAGTGGTGGACCCAGAACGAGAAGCCCGGCGCCGCCGAGTGGGGCCCCTGGGAGGACGAGGGCTCCTGCTGACGTGACGTCCGCCGCCGCCCGCCGTCCCCGGCGAACCGGGGCGGCGGGCGGCGGCGGACGTGTGACCGCGGGGAGCGGGCCTTCGACACCAGGCGTCGCCTTCGCTACAGGACGCCGCCTCCGGCACTAGATGTTGTTGGCGAAGTTCTTGAACGCGGCCTGGGTGCCGGAGCCGGCGTCACCGTCGATGGCGCCGGTGTAGCCCCAGTTCTGCAGGAGCCGCTGCAGGGCCTTGATCGTGTTGGTGCCGGGGTCGCCGTCGATGGCGCCGGTGTAACCCCAGTACTCCTTGAGGCAGCGCTGGAACGCCTTCCAGCTGTTGGTGCCGAGCTGCCCGTCGATGGAGTCGGTGTAACCCCAGTAGGTCTGCAGCCAGCGCTGGACGTTCTTCGCCTGGGCGCTGGACAGGCCGAAGTTGTGGGTCGCGAGCACACCGGTCTGCAGGCCCGCCACCGGGTGCGACGCCGGTGCGGAGGCCGCCTGGCTGGTGCCCGCGGTGGCCAGGCCGCCGGCCGCGATGCCGACCGCGGCGGCGAGACTGACGAGTGTCCTGGCCATGACGTTCGATCGCATGTGAGCCTCTTTCGTCCTTCGGGATCGGTCGTGAACGGGTCGTGATCGGTCCGTGGACCGTCACCTCGGCGCCGTCGGCGAGGAGGTGACGGGAGCAAGACTGCGGGGCCGCAGCGGGTACCGCCACGGTCGACGTCCACGTGACGACGACACGGGACGGTCCGCCCTTCGACCTGCGGGGACGCGGCCCGGCGGGACGGTGCCGCGGGACGGCCGGGGCGGCTACGGCGGCTCCCGGACGCGGCCGGGGGTCGTATACCCGTGCGGAGAGTTGCGCACTGATGCAGAATGCGACGCAGCGACGACCACTGACCACGGTCCGCGCGAGTGGGGGGATCATGTCCCGTTGGAAGCCGTTGCCCGCAGAACTCGACCCGTCCTCACGGCAGTTGGTGATCCGATTACGCCGGTTGAAGGACCGCGCCGGGCTGAGCCTGACCCGGCTGGCGGACCGGACCGGCTACAGCGCGAAGTCCTGGGAACGCTACCTGGGCGGCGGCACCCTCCCGCCCCCGGAGGCCGTACGCGCCCTGGCCCATCTCACCGGCACGGACCCGGTTCCCCTGCTGGCCCTCCAGGAGATCGCCGCCGCGAACCGCGCCTCCGACCGCGGGCGGAAACCGGCAGCGCCCGGGGTCGCACCGGAGGACGGGGCGGAAGGGCACACCGACGAGGGCGAGTTGACGGTGCGGGTGACGGCGGAGGCGCCCGCCTCGCGCGCTCCCCGGGCGCTGCGGATCGCGCTGGTGGCGTGTGCCGTCGCCGCCGTCCTCGCCCTCCTCTCGGCCGTCCTGCTGGCCGTACGGCTGCGGGGCGGTGACGGCGGGCCGGCCGCCGCCCGCCCGGTCTCGGCCACCGCGCCGGCGACCGCGTCGGCCCGCTCGTACAGTTGCCATCCGCACCGCGCCGACGGCCGCTGGTACGCGGGCAACAGCCGCACCCGGCGCACCGAGGTGGCGTACGGCAGCGTCGGACCGGAGGTGGCCGAGGCGCAGTGTCTGCTGCGCAGGGCGGGCATCTCGCCCGGTGGCATCGACGGCATCTTCGGCCCGCTCACCCAGCGCGCGGTCAAGGACCTGCAGAAGCGCTCCGGCCTTGTCGTGGACGGCCGGGTCGGGCCGCACACCTGGAAGGCGCTGCGGGGGTGACCGGGACGGCAGGGCCGACGCCGGCGGCCTCCACGCCGGCCGCGACGGCTTCTCCCGCGCTCGCCCGGCTCGCGCTCGCGCTACGGGAGTTGCGGATCCGTACCGGACTGAGCCTGGCGGCGCTCGCGGCGAAGACCACGTACAGCAAGTCGTCCTGGGAGCGGTACCTCAACGCCAGGGCCCTGCCCCCTCGCCCCGCCGTGCGAGCACTGTGCCGACTGGCCGGCGAGCCGGAGGGGCGCTGTCTGGCGCTGTGGGAGATCGCGGAGTCGGAGTGGGGCGGCCGCGCCGGGGAGGCGACCGGGAGGACGAGCGCGAACGCCTCGGTGCGGGCGACGGCGGACGGGCCCCGACCGGCCGCCCCGTCGGCCCCGCCGGCCGCGTCGGCCGCCCGGGCGGCTCCGGGCGCTCCGGCCGCGGAGGCCGACCCGGCCCCACGGGCTTCGCGGTCCCGACCGACCCCCTCCGCCGAGACTCCACCGTCCGGCCACCGCGGCGTGGCCCTGCTCGCGGTGCTCGCGATGCTGTGCGCCGTCGTCTTCGGCGTCGTGGCGGTGGGCCTCCTGCTCCTCCCCCACCAGCGCAAGGCGCCCTCCGCGCCCTCCGCCGAGCCCGCCACCGGGCCGCTGTGCCGGGGCGAGGGGTGCGAGGGGAAGAGCCCGATGCGCCAGCGCTGCGCCTCCTCCCCGGTCACCCTCGCCTCCCGTCACCTGACCACCGGCGCCTGGATGGAGCTGCGCCACAGCACGGTGTGCGGGACCAGTTGGGCCCGCGCGTGGGGCACGGACGTCGGCGACCGGATCGAGATGGAGGCGGGCGACGACGGCCGGCCCGCCCGGAGGGCCGAGGTGCGCGACCGGGTCGACGCGGACACCTATGTGTACACGGCCATGACCGCGACCGGCCCGGGCACCGTCGTACGGGCCTGCTACCGGCCTGCGGGCGGCGGTCCCCGGGAGTGCGCCGAGGGCCACGTCCGGTAGCCGCCGGCCGGCGCCGAGTCGCGTCGGCCGGGTGCGGACCGGTCAGTATTCGAGAAGCCCCGGCCGCCCGCGCCCGCATAGTGTGGCTGCCGGGGGCCGGGACGGGGGCCCCGGGACCTCGGACGGGAACAGGGAGAGACCTTTGAGCATCGACACGAGCGCGCAGAACCAGGTGCCCACGCCGCACGTCGCCGACAGCCATGATCTGATCCGCGTGCACGGGGCGCGCGAGAACAACCTCAAGGACATCGCCGTCGAGATCCCCAAGCGCCGGCTGACCGTGTTCACCGGAGTCTCCGGCTCGGGCAAGAGCTCGCTGGTGTTCGACACGATCGCCGCGGAGTCGCAGCGGATGATCAACGAGACGTACAGCGCGTTCGTGCAGGGCTTCATGCCGACCCTCGCCCGTCCCGAGGTCGACGTGCTCGACGGGCTGACCACCGCGATCATCGTCGACCAGCAGCGGATGGGCGCCGACCCCCGCTCCACCGTCGGCACCGCGACCGACGCCCACGCGATGCTCCGCATCCTCTTCAGCCGCCTCGCGCGGCCGCACATCGGTTCCCCCAAGGCGTACTCCTTCAACGTCGCCTCGATCAGCGGGGCGGGCGCGGTCACCGTCGAGCGCGGCGGGCAGAAGGTGAAGGAGCGCCGCAGCTTCCGCATCACCGGCGGCATGTGCCCGCGCTGCGAGGGCCGGGGCACGGTCCAGGACTTCGACCTGACGCAGCTCTACGACGACACCAAGTCCCTCAACGAGGGCGCCCTGGAGGTGCCGGGCTACAAGTCGGGCGGCTGGAACCACCGGCTGTACAGCGAGTCGGGCCTGGTCGACCCGGACAAGCCGATCCGCGCGTACACCAAGCGGGAGCTGGCCGACTTCCTGCACCGCGAGCCGACGAGGATGAAGATCGCGGGCATCAACATGACCTACGAGGGTCTGCTGCCGCGCCTCCGCAAGTCGATGCTGGCCAAGGACCGCGAGGGCATGCAGCCGCACATCCGGGCGTTCGTGGACCGCGCGGTCACCTTCGCCACCTGTCCCGAGTGCGACGGCACCCGGCTGAGCGCCGAGGCCCGGTCGTCGACGATCGACGGCGTGAGCATCGCGGACGCCTGCGCGATGCAGATCAGCGATCTCGCCACCTGGGTGCGCGGTCTGAAGGAGCCCTCGGTGGCCCCGCTGCTCGACTCGCTGCGGCACACCCTCGACTCGTTCACGGAGATCGGTCTCGGCTACCTCTCCCTGGACCGGCCGGCGGGCACGCTGTCGGGCGGCGAGGCGCAGCGCACCAAGATGATCCGCCACCTGGGCTCCTCGCTCACCGATGTCACCTATGTCTTCGACGAGCCCACCACCGGGCTGCACCCGCACGACATCCAGCGGATGAACACCCTGCTGCTGCGGCTGCGGGACAAGGGGAACACGGTGCTCGTCGTGGAGCACAAGCCGGAGGTCGTGGCGATCGCCGACCACGTCGTCGACCTCGGCCCCGGCGCCGGCGCGGCGGGCGGCACCGTGTGCTTCGAGGGCACCGTCGAGGGGCTGCGGGCGAGCGGCACGCTCACCGGGCGCCACCTCGGCGACCGGGCGTCCGTGAAGAAGAGCGTGCGCACGCCGACCGGCTCGCTCCCGGTCCGCGGGGCCGACGCGCACAACCTGCGGAACGTGGACGTGGACATCCCGCTCGGTGTGCTCACCGTCGTCACGGGCGTCGCCGGGTCCGGCAAGAGTTCCCTCGTCCACGGGTCGATCCCGGCCGGCGCGGACGTGGTGTCGGTGGACCAGGGCGCGATCCGCGGCTCGCGGCGCAGCAATCCGGCGACGTACACGGGGCTGCTCGAGCCGGTCCGTAAGGCGTTCGCCAAGGCCAACGGCGTGAAGCCGGCGCTGTTCAGCGCCAATTCGGAGGGCGCCTGCCCCACCTGCAACGGCGCCGGTGTCGTCTACACGGACCTGGCGATGATGGCCGGTGTGGCGACCACCTGCGAGGAGTGCGACGGGAAGCGGTTCGACGCGTCGGTGCTGGAGTACCGGCTCGGCGGCCGGGACATCAGCGAGGTGCTGGCGCTGCCGGTGTCCGAGGCGCTGGAGTTCTTCGCGGCGGGCGAGGCGCGCACCCCGGCGGCGCACCGGATCCTTCAGCGGCTGTCCGACGTCGGGCTCGG
This sequence comes from Streptomyces sp. NBC_00670, assembly GCF_036226765.1. NCBI lineage: Bacteria > Bacillati > Actinomycetota > Actinomycetes > Kitasatosporales > Streptomycetaceae > Streptomyces > Streptomyces sp. NBC_00670. Next base: position 407,437 of record NZ_CP109017.1, read on the forward strand.
CTACCTCACCCTGGGCCAGCCGCTGACCACGCTGTCCGGCGGCGAGCGGCAGCGGCTGAAGCTGGCCACGCACATGGGCGACAAGGGCGGTGTGTACGTCCTGGACGAGCCGACCGCCGGCCTGCACCTCGCCGACGTCGAGCAGCTGCTGGGTCTGCTGGACCGGCTGGTCGACTCGGGCAAGTCGGTGATCGTCGTGGAGCACCACCAGGCGGTGATGGCGCACGCCGACTGGATCATCGACCTGGGTCCCGGGGCCGGTCACGACGGCGGCCGGATCGTCTTCGAGGGCACCCCGGCCGACCTGGTCGCGGCCCGCTCCACCGTCACCGGCGAGCACCTCGCGGCGTACGTCGGCGCCTGACCGCCCGATCGCTTTCCGGACCGGCCGTCCCCGTCACGGGGGCGGCCGGTCGGGTGTTTACGGGGCTCTCGCACCCGATACCCGCCGAGACCGGCTCTATTTGCACACTCGTGGGCAACAAACTAATCTGCACATCGATGGGCAACTTACTGTCCGACGCTCACTCTGCTTCTGGAGCCCTCGATGCCGCTCATGGCGAACACACCGGTGGAGAAGATGACCGGCCCCTACCCACGGCGCTGGTGGGCACTGCTCGTGCTGTGTCTGAGCCTGCTGCTCGTGGTCATGGCCAACACGTCGTTGATCGTCGCCGCCCCGGACATGACCGCCGATCTGCACCTCAGCAGCAGCGACCTGCAATGGGTCATCGACGGCTACACCGTCCCGTACGCCGCGCTGATGCTGGTGCTCGGCGCGATCGGCGACAAGTACAGCCGCCGGGGCGCGCTCGTCACCGGGCTGCTGATCTTCGCGGGCGGCTCGGTGATGGGCAGCCTGGTGCACGACACCGGGCTGGTCATCGCCGCCCGCGCGGTCATGGGCGTGGGCGCGGCCGTGGTCATGCCGGCCACGCTCTCGCTGCTGGTCGCGGTCTTCCCCAAGGGGGAGCGGGCCCGGGCGATCACCGCCTGGACCGCCACCTCGGGGCTGGCCATCGCGGTCGGCCCGCTGGTCGCGGGACGGCTCCTGGAGAGTCACGCCTGGGGCTCGACGTTCCTGGTCAACGTGCCCATAGCCGTCGTCGCCGTGCTCGGCGCGCTCGTCCTCGTCCCGCCGTCCCGGGCCCGGGACATGGGCCGGATCGACTACGTGGGCGGTCTGCTGTCCATCGTCTCCGTCGGCGCCCTGGTGTACGCCATCATCGAGGGCCCGCACTTCGGCTGGGGCGCGGGGCCGGTCACGGCGGCCGTGGTCGCGGGCGTGGGTCTCGTCGTCTTCGCCCTGTGGGAGCTGCGGCACCCGCACCCCATGCTGGACGTCCGCCGGTTCACCCGGCGCCCCTTCGCGGGCTCTATGATCGCGGTGCTGTTCTTCTTCTTCGGCGCCTACGGCTCGATCTACTACCTCACGCAGTTCCTGCAGTTCGTCCTCGGCTACGGTCCCCTGGAGACCGGCGTCCGGCTGCTGCCGCTGGCCGGCGCGGTGTTCGTCGGCGCCGCCGTGACCGGCCGGCTCACCCCGAGGCTCGGGGTGAAGGCGATGGTGGTGCCCGGGATGGTCATCGGCACGGTGAGCGTCTTCCTGCTCACCACGATCGGCGCGGACGCCACCTACGCCGACTTCGTGCCGTCGCTGCTGCTGCTCGGCTTCGCCATCGGCCTGAGCGTCTCCCCCGCCACCGACACGATCATGGGCTCCTTCCCGGAGTCGGAGCTGGGCGTGGGCGGCGGCGCCAACGACACCTCGCTGGAGCTGGGCGGCGCGCTCGGCATCGCCGTCCTCGGCTCGCTCCTCGGCACGGCGTACCAGGACCGGCTGGGCGAGTTGATCGGCGGGCGGCTGCCGGCCGCCGCGCTGGACGCCGCCGGGGAGTCGGTGGGCGGCGGGCTCGCGGTCGCCGGACAGGTGGCCAAGAACCCGAGCGGCGGACCCCAGCAGGCCCGGGCCCTGGTCGACGCCGTGCACGAGGCCTTCGCCCACGGCGTGGCGCACACCAGCCTGATCGGCGGGATCATCATGGCCGCCGGTGCGCTGATCGTCCTCGCGGTGCTGCCCGGCCGCAGGGCCCGCGCGGCGGACGGGCAGCCCGCCGAGGAGGCCCGCTCCGAGGAGCACGCCGAGGTCGGCTGACCGCCCGCCCTTCCCCGTGACCGCGGTGGACCGGAGTGTAAGCCGTGGTCACGGGATACCCGTCGCGGAATGTGGAGCGCGGCCCACCGGCCGCGGGGTACGGACACCCCGCGGCCGGTGCCGCGACGGCGAAAGGGAGCTCGGGTGGGCGTGCGCGCGCAGGCGGAGGAACGGGGCGGGCACCCCGCGGACACGGCCGAGGGGGCCGACCCCAGGCGGTGGAAGGCCCTGTCGGTGACCCTGGTGGCCGGCTTCATGAGCCTGCTGGACGTCACCATCGTCGCCGTCGCCCTGCCCTCCATGCAGCGCGAGCTGCACACCTCGGCCCCGGCCATCCAGTGGGTGGTCTCCGGTTACGCGCTGACGTTCGCCCTGGTCCTGGTCGCCGCGGGCCGGCTCGGGGACGCCCTCGGCAGGCGCCGCATCTTCCTGCTGGCCCTCACCGCCTTCGTGCTGTGCAGCGCGGCGGCGGGCGCGGCACCCGACGTGACGCTGCTGGTCGTGGCCCGGCTGGCGCAGGGCGCCGCCGCCGGCTGTCTGGCGCCGCAGAACTCGGCGCTCATCCAGCAGCTGTTCCGGGGCGCCGAACGCGGCCGGGCGTTCGGTCTGTTCGGGGCGACCGTCGGCATCTCCAGCGCGGTCGGCCCCGTGGTCGGCGGGCTGGTCCTCACCCTGGCCGGCGGGGAGGAGGGCTGGCGCTGGCTGTTCTACCTCAACGTGCCCGTCGGCGCCCTCGCGCTCGTACTCGGCCTGCGACTGCTGCCCCACGTGAAGCCCGGCCGGCGCGAACGGCTCGACCTGCCCGGGATCGCGCTGCTCGGCGCGGGCGTCCTGGCCGTGATGCTGCCGCTGGTGATGGCCGAGTCCGGCGGCGTACGGCGGCTGTGGTGGCTGTTCCTCGTCGGCGTGGCGCTCCTTGTGGCCTTCGCCCGCTGGGAGTGGCGGGTCGGCGCCCGTGACGGGCAGCCGCTGCTGGATCCCCGGCTGGTCACCTCCACCCGCGGGTACGCGGCGGGGGCGGCCATCGCCACCCTGTACTTCGTGGGCTTCAGCGGGGTGTGGCTGGTGTTCGCGCTGTTCTTCCAGAACGGCGAGGGCTACTCGCCGCTGCGCTCCGGGCTCGCGGTGACCCCGTTCGCCCTCGGTTCGGCACTCGGCGCGGTGGTGTCCGGACGGCTGGTGGAACGGCTCGGCCGGCTGCTGACGGTGTGCGGGCTCGTCGGTGTCCTGGTGGGCCTGGGCACGGCGGTCGCCGTGCTGCGGTTGATGTCCGGCGGGGCCGCGGTGTGGTGGGCGGCCCCGGCGCTCCTCGTCGGCGGGCTGGGCAGTGGCTGCGTCATCTCGCCCAACATCACCATGACGCTGCGGGACGTGCCGGTGCGGATGGCGGGCGCGGCCGGGGGCGCGCTGCAGACCGGGCAGCGGCTGGGCGGAGCCGTCGGTACGGCGGCCCTGCCCGGGCTGTTCTACATGGTGCTGGGGCACGCCGGCCACCACTACCGCACCGCCGTCGCGGTCGCCATCGGGTCCGGCCTGCTGCCGATACTGGGCGCGCTGGTCCTGGCCGTACTCGACTGGCTGCGGGACCGCAGGGCCGAGAAGCACGACCCCTGCGCGCCCGAGGTGTCCCACAGCCACGCCCACCCCGGTCAGGGCTGACCCCGGCCACCGCCCGCCCGCCGCAGGAAGCGGACGACGGGATGCCCGGGCCCCTCCTGGACCTCGGCACGCACCCCGTACACCCGCTTGATGAGCGCGGGGGTGAGCACCTCTCCCGGGGTCCCCTCCGCGACCGCGCGCCCCTCCGCCAGGACCAGCAGCCGGTCGCAGTACATCGCGGCGAGGTTGAGGTCGTGCAGGGCGATCACCGTGGTGACGGGCAGCCCGGCGACGAGGTCGAGCAGGTCGAGCTGGTGCTGGATGTCGAGGTGGTTGGTGGGCTCGTCCAGCAGGAGCTCGCGCGGCTCCTGGGCCAGCGCCCGGGCGATCTGGGCGCGCTGGCGTTCGCCGCCGGACAGGGTGTGCCAGGACTGGCCGGCCCGGCCGGTCAGTCCGGTGCGTTCCAGGGCCTCGGTGACGGCCCGGGCGTCGGCGTCCGTGGGCGTCGTCCAGGCGCGGCGGTGCGGGATGCGGCCCAGGGCGACGACCTCGCGGACGGTCAGCTCGGTCTGGGTGTGCGCGTGCTGTTCGACGGTGGCGATCCGGCGGGCGACGGCACGGCGGCCGACCCGGGACAGCTCCCGCCCGTCGAGGGTGACGACACCGGCGGTCGGGGCCAGGACCCCGGCGAGCAGCCGCAGCAGGGTGGACTTCCCGGAGCCGTTGGGGCCGAGCAGGCCGACGGTCTCCGCGGGGCGCAGGGTGAGCGTGACCCCGTCGACCAGGAGCCGGCCGTCGGTGCGGCGCGTGGCCCGCTCGGCGGCCAGTCCCTCCGTACACTCCCCCGCCTGCCCGCTCATGCCTTCCTCCGGTCCCGGTACAGCACGGCCACGAAGGCCGGGACGCCGATGAGGGAGGTGACGACGCCGACCGGCACCTCCTGCGGGTCCAGCACCGTACGGGCCGCGGTGTCGACCCACACCAGGAAGACGGCGCCCGCCAGCGCGGTGACGGGCAGCAGTCGGGCGTGCCCGGAGCCGGTGAGCACCCGGGTGGCGTGCGGCAGCACCAGGCCGACGAAGCCGATCGCCCCGGCGCAGCTCACCAGGGCGGCGGTGAGCAGCGCGGTCGCGCACAGCAGGACGAGGCGGGCGCGCGCCACCCGTACGCCGAGCCCCGCGGCGGCCTCCTCACCGAAGGCGAACGCGTCCAGGGTGCGGGCGTGGCCGAGGCAGACCAGCAGGACGACGCCGAGCACGCCGGAGCACAGCAGCACCTCCGACCAGCCCGCGCCGGTCAGCGAGCCGAGCAGCCAGAACAGCACGCCCCGGGTGGTCTCGGCGTCCGCCGACGTCAGCACGACGAAGGAGGTCAGTGCGGAGAACAGCTGCATGGCGGCGACCCCGGAGAGCACCACCCGGTCCGTGCTGCCGCCCAGGCTGTGGCTGAGCAGCAGCACCAGAGCGAACGACAGCAGCGCCCCGACGAACGCGCCCGCCGACAGCGACACCGCTCCTCCGCCCACCCCGAGGACGACCACCGCGACCGCCCCGGTGGAGGCACCGGAGGAGACGCCGAGAACGAACGGGTCGGCCAGCGGATTGCGCAGCAGCGACTGCATCACCGCCCCGCACAGCGCGAGCCCCGCCCCGCACACCGCGGCCAGCAGCGTGCGCGGCATCCGCAGGTTCCACACGATGCCGTCCCGCAGCGGCGCGAGCGCGCTCTCTCCCAGGCCGACGTGCGAGGCGACCGACGCCCACACGTCCGCCGCCGAGATGTCGGCGGGCCCGATGGTCACGGCGAGCGCGACCGACACGGCCAGCGCCAGCAGCCCCCCACCCGTCAGCAGCGCGACCCGCGCGCTCACTTCGCGAGCCCGAAGTCGCGCAGCCCCGCGGCGACCTGCTCGATGCCCTCGACGGTGCGCAGGGAAGGGTTCATCGCCTGCCCGCTGAGCAGGACGTAGCGCTTCTCGCGGACGGCGGTGAGATGGCGGGTGGCGGGGTTGCTCTCCAGGAACCGGATCTTGGCCTTGGCGGACTCCGCCGTCTGCGACTTGCGCGTCAGATCGCCGATCACCAGGACGTCCGGGTCGCGGTCGGCGACGGTCTCCCAGTTGATCTGCGGCCACTCGTCGTGCGTGTCGTCGAAGACGTTCTCCGCGCCGACGGCACGGGTGATGGCGCCGGGGGCGCCGCAGCAGCCGGCCAGATAGGGCGACTGGGAGTTGGCGAACCAGTACATGAGGGAGACACCGGAGGCGTCGAGCCCGTCGGTGGCGTCCGTGACCCGCTTCTTCAGCCGCGCCACGAGCTTCTCCCCCCGCGCGTCGACGCCGAAGGCACGGGCCAGGTCGCGTATCTCCCCGTACACGGTGTCGAGGGTGAGCGGCGTGCTGCGGGAGCCGTCGCCGCCGCTGTCGTTGTCCTTGCCGGCGGCGCAGTCGGAGGGCGAGACGTAAGTGGGCACGCCGAGTTCCTCGAACTGGCCGCGGGTGGCCACGCCGCCCTTGCCGAGCGTGGAGACGAACGAGGCGGTGACGAAGTCGGGTTCGGCGTCCAGCACCTTCTCGAAGGAGGGGTTGTTGTCGGCCAGCCTCGGCACGGTGGCGTTCTGCTTCTCCAGTCCCTTCATCACGGGGTCGGTCCAGGTGGCGGTCCCGGCCATGCGGTCGGCGAGACCGAGGGCGAGCAGGATCTCGGTGGTGCCCTGATTGAGGGAGACGGCACGCTGCGGCGGCGACTTCAGGGTCACCTTGTGCCCGCAGTTGGTGAGGGTGACGGCGCCCTCGGTGTCCCCGCCGCTTGGGACGCCGGAGCCGGCGCAGGCGGTGACGAGAAGGACAGGGGCGACGAACAGCGCGGCACGACGGAACATGGAACGCCTCGATTGTCGGGGCTCGAACGCGGAGCCTGGCCGGTGGACTTCCCCCGCGCACGGGCGCGGAGGTGCCAGCAGGTCTTCGGACTCGGGTTCGTCCGGACGAGGCGCCTTCCCGAGGAGAGGTCGACACCGGCGGTGTACCGCCGGCACCCTCCCACTCCCAGTGGCGTAGAGATGCCCCGCCCGTCCCCCTCACCGCTGCGCGTCAGCTCCGGATTCCCACCGGATTCCCTGGCCATGGTGCGGCACGACTGGCCCCCGCAGCGTACAAGAACCCCACCCGCCACGAACCAGCGCCCCGTAAGGGGCGCGGGGCTGTATTGCATCTGCGGCTCCGCCGCGGGGGCGCGAGAAGCGCGCCCGTAAGGGGCGCGGGGAACTGCGCGACCAGCCCCCACCGGCGGTCAGCCGACAAAGCACTCCCGGGGTCCAAGGGGCGGAGCCCCTTGAAGGGAGGATGGGGGTCCCCCCTGCTCGAACGAAGTTGAGAGCTTGGGGGAGGGTAGGGGCGGCGGGGGCGAAAACCAAAAAGAGGCCCACCCCGACAACCGTCGGAATGGGCCTCACCGAGCGCTGGGCAGGCCTTGCACCTGCATCTCCCCGCAGGAAGCGGGGCGTCTTTCCTTGGACGACCAACGCCTGGAGTTCACCGCCCGGTTACCCCGGCGGCACTTCCAAGATCTACTCTACCCCACTCCCCACACCCCCCGCACCACCCCCGAGCCGCAACATCACCTTCCCACTCCCACTCCCCCGGTCCCCCGCGACCACCAACGCCTCCCCCGCCCGCTCGATCCCGAACTCATGCGTCACCAAGGGCGACAGGTCCAAGCCCTCCCCCAACGCCCGCAACGCCTCACCGATCTCGTCGACGAACCGGTACGACCCCACCCACGTGATCTCCCGCGTCACCAACTCCCCCAGCACCGCGGGAACTTCGGCCCCCGGCAAGTTACCCACCTGCACCACCGTCCCCCCACGGGCAGTGGCCCGCAGCACGGGCCCGAGCGCGCCCGGCGCCCCCGACGCCTCGAACACCACCTCCACGTCGTCCGGCAACCGCTCGCCCCGCCCGGTGTTCCGCACCTCCCCCGCGCCCAACGCCCGGGCCACACCGAGCGAGGACTCCGCGATGTCGGCGGCGACCACGGCCCCCGCACCCCGCAGCCTCGCCGCGGCGACGACCAACGACCCGATGGGCCCCACCCCGTTGACCAGTACGGTCCGCCCCCGCAGGTCACCGGCACGGTGCACGGCGTGCAGCGCGACCGCCAACGGCTCGGCCAGCGCCCCGTCCCGCGTGCTCACCCCGTCCGGCAGCACCCTGAGCTGCCCGGCCGGCACGGCCTTGAGCTCGCTGAACCCCCCGTCGGTGTGCGGATCGAAGGCGGCGGAGCCGAAGTACCGTACCCGTGCGTGGAGGTTGGTGCGTCCGGCGATCCGCTCCGGCAGTACCTCGTCCCCGACCACCCGGGCCGGATGGACGGCGACCGGCTGCCCGCCCTCGAACCCGCGCACACCGGGCCCCGTGCGGACGACCCGCCCGGCGACCTCGTGCCCGAGCACCATGGGGTGCTTGAGCACGGCCGTACCGGACCCACCGTGCCGCCAGTACGCCAGGTCGGAGCCGCAGATCCCGCCCCACTCCATGGCGACGAGCACCTCACCGGGGCCGGGTACCGGATCGGGCAGCTGGTCGATGCGCAGATCACCGGCACCGTGTACGACGACGGCCTTCATGCCGCGTCCTCCCATCGGACGAGGTCGCGCCCCTTCGTCTCGGGTGCGACCCAGGCGGAGACGAGCGTGATGAGGGAGTAGCCGACGAGCATCGCGGCGATGGGCCACCAGTGGTGGGTGGCGGCGGTGAGCGTCGCCGCGATGACGGGTCCGACGGCGGTGGCGAGGATGCCGCCGATCTCCTTGGCGACGGCGAGCTGGGTGAACCGGGTGCGGGAGCCGAAGAGTTCGGCCATGGTGACGCTCTCCAGCGAGAACAGTCCGAGGACACCGATGTTGAGGGCGAGGACGACCGCGATCGTGAGCGCCACGGTGCCGCCGTTGGCGATGACGTACATCAGTGGTACGGCGACGACCATGGTGAGCGCGGTCAGCGCGAGGTAGACGGGCCGGCGGCCGAAGCGGTCGCCGAGCAGGCCGACGACCGGCACGGTGACGAAGCCGAGCAGTGAGCCGTAGACGATGGCGGTGGTGGGTACGGAGCGGTCCACCATGAGGGTGGTGGCGAGGTAGCCGACCAGGAAGGTCTGGATGAGCCCCGAGTTGCCGGCCTGGCCGAAGCGCAGACCGAGCGCGAGGAAGAAGGCCCGGCCCTTGCGCTGGCGCAGCCCGGCCTCCAGGGTGTGCGCACCGGCCGCGCCGGGCTCCGTCCCGGGACCGCCGTCGGCCTGCAGTTCCTTGCGCGAGAGCGCGACACCGTCGACCACGTCGGGGCGTTGCTCGAAGACCGGGCTCTCCTTGAGGTGGGTGCGCAGCCACACGGCGAAGAGCAGCAGCAGGAAGCTGCACAGGAACGGCAGACGCCAGCCCCAGGCGAGCATCTGGTCCTCGGAGAGGGTGGCGAGGAGCACGGCCCACAGCCCGGAGGCGGCCAGTGTGCCGGAGTTGGTGCCCAGCGAGACCAGGGAGGAGATCAGTCCCCGGCGGCCGGACGGGGCGTACTCGGTCAGCATCGCGGTGGCGCCCGCGATCTCCGCGCCGGCGCCGAAGCCCTGGATCAGGCGGAGCGCGACGAGCAGGATCGGGGCCGCGATGCCGAGGGTGGCGTACGACGGCAGGACGCCGATGAGGGTGGTGGACGCGCCCATCAGCACGATGGTGAGGAACAGCACCTTCTTGCGACCGATCCGGTCGCCGAGGCGGCCGAAGTGGACGGCGCCGGCGAGGCGGGCGACGTACCCGACGCCGTAGGTCGCCATCGCGGCGATCAGGCCGATGGCGGGGCTGACGTCGGGGAAGAAGACCTGGTTGAAGACGACGGCCGCGGCGAGTGAGTAGAGCTGGAAGTCCATGAACTCCATCGCGGTACCGAGCCACCCGGACACGGCGGCGCGGGTGAGATCCCGGGTGGTCCGGGTCGCCCTGCCGGGCGGGGCGTGGGTGGTGTGGGTCATCGTGTGCCTCCGTGAGTCGCCAAAGGGGGTGGGGTACGGCGGGTGGGCGGGTGCGGGTACGTCGTGGTTGCTCGCGCAGTTCCCCGCGCCCCTGGGTTGGTCGGGTTGGCCGGGGTCGTGAGGAGGGCGTCGACACTCGCGCCCCCGCACCCGCCCACGCGCGGCACCGCCCCCGACTCCCCGCGTCAGAGCTCGACGCGCCCCGCGCGCAGCGCGGGAAGCCTCGCGGCCACGGCCGCGACGAGATCCGGCGCGCCCGCCAGATCCGCCGCGCCGATCGTCGTCAGCAGCCGGCCGACGACGGATGCCGGATCACCGGCATGCCCGCACCGCGCGAGCGCCTCCGCCGCCGGGTCCGTGGTTCCGTGGACCTGGCCACCGTCGGCCCCGGGCCGCGTGGCCGCCACCCACGCCGCCAGCGCCAGCTCGAGTACCGGCGTGGCGGCCCCCGCCACCCGAAGTGCCCGCAACGGTCCCATCCACCGCTCGGGGATCTTCAGGGACCCGTCGGACCCGATCTGACGCAACAGGTGCCGCATCGCCGGGTTGCGGAACCGTTCGACGAGGTCGTCGGTGTAGCGCGCCGGGTCGGGGCCGCCCGGGGGCAGCGTGGGGGCGACCTCCGCGCAGTAGGCGCGGACCAGCCGTTCACCCCACTCCGTCTCCATCACCTCGGCCACGGTCCGGCACCCGGCGGCGGCGCCGAGGTACGCCATGGCGGAGTGCGCCCCGTTGAGCAGGCGCAGCTTGGTGAGCTGGTACGGGGCGACGTCCGGTACGAAGAGCGCACCGCCGTGTTCCCAGGGCGGGCGCTCCGCGCGGAAGGAGTCCTGGAGGACCCACTGCCGGTAGGGCTCCCCGGCTACGGGCAGTGCGTCGCGCAGGCCGAGCGCCGCAGCCGCGGCCTCGCGGTCCTCACCGGTCGTGGCGGGGACGATGCGGTCGACGACGGTGTCGGGGAAGGCGACCTCGGCGGCGAGCCAGTCCAGCAGCGCCCGCCGGTCGGGCCAGGCGGAACGCTCGACGAACTCGCGTACGACACGGGCAAGTGCCGCCCCGTTCCCGGCCGCGTTGTCGCAGGAGACGACGGAGAGCGGGGCCGCCGGGCCGCGGAAGCGGACGGCGAGGGACGCGGCGAGCCGGCCGACGACGGTGACCATGTCCGCGGTGCCCGTCCCACCGGTGGCTGCCAGGTCGGCGACGATGCCGGCTGCCCCCGCGTCCAGTCCGCCGGTGTCGGCGTCACGGGCGTAGCCCTTCTCGGTCACGGTGAGCGTGACCGTGGTGACCTCGGGCGAGGCGAGCAGCGCGTCGACCCGGTCGGCGTCGGGGCGCATCGTCAGCGCGTCGACCAGGGCGCCGACCACGCGCGTACGGGCCCCTCCGGGCGCGCGGTCGGTGACCGAGTACAGGCAGTCCTGTGCGCGCAGGGCGGCGGCCGTCCCGGCGGAGCGCGGGGCGACAGCGACGATGCCCCAGGGTGCGCCGGAGCGCGCGGCGGCCGTCTCGGTGTAGAGGGCCTGGTGGGCCCGGTGGAAGGCGCCGGGCCCGAAGTGGACGGTGCGCGGCCGCAGTTCGCGGGGGTCGACGAGCGGGCGGTGTGCGGGGGCGAGCCGGGAGAGGGTGTCCCGGCTCAGGTCGCTCGGGGCGTGCTGTTGGGTCACGGGGCCCTCACCAGTCGTGGACCGAGCCGTCGAGGCGGCGGGCGACGGGCAGGTAGCGGGGGTCGTAGGGGAAGCGTTCGGCGGCCTTCTCGTCGTACTCGACGCCGAGCCCGGGGGCCTCTCCGACGTGCAGCATGCCGTCGGCGTAGCGCACCTCGCTGCGGAAGACCTCCCCGGTCTCCTCGACGTGCGGCATGTACTCCTGGATGCCGAAGTTGGGGACGGCGGTGTCGAGGTGGACGGCCGCGGCGAGCGTGATCGGTGAGAGGTCGGCGGCGCCGTGGGAACCGGTGCGGACCTGGTAGAGCGCGGCGAGGTCGAAGATGCGGCGCAGGTGGGTGATGCCGCCGGCGTGCACGACGGTGGTGCGGACGTAGTCGATGAGCTGTTCGGTGATGAGGTGCTGGACGTCCCAGATGGAGCTGAGCACCTCGCCGACGGCGAGCGGGGTCGTGGTGTGCTGCCGGATGAGGCGGAAGGACTCCTGGTTCTCGACCGGGGTCGGGTCCTCCATCCAGAACAGCCGGCAGTCCTCCACCCGCTTGCCGAACCGGGCGGCCTCGATCGGGGTGAGCCGGTGGTGCACGTCGTGCAGGAGGTGGAAGTCGAACCCGAAGCGGTCGCGGACGGCCTCCAGGTAGGTGGGCGCGAAGTCCAGATAGGCCTCGGTGGACCAGGGCTGCTCCTCGGGCAGGGAGTGGGCGGCGGGTTCGTAGACGGGGCCGACGCGCACGCCGTAGCTGCCGGGGACGCCGGGGACGGCGGCCTGGGCGCGGATCGCCTTGTACCCCAGCTCGCGGAAGCGGGCGACGTCGTCGAGGAGGGAGGGCACGTCGGTGCCGCTGGCGTGGGAGTAGACGAGGACGCCGTCGCGGGAGCGGCCGCCGAGGAGCTGGTAGACGGGGAGCCCCGCGACCTTGCCCTTGATGTCCCACAGGGCGGTGTCGACGGCGGAGATCGCGGTCATGGTGACCGGGCCCCGGCGCCAGTACGCGCCCCGGTAGAGGTACTGCCAGACGTCCTCGATGCGGGCCGGGTCGCGGCCGATCAGCAGGGGGGCGACGTGGTCGCGGAGGTAGCTGGCGACGGCGAGTTCGCGGCCGTTCAGGGTGGCGTCGCCCAGGCCGGTGACGCCGTCCGAGGTCGTCAGCCGCAGGGTGACGAAGTTGCGTCCGGGTGACGCCACGAACACCTCGGCACGTTCGATCCGGCTCATGTGCTACTCCCGTCGCAGTGGCATAACAGTGCTTGTATACAAGCACTGGCCGACGGGTCGGTCAAGAGTGGAGTACTAGTGCACCGGAGCTGTCGACTACAGTGACCGCATGGCTGGATCCGACAGGCGGCGCACCAATCGCCGCGTCGTCTACGAGACGCTCAGGCGCAGGGTGCTGACGCTGGAGCTGCCCCCCGGCAGCGCGCTGTCGGAGAACGAGCTGGCCGCCGCCCTCGGCGTGAGCCGCACCCCCGTGCGCGAGAGCCTGATCCTGCTCGCCGAAGAGGGGCTCGTCCAGGTGTTCCCGCAGGTGGGCTCGTTCGTCTCGCGGGTCGACCCGGCGCGGGTCGCCGACGCCCAGTTCCTGCGCGAGGCGGTGGAGCTGGCGGCCCTCGACGACCTGCCCGCCGACCCGGACCCCGAGCTCGTCGCGGAGCTGCGCGAGAACATCGCCCGGCAGCAGCGGCCCGGGATCGACGTGGAGGAGTTCTTCGGGCTCGACGAGGAGTTCCACCGCGGGCTGCTGCGGCTGAGCAGCCACGGCAGCGCGTGGTCCACGGTGGTCTCCGCCAAGGGCCATCTCGACCGGGCGCGGCGCCTCGGGCTGTACGAGGTGGGCTCGCCGCGGTTCTTCGCCGACCAGCACGAGGAGATCCTCCGCGCGGTCCTCGATCACGACATCGAGCGCGCCCGCAGGACCATGCGCGGGCATCTGCGGGCGGTCTTCGAGGACATCGAGCAGCTCCGCAGTCGCTCCCCCGAGCTGTTCGCGTCCAACTCGGACGCGGTGCCGGTGCGGCGGAACGTCGTCGTCTGGGAGTGAGGCGGCGGCCCCTGGGGCCGGGCCCCGCCGCTGCCGCGGGCGGCGACGTACCCTGCCTGCATGGACACAGCCGTGACCCCGGATCCCCCGCTCCGTACCGAGTCCGCCGACGGGCTCGCGGTGGTGGAGCGGATGCTCGCCGGCGGGGGCGTCCTCGTGCTGAGCGGGGCCGGTCTCTCCACCGAGTCGGGGATCCCCGACTACCGCGGCCCCTCGGGCAGCCGGCGCCGGCACACGCCGATGACCTACCAGGAGTTCACCGGCAGCGAGGAGAACCGCCGTCGCTACTGGGCGCGCAGTCACCTCGGGTGGGAGTCGATCGGGCGGGCGCGGCCGAACGCGGGGCACCGGGCGGTGACCCGGCTCGTCGCGGCCGGTCTGGTCTCCGGTGTCATCACCCAGAACGTGGACGGTCTGCACGCCGCCGCGGGTACGCCCCAGGCGGTCGAACTGCACGGCAGTCTGCACCGGGTGATCTGTCTGACCTGCGAGAACACCGTCTCGCGCCGACAGCTGCACCAGCGGCTGGACGAGGCCAACCCGGAGTTCCGCGATCTCGCCGCCCGGGTGAACCCCGACGGTGACGCGGAGCTGGCCCGTGACCGGGAGGCGGCGTTCCGTACGGTGTCCTGTCAGGTGTGCGGCACGGGGATGCTCAAGCCGGACGTGGTGTTCTTCGGCGAGAGCGTGCCCAAGCCGCGCGTCGCGCACTGCTTCGACCTGGTCGACGCGGCGTCCGCGCTGCTGGTCACCGGGTCCTCCCTGACCGTCATGTCCGGTCTGCGCTTCGTGCGCCACGCCGCGAAGACGGGCAAGCCCGTCGCCGTCGTCAATCAGGGCCCGACCCGCGGCGACGACCTGGCCGCCGTACGGCTGGACCTGCCGCTGGGCACCACCCTGACCGGTCTGGCCGACCGCCTCGGGGCGTGAGGGGTCCCCGCAGTCCCTATGCCTCGCTCACGTCCATGTTCTGGGTGCCGACGACCGACAGCAGCCGCAGCGCCTCCTCCGAGCGGGACCCGGGCGGCGCGGTGTACAGCACGACCCGCTGGTCCCGGTCGGTGATGTCGAGGACGTCGCAGTCGACGGTGACCGGCCCGACCCCCGTGTGCGGGAACGTCTTGCGCAGGCTGCGCTGCGTCCGTACGTCGTGCGAGTCCCACAGCCCGGCGAACTCCTCGCTGCCCGCGCGCAGTTCGGCGACGAGGGCCCGCACCTCGGGGTCGTCCGGGTAACGGGCGGCGGTGGCGCGCAGCTGCTGTGCCGAGCAGCGGGCGAAGGTGTCCACGTCGGACACGCCGTACAGCCGCTCCCCCGGGCCCTGGGGGCCGAGGAAGACCTTGCGCAGCAGGTTGCGCTCGCGGGGCGGCAGGGCGGAGAAGTCCTCCATCAGGGCGGCCGCGAGCGGGTTCCAGGCGAGCACCTCGTACGTCGCGGAGACCACGTGGGCGGCGGTGCCCGGCAGCCGGTTCAGCAGCTCCAGGATGCTCTGCCGCACCTCGCGGCAGGGCCCGGGCGGCGAACTCGGGGACGCGCCGGCGAGCAGGTGGAGGTGGGCGCGCTCGGCGTCGTCCAGGCGCAGGGCGCGGGCCAGCCCGGCCAGCACCTCCCGTGACGGGCGCGGGGCCCGGGCCTGTTCGAGCCGCGTGTAGTACTCGGTCGAGATGAACGCCAGCTGCGCGGCCTCCTCGCGGCGCAGACCCGGGGTGCGGCGGCGCCGCCCGGCGGGCAGGCCCACGTCGGCGGGGGTGATGCGTGCGCGTCGGCTGCGCAGGAACTCGCCCAGTTCTCGTCGGTCCACTCCCCCAGTGTGCGCGGGTCCCGGCGCGTCATCCAGGTACCGCCGGTGCCTGGCTGAGCCCAGCGGCCGGGCGCAGGCTCGCTGCCATGGACAACGCGATGGACCACACGACGAACCACAGGAACGGCACGCCGGGCATCGGACTGCTGGCCGGCAAGGTCGCCTTCATCACCGGCGCCGGGCGGGGCATCGGCGCCGCGGCGGCCCGGCTGTTCGCCCGCGAGGGCGCCGAGGTGCTGCTGGCCGCCCGTACGGAGGCGCAGCTGAAAGCGGTGACGGAGGAGATCGGGGCGGCGGGCGGGACCGCCGCGTACGTGCTGTGCGACCTGGCCGACGGGGCGAGTGTGCGCGCCGCCGTCGACCGTGCCGTGGAGCTGTACGGCCGGCTCGACGTCGCCTTCAACAACGGCGCGACCTTCGTGCCGCCGGGCCCGCTGGACCGGATGAGCGAGGCCGACTTCGACCATGTCTACACCGTCAACCTCAAGGGCGTCTGGCTCGCCATGGCCGCCGAGGTCGCCGCGATCCGGGCCACCGCGAAGGTGGGCGCGCTGGTCAACAACTCCAGTGTCGGCAGCCTCATGGCCAACCCGGAGCTGCCCGCGTACGGGGCGATGAAGCGGGCGGTGAACAGCCTCACGGAGTCGGCGGCCGTGACGTACGGGCCCGAGGGCATCCGCGTCAACGCCATCGCTCCCGGCAACACGCTCACCGAGATGATCCGCACCTGGGAGACGCACTCGCCCGGCCTCCAGGACCGGCTCACGGCGCACCATCCGCTGGGGCGCGCGGCGGACCCGGAGGAGATCGCCCAGGCCGCCGCCTGGCTGCTCAGCGACCGCGCCTCGTACGTGACCGGCACGGTCCTGCGCGTCGACGGCGGCGCCCGGGCCTGAGCAGACGCTGCCGGGCGGAGCGTAATTCGCTGGCGAAGGCGGCCGCCCGGCTGTCAGCCTGTCCTGCCATGGCACAGGACGAGGAGCACGACACCCGCGGAACCGGCGAACCCGAACCGTGGGGCGAGCGGGTGGCCCGGTCGTACGACGAGTCGTCCGCCTTCATGTTCGCCCCCGAGGTGCTGGAGCCGACGGTCGCCTTCCTGGCCGAACGCGCCGAGGGCGGGCGGGTACTGGAGTTCGCGATCGGGACCGGACGGGTGGCGCTGCCGCTGCGGGAACGCGGAGTGGACGTCGCCGGGATCGAGCTGTCCGCGCACATGGCGCGGGAACTGCGGCGCAAGCCCGGCGGCGACGCCGTCGCGGTGACGCGGGGCGACATGGCACGGGTACGGGCGCCGGGCGAGTTCGCGCTGGTCTATCTGGTCTACAACACGATCGGCAATCTGCTCACCCAGGACGAGCAGGTCGAGTGCTTCCGCAACGCGGCCCGTCATCTGCGGCCGGGCGGCCGCTTCGTCATCGAGGTTGGCGTACCCGAACTGCGACGGCTCCCGCCCGGCGAGACGGCCCGGCCGTTCCACGTCGGCGAGCACCACGTCGGCTTCGACACCTACGACCTGGCGCACCAGCGCCTCGTCTCCCACCACTACCGCCTCGACGGCGACCGGGCCGAGGTGTTCCGGACCTCGCAGCGCTTCGTCTGGCCCGCCGAGCTGGACCTGATGGCCCGGCTCGCGGGGCTGGAGCGCACCGAGCGGTGGGGCGGCTGGAACGGGGAGCCGTTCACCGCGGAGAGCAGGAAGCACGTCTCCGTCTGGCGCAAGCCGCCCAGCGGTCGATAGGGGCGGGCGCCACCCTTGTGGGAGCGCTCCCATATGCAGGAGACTGCGACACATGGACCCACTGCCCAGGGTGCGCCCCTACCGCCGGTCGGACCGGGACGGGGTCGCCGACGTGTGCGTGCGCACGGCCGACAACGGCGGCGACTCCCGGCATCTGTACCCCGACCTCGCGCTGCTGCCGACTCTGTTCGCCCACCCCTACTGCCACTTCGACCCGGAGCTCGCCTTCGTCCTCGACGACGGACACGGCCGGGTCGGCGGCTACATCGTGGGCACCGCGGACACCGAACGGTTCGTGACCGACTTCCGCGACCGCTGGCTGCCACTGGTCGCCGAGCGCTATCCGCCGCCCCGGGACACACCCACCACACCCACCGAGCACATGGTGGCCCTGCTCCACACCCCCGAACGGATGATCCTGCCCGACCTGAAGGACTACCCGGCCCATCTGCACATCGACCTGCTCCCCGCCTGGCAACGACGCGGCTGGGGCCGCCAGTTGATGCACACGTTCCTCACCGCACTGCACCACCGCGACGTCCCGGCGGTACACCTCGGCATGGTCACCACCAACACCCCGGCCCGCGCGTTCTACGACCGCCTCGGCTTCCACGTCGTCCCGGTCCCGGACCCGGGCCCGCTCACGTATCTGGGCAGGTCCACGGAGGTCACGGACTGAGGCACACGCAGGTGCCCCGGGCGGAGCCGGCTCCGCCCGGGGCACCTGCCGCGGAAGGGGCCGCGCTCACCCCCTCCCGACCCGGATCACGGGAACGACGTGACCTTGGAGGGGATCGTGTCCGTTCCGGACGTGGGCGATCCCGTGTCGTTGACGACGTGGGCGTACTGGCCCTTGCCGCCCAGGGAGATGACCTGGATGTCGTGCAGCTTCACGCCGGCGGTGACGGGCACCTGGAAGCCGTGGTGCTGGACGATCGACGGATCGGACGTGAAGTTGCAGTAGCTGCCCAGACCCCACGCCTCGTGCTGGGTGACGGAGTCGGCGACCTTGTAGGCCGCGTAGCCGACGATGCCGTCGTGGGTGACGGCGGCGGCGTTCGGGACGTCGTACGCCTTTTCGTTCTGGAAGAAGATCGTGCGCCCCCGTTCGCCGCTCCAGAGCACGTCGTACTTGTTGAAGTGCTCCACGAAGAGGCCGGTGGCCAGGACGTCGTCACCGTTGACGCGCCGACCGTAGTCGGCGCGGTTGGTGTCCCAGCCGACGCCGTCGCCGTGGTCGGCGCGCCACAGCCAGGTGTGGTCGATGACGACGTCGTCGCTGTTGACGACGACCGAGTTGGTGGCCAGGCCGGGTCCCGCGCCGCCGATGCGGACGAACACGTCCTGCATGGTGGTCGGGTTCGCGGCGTGGTCCGCGCTCGAGCCCGCCGGGCCGATCTGGAGCAGCGTGTCGGAGTTGGTGGCTCCGGCGTCGATGAGGAAGCCGGCCAGCCGCACGCCGTCGACGTCCGCCACGTGCATCGCGTCGACCCCGTGGTCGGGGACGAGCGTGGCGTAGCCGAGGCCGAGGACCACGGTGTCGGCCCGGGTGACGTTCAGGGTCTGGTCGAGGTGGTAGACCCCCGGGGTGAACAGCAGGTTGAGGCCCTGGTCGAGGGCCGCGTTGATGGTGGCGGCGGTGGCGCCGGGCTTGACCACGTAGAAGCGGTCCAGCGGCAGCGAGGTGCCCGCGTTGGCCGGCCAGGACACGCCGCGCGCGCCTGTGCGCTTGGCGGGCACGAACACCTTGTAGGCGCCGCCGTCCTGGTAGAGGAAGGGCTTCTCGCGGGAGACGGGGGTGGTGTCGAGCGTGGTGTACGGGCCGCTGTCGAAGTTGGTCGCCGGGGCGCCCTGGACGCCGGTGAACGTCATGTTCCACACGCCGTTGGTCCAGCCGCCGACCGAGCTGTCGCGGGTGTACCACTGCTGCTGGGAGTACGGGCCGACGGTGCCGTCGATCTTGGAGTCGGCGATGTAGCCGCCGGAGGCCCAGCCGTAGCCGTTGGGGGCGAGGTTGAGGCCGCCCTTGACGTGGATGCGGCGGAAGGGTGCCGCCTGGGCGACGGCCCAGCGGTCGGTGCCGTTGGACGGCGTGATGGCGAGGTTCTCCGCCGAACGCCAGAAGTTCTGGGTGGCGTTGCCGTTGAACCAGCCGGCGTCGACGGTGATGTCACCGTTGATCTGCGTGTCGTCGGGGTTGAGGCCGAGACCGGAGATCGAGGTGTAGAAGCCGAGTTGGGCGTTGATGCCGTTGTACGTGCCCGGCTTGAGCAGGAACTGGTAGCGGCCGGAGCCGAACTGGGCGGTCTCCTGCTGGGCGAAGACCTGGTCGAACTTCTGCTGCAGGTTCTGCGTGGAGGGGTCGACGACGATCACGTTCGGCCCGAGGTCGCCGCCGCCCTCGACGGGCGGGGTGCCGGTGGTGCCGGTGTGGACGGCGACCTCCCACAGCGAGTAGCCGTAGGCGGTGCCGCGGGCCGTGCCGTTGATGCGGACGTAGCGGCCCGAGCCGCTGACGTCGTACGAAGCCTGGCCGCCGGTGGCGCCGGTGACGGTGCGCAGGGTGCTCCAGGTGGTGCCGTTGTCGGACGCCTGGATCTGGAAGTCCTTGCCGTAGGCGGCCTCCCAGTCGAGGTCCACCTTGCACAGGTCGCGGACCTGGCCGAGGTCGACCTGGACCCACTGCGGGTCGGCGAACTGGCTGGCCCAGCGGGTGCCGGTGTCGCCGTCGAAGGCGGCGGAGGCGGGGGTGCCGGCGTTCTCGGTGGAGGAGGCGGAGGCGGGGCGGCCCTTGGCGGCGTTGGCCGTGTCGCAGCCGGCCGAGGTGCCGCCGGTGGTGCCGAAGACCTGGAACTCCCAGAGGGAATAGCCCCACTGGGTGGCGCGGTGGACGCCCAGCATCCGGACGTAGCGGCCCTGCCCGGAGACGTCGAGGGTGTCGGTGCCGCCGTCGCCGCCGGTGACGGACTTCAGGTCGTTCCAGGAACTGCCGTCGGCGGAGATCTGGACCTTGTAGTCCTTGCCGTAGGCGGCCTCCCAGTTGAGGACGACCTTGCTGACGGAGGCGGTGGCGCCGAGGTCGACCCGGAGCCACTGGTCGTCGGTGGCGGCGGAGGACCAGCGGGTGCCGGTGTCGCCGTCGACGGCCTTGCCGGCCGTGGTGGCGCCGGTCTCGTCGGAGGAGGAGGTGGCCGTTCTGCCCTGGGAGAGGGGGGTGTCGGCCGCGGCGGCCGACGCGTGCGCGGGGAGGGTGACGAGCGCCGCCGCGGCGGCGAGCACGACACCCAGGACTCTGAGTCTCATCTGGTTCCCTGCGGTGGGGTATGTGGGGTCAGCAGCGCGAACGGGCACGCCGAAGAGGAGCGAACGCCGCCCCGTTCGCTTAGTTCACGTCTTGATTTAACTGATGAGTTGAGCGCGGGGGCAACCCTCGCGACGCGGAATCTTTTCCGCCGCCGGGTCGGCCGCGCCATTCAACTCGGCCGCCCGGCCGCGCCGTTCAACTCGCTCGGCCGCGCCGTTCAGCCGGTCTGTCCCGGTGCGGACCAGTCCAGGCGGAGGACGGCGATGTCGTCGGTGTGCCGGTCGGCGTTGAGCGTCCGCACGGTGCTGATCAGGCGGTCCAGGTGGGTGCCGGGGTCGTCCGCGGTGGTCCGGGCGAGGATGCGCAGCAGCCCCTCGGTGCCCAGCCGCTCTCCACCGCCCGCGCCGCCCGGGGCCGCGCCGAACTCGCCGGTGCCGCCGTCCGTGTACCCCTCGATGAGGCCGTCGGTGTAGACGAGCAGGGCGCCGGCGGGCGGCAGGGCGACGGTGGTGGCCGGCCAGTGCTCGGTGCCGGGGAGGATGCCCAGGGCGAGGCCGTGGGCGGCCTTGACCACCTGGGGGCCGTCCCGGTCGAGGAGCAGGGGCTCGTGGTGCCCGGCCAGGTGGATGGTGGCGGTTCCCGCGGCCAGGTCGGCGGTGATGAGGGTGCAGGTGGTGAAGAGGTCGTGGTGGGCGCGTTCGGCGAGGTGGATCTGTTCCAGCAGGTGCAGCAGTCCGTGCCCGCGGTGGCCGCCGAGGGTCAGCGCGCGCCAGGCGATGCGCAGGCAGACGCCGAGGGCGGCCGCGTCGGGGCCGTGGCCGCTGACGTCGCCGACGACCGCGTGCACGAGCCCGTCCTCGGTCTGGACGACGTCGAGGAAGTCACCGCCGAGCAGGGCCTGTTCGCGGCCGGGGAAGTACCGGGTCGTGGTGGTCACGCGGGGCGAGGTGAGCAGCGGCAGGGGCAGCAGCCCCCGCTCCAGGCGCGCGTTCTCCTGGGCGCGCAGCCGGCCCTCGTGCAGGGCGACCCCGGCGAGCTCGGACTGCTTGCGCTGGACGGCGTAGCGGACCGCGCGTTGCAGCAGCTCGGGGTCGACCTTGCCCTTGACGAGGTAGTCCTGTGCCCCCGCGGCCAGGGCCTCGACCCCGGCGTGCGACTCGGCCAGGCCGGTCAGCACGATGACGGCCGCCTGGGTGCCGGTGTCCCGGACCGCGTCGATGGTCTCGAGCCCTGACACGTCGGGCAGGTGCAGGTCGAGCAGGACGCAGTCGGCCGGGCGGGCGGTGAGCTCGGCGCGGGCCTCGGCGATGGTGCGGCACTGCACGAGGGTGTGGTCGAGATCGGTGTCGAAGAGCAGCTCCTCGACCAGCAGCGCGTCGCCCGCGTCGTCCTCGACCAGCAGGATCCGCGGGCCGCCGGTGTCACGGGCACCGGGTGGGAGGGGAGTCACGCGGTCGGCTCCTCGGTCGTGGCCGGGGGAACGGCGCGCAGGACGGGAAGGGTGAAGAAGACCCGGGTACCGGGGCCGTACTCGGGGTCGATGCCGATGGTGCCGCCGTGGAACTCGACGACCTTCTTGCACATGGCCAGGCCGATCCCGGTGCCGGGGTAGGCGTCCTTGGTGTGCAGCCGCTGGAAGATGACGAAGACCTTCTCGCGGAACTCGGGGGCGATCCCGATGCCGTTGTCGCGCACCGCGAAGTGCCACATGTCGCCCTCCTGGCGGGCCTCGATGTGGATGCGCGGGGGGCGCTCGGGCTCGCGGAACTTCAGGGCGTTGGAGAGCAGGTTCTGCCAGAGCATGCCGAGCTGGGTGGTGTCGCCGACCACGGTGGGCAGCTCGTCGTGGGTGATCTCCGCGCCGGTCTCCTCGGCGGCCATGCTGAGGGTGCCGACGGTGCGCTCGACGAGCGCGTCCAGGTCGACCTCGCGGCTCTCGTTGTGCACCCGGCCCACACGGGAGAAGGCCAGCAGGTCGTTGATGAGCACCTGCATGCGGTTGGCGCCGTCGACGGCGAAGGCGATGTACTGGTCGGCGCGCTCGTCCAGCTGCTCGCCGTAGCGCCGCTGGAGGAGCTGGGTGAAGCTGGAGACCTTGCGCAGGGGCTCCTGGAGGTCGTGCGAGGCGACGTAGGCGAACTGTTCGAGCTCGGCGTTGGAGCGCCGCAGGTCGGCCGCCTGCTCGTCGAGCTGTAGCCGGGAACGCTCGGCGAGGGCGAGCTCGTCGACCAAGCGGCGGCGCATCTCCTCGACGTCCGTGCCGAGCCGGCGCAGATCGGCGGGGCCCTCGGCCGTGATCGGCCGGTCGAAGCGGCCGCGGGCGACCTCACGGGCCGAGGCGGCGATCCGGGTCAGCGGGGTGGTCACACCCCGGCGCAGTCCCTCGAAGACCAGCGCGGCGACGACGAGGATGCTCACGGCGATCACGCCGAAGACCCAGTTGCGCAGGGTGGCCGCATGGCTGAGGTCCGCGCTCGCGGCCGCACGGGTGTCCCGCAGATGGGTCTGCTGCCGGTTCAGCGCGCGCCTGAGGGAGTCGAAGGTGGTCTTCCCCTCGTCGGCGCGCTCCGTGGCCAGTGGAACCGCGGCGCCGGCGGGTGCGGCGGCCACCGGGCGGGCGATGCGCCGCTGCCACTGGCCGGCCAGCTTCTCCACCTCGGCGAGGTCCTTGGCGGCCAGGTCGTCGCCCTTGATCAGCGGGCGGAGCCGGCGCAGGGCGTCCTTCTCGTCGGTGACCCCCTGGTGGTAGGGGTCGAGGAAGTCCCGCTGCCCGGAGAGGCCGTAGCCGCGAATGCCGGTCTCCTGGTTGACCAGGGCCGCCTCCAGCCGCACCGCGTCGATGAGCGCCGGGGAGCTGGTGTCCACGACCTGGGTGGTGAGCTGCGAGGCGCGGGACATGCTCCACGCGCCGAGCCCGCCGAGGACGGCCAGTACCGCCAGGGTGACGCCCACCCCGACCCGCAGCCAGCGCCGGGTCGTCCAGCCGGACACCCTGCCACCGGCGTCCGCCGCCTTGTTCTCCGTCACGCCTGACTGCTCCCTCATTCGAACACCGCCACTCGAACGCCGCGTCGAATGTACGGCAGGGCAACTGTACCGGGCGGTGACAACGCTTGTTGTCGATCAGCGTCACGGGCCCCTAGAGTGACCTCATGACCGGCACCCCCTTCTCCTCCCGCATGAACCCGGCGGAGACCTCTGCTCTGGTCACCGACGCCGCGGACGCCCTCGTCCACACCCTCGCCGACCGGATGCTGCGCCCCCTGCCGGGCCCGGACGACGAGGCGGGCGTCGCACGCGCGCGGGCCCTGGCCCGCCTGCACGTACTGGCCAATCTGGAGCAGGCCGTGCACCATCTCCAGTACGGCGCGGCACAGGCGGCCGCCGCGGCCGGGGCCGGCTATCCGCAGATCGGTGATGCCACCAGCATGAGCCGCCAGGGCGCGCGCCGCCGCTGGCCGGGCCTTGTGACCAACGCCATGCCCCAGTCCCCCACCCGCACCATCACCCGGAGCTCGTGATCATGATTGCGCCCGCCTCGACCCACCCTCACGACGTGCTGCTGGTCGAGGACGACCTCGCCGACGCCATGCTCATCCAGGACGCCCTGGCCGAGCGCGGGGCCCGCAACCTCACCCAGGTCGAGGACGGCATGGCCGCCCTCGACCACCTGCGCGCCCCCGGCACCCCGCGGCCCGACCTCATCGTCCTCGACCTGAACATGCCCCGCATGAACGGCCGCGAGTTCCTGGCCATCGTCAAGGAGGACCCGGAACTGCGCACCATCCCCATCGTGGTGCTCACCACCTCCTCGGCGCCGGACGACGTGGCGGGTGCGTACCGCCAGCACGCCAACGCGTATGTCACCAAGCCGGTGAACCTCGCGGAGTTCGAGGAGGCCGTGCGCAGCATCGACTCCTTCTACCTGGACGTCGCGGCCAAGCCGCCGCGGGAGGACTGACCTCCCACCGACCCCCCACCGACCCCCCACCGACCTCCCGGGACACCCGTCCCACCCCTCATGCGGACCCGCTCACAGCCCGCACACACGTCGGGGCACCTGCCCGGACATGTGTGCGGGCTGTTCTCGGACATGGGGAAAAGCGCGCCACACATCCCACTTCCGTAGTATCACTGCCACACTGCTGTGCAGCAGTAATCGGTGCGGCCCAGGGCACACCGGCTCGAAACGCAGCGGCATTTGACATCGCACAGTCCGCACGCCTCACGTCCCCGGTGTGCGGCCCCGCAGGGAAGTCGGAGGAATCCATGTCCGAAACCACCACCACGGCGGCCGGGTTGACCTCGCAGTACACCGCCCAGGTCGCCGACGACCTCGAGCGCAACGCCAAGGAACAGGAACGCATCGGCGCGGAAATCGCCGCCCTCCAGGAGCAGTTGACGGCATTGCAGCAGGACCACGCGGTGCTGGTCAGCCTGCGTCAGGCGCTCGGTCTCGCGCCGGCGCCCGTGGCGCCCACCGCGCCCGTGCCCGCGGCGCCCGCGCCCGCGGTGACGCCCGGTGCGCCGGTGCCCGCGCCGCGCAAGAAGTCGGGCGCTGCGACGGGCAAGCCCGCCAAGACCACCGCCAAGCCCGCCAAGAAGACGGAGAAGTCCGCGGAGAAGGCGACGGAGAAGCCCGCGGAGAAGGCCGCGCCGAAGGTGACCGGCAAGCCGGCCGCCCGGAAGAGCACCGCGAAGAAGACGTCGGCCAAGTCGCCGGCCAAGGCGGCCACCAGGACGTCGGCGAAGTCGGCGGGCGCGGCGAAGGCGGACAAGCCCGCCCAGCCCACCCTCGTCACCCTCGTCCGGGAGCACCTGGCCGGGCAGGGCGAGCCACGGTCCGCGGCCGAGATCGCCTCCGCGCTGGAGCAGCTGCACCCCGAGCGCGCCGTCAAGACGACCGTCGTGCGCAACACCCTGGAGGCCCTCGTCGCCAAGGACCAGGCGCACCGCTCCAAGCAGGGTTCGTCCGTCTTCTACACCGCCGTCACCGCCGAGGCGGACAAGCCCGCGGCGGAGAAGCAGCCCTCCTAGGGCCTGTCGACCGCGGCACGGCACGTCCCACGGCGCGGCCGGCCGCGCCGGGCCTCGGCGGGCCACTCCTCCCGGCATCGTCACCGACTTCGCCCTCAACTCGGCGTTCGGGATGGTCCTCCGGCCGCTGGGGGTGGGGCTCCGGCTGTTCACCGTCGTCGGCCACGCCACGTCCTGCGTCCGACCAGGCCGCGTCGCTGATGGCGCGGGCCAGCCGGCCGTTCTTCACCATGTTCCGAACGGCCAGGTCCTCGATCACGATCGTTTGGTTCTCATGGGCCTTGGCGAGACGGGCACGGTCGCGCCGCTCGTGCCGGGGGTGGGAGACCTTCTCCCCGGTGGAGAGAGTCAGCAGGTGAGCGAGCCCGACGTCGATCCCGACGGCCGCGTCGGTGGTGGGGAGTGGACGGATGGAGGGGTCTTCGCACAGCAGGGACACGTACCAGCGTCCGGCCGCGTCCTGGGACACGGTCACCGTGGAGGGGGAGGCGCCTTCCGGAAGCGGACGGGACCACACGACGTCGAGAGGCTCCGTCATCTTCGCCAGTGTCAGTGTGCCGTCCCGGAACCGGAACGCGCTGGTGGTGTACTCCGCCGACTTCCGCGACTTCTTCCGCGACTTGAAGCGGGGGTACTTGGCCCGCTTGCCGAAGAAACGCGTGAACGCCGTCTGAAGGTGGCGGAGCGCCTGCTGGAGCGGGACGCAGGAGACGTCGTTGCGGTAGGCGAGTTCCTCGGTCTTCTTCCAGGCCGTCAGCATTGCCTACGTCTGGTTGTAGTTCACCCGCTCCTGCCGCACCCACGCTTCCGTGCGCGCCGCCAGGGCCAGGTTGTAGACCTTCCGCACGCAGCCGAACGTGCGCGACAGCTCCGCTGCCTGCGCATCAGTCGGATAGAAGCGGTACCTGAACGCCCGCTTCACGTGGGTGACCTTCACCCCTCACACCGTATCCCCTCAGTTTGTGAGGAATCCGCCTAACGGGGACAGGCGCCGCAGGATCTGAGGGCCCCGGGCGCCCTCAGCCACCGGCTTCCGCCTCCCGTACGAAGAGGCAGAACGGGTGCCCCACGGGGTCCAGCAGCACCCGCACGTCGTCCTGCGGCTGGAACTCGGCCGGCGTGGCGCCGAGCGCGACGGCGCGGTCGACGGCGGCGGTCAGGTCGTCCACCTCGATGTCCAGGTGCAGCATCATCTGCTGCCGGTCGGGGGTGGTGGGCCAGTGGGGCGGCACGTAGTCCGGCTCGGTCTGGAAGGAGAGGCCGGTGCCGCCCCCGGGCGGGGTGATCGTGACCCAGTCGGGTCCGTCCTCCGTCGCCTGCCAGTCGAGCAGTGCGCGGTAGTGGGCGGCCAGTTCGCGTGCGTCCGGTGCGTCGAGGACGGTGGCGGCCAGTCGGTGGCGCGGGTGGCTCGTCATGGCCGCACGCTACCCGGGTGGTCCCGCGCCCCGCGACGGTACGACGCACACCGGCCCGCTCCGGGAGGGAGCGGGCCGGTGGTGTGGTGCGGGTGGGAGGGTCAGTGGGTGCGGCCCGACGGGTCGGGGGCGGGCGTGTCGCGGTCCATGCCGACGGCCGGGGCCGCGGTGTCCGGTGTGCCCTCGATCCGGTCGCCGTGGCCCGGCCACCAGGCGGCGTGCCCGATGAGCGCGGTGAGGCTCGGGGTGAAGAACATCGACATCACGAACGCGGCGACCGCGATGCCGAAGGAGACCGCGAAGCCCATCTCCGTGAGCAGCGCGTTGCCCGCGAGCATCATCGTGGCGAAGGTCGCGGCCAGGATGAAGCCGGCCGCGGCCACGGTCGGCCCGGCGTGCCGCAGGGCCATGCCGGCGGCCTCGCGCGGGTCGCGGCCCTCGCGGGCCTCCTCGCGGAGCCGGGCGATCATCAGGATGTTGTAGTCGGTGCCGATGGCGACCACGAAGAGGTACATGATCACCGGGAGCATGAACATCAGCCCCGAGTGGCCCTGCCCGTTCTGGAAGATCCACACGGTGGCACCGAGCGTGGCGCCGAAGCCGAGACCCACCGAGGCCATCAGGTACCAGGGCGCGACCACGCTGCGCAGCAGCAGTCCGAGGATCACCATGATGAGGAGTGCGGCGACCGGGAAGACCGTGCGGTAGTCGTGGTTGACCGCGGTGTCGATGTCCTTGTAGATCGAGGACATGCCGCCGACGAGGGCCTCGGTGCCCTCGGGCGCGGCGGAGTGCGCGACGTCGCGCACGTCGCCGACGGCGTCGATCGCCTTGTCCGCGGAGGCCTCGTACTTGAGGGTGACGGTGAAGTCGGCGGTGGCGCCGTCCTTGCTGACCTGGGTCATCTTGGCGCTGCTGACGCCGTCCACGGCGCCGAGCTTCTTGGCGTACGCGTCGAAGGAGCCCTTGTCCAGCGGCTTGCCGTCGGTGCTGGAGAGGTAGACGTCGGTGGGCGCGGCCGCGCCGGCCGAGTACGCCTTCTGCATCTCGTCCTGGACGACCATGGACTCCTTGTCCTTGGGCATGGAGCCCGAGGCCAGGTCGAACGTGGCATTGAACCCGAGCGTGCCGAGGGACAGCGCGACCAGGATCAGCCCGGAGACCGCGGCGGTCAGCCCGGGCCGGCGGCGCACCCCGCGGCCGAGCGCGGCGAAGCGGGCGTTCTCCGGCTCGGTCTGCCAGGACTTGGACGGCCAGAAGACCTTGGGTCCGATGAGCGAGACGACGGCCGGGATCAGGGTCAGGCCGGCGACCAGGGTGACGGCGACCGCGATGGCGAGCGCCGGGCCCATCTGCTTGAGGAAGCCGAGCGTGGACAGCACCAGCGCGAGGAAGGCGATGATGACCGCCCCCGCCGCCGAGGCGATCGCCTCGCCGACCCGCGCGACCGCGTTGACCATGGCCTGCTTGGGTTCGTCACCGGCTCGCAGACGTTCGCGGTAGCGGAACATCAGGAACAGGAAGTAGTCGGTGCCCACGCCGAAGAGCACGACGATGAGGATCGACGAGATCGAGCTGTTGGCCTGGAGATCGAAGAGTTTGGTGGCGTACGCGATGAGCCCGTTGGCGATCGCGGACACCACGCCTATCAGGATCAGCGGCAGTACGGCCAGGATCGGCGCCCGGAAGATGATCAGCAGCGTCACCAGGATGATCACGAAGGTGCCGATGCCGATCAGCGCCTCGCCCCGGGTGGACGATTCCTGCTGGTCGAGGGCCTGCGCGGCGGAGCCGCCGAGCTTGGCCTCCAGATCGGTGCCCTTGGTCAGTGCCTTGACCGAGTCACGGAGGTCCTTGGCGGCGTCGGCCTGTTCGGGCTGGCCGGCGCTCTTGCTGTCCATCTGGACCAGGGTCATGGTGTACTTGCCGTCCTTGGACGGCTGGCCGGGGACGACCTTCTGGACCTGGTCGATGTGCTTCTCGCCCAGTTCCTTGGTGATGCGGGCGACGTCCTTCGTGTCGGCGGCGGTCAGCCTGCCGCCGTCGGTGCGCTGGTAGAGCGCGATCGCGGACGGGGTGAAGGCGCTGGGGAACGCCTTCTCCTGGAGGTCGGCGGCCTTGATCGACTCGTAGCTCTTGGGCAGAAAGCTGCTCTCGTCACTGTTCGATGGCAGGCTCGGCGCGGTGGCGACGATCGCCACCGCCGCGATCAGCCATGCCACGATCGTCCAGACAGGATGTCGGACGACGGTGTTCCCAATGCGTCGGAACATGCGGAAGGTCCTCCCAGAGGCAGGAAGATCACCGCAGCCCGGGGAGCGGTCCCTGGCATCGGCGACCCCGACCGGCACGCACGGCACTCACCCCGTTGCCGGTCGATCGGTTGTTTCGGGCTCCGATCCTAGTGACCGCACAGCGCCCGCATACCGGCGGGTACCAAGCCGTGACCGTCACGCCAGGGGGTCGTGCCCCCAGTTCATCAGCGAGTACCGCCAGCGGGTCTCGCGCACGTCGCCGTCGGGCCGCTGGGCGAGGTGCCGGCGGATGTAGCCGACGACCTTGCGCATGTGCTGGTAGTCGTCGTCCGACAGGTCGCCCTGCTTCGTACGGAGGATGTCCACGATGCGGCGGCCGGAGGCGTGGCCGGTGGATTCGCCGCCGTCCTTGTGCTGCCCGGCGCCGCGGGACGGCTCGGAGGCGAGCCACTTCTCCAGCTCGGCCGGCTTCATGTTCACCAGCTCGTGGAACTCCTCGCGGCTCTCCTCGCGCTCCTTGTCGTCCACGTCCGGCTCACTTCTTCTTCGGCGTCTTCAGCGCGGACGGCTTGTGCACCGCGGACTTGCCGGACTTCTCGCTGCGCACCTGGTACTGCGGGTCCTCGGAGGAGGCGTCGACCGTGCGTCCGGCAGCCTCGGTGCGTTCGGTGAGCTTCTTCTCCACCGTGCCCTCGGCCTCGCTGCCGTGGCTCTTCCAGGCGACCTTGTCGCCCTTCTTCAGCTTCTTGCCCTGGTCCCGGCTCTTCGCCATGGTCCTGCTCCGTTCCCTCGGTGTCGGCCCCCCGCTCCCCGGTACCCAGCCTGAGGGCCCGCGCGCGGGCGCGCACCTCCGGCGTCCCCGGCACACATCGGGGGACACGGGTGTTGTGGAGGTGGGAAAGGCGGACGCCACCTCCCCCGGCCTGGACACCGACAAGGAGAACCTTCATGGCACAGCGTGACCGTATGGGCAGGATCGGCGTGTGGAGCGGCGCGTGGAGCCGTGCGCTCGGCGGCGACGGCCCGGCGTACACCGGCGCCTACGACGAGGCCGCCGCCGAACTCGACACGCTCGGCTTCGGCACGCTCTGGCTGGGCGGGAACCCGTCCGTCGGGTACGCGGCCCGGGTCCTCGGGGCGACGCCCCGCATCACCGTGGCGACCGGCATCCTGAGCATCTGGGAGCACGAGGCGGCGGACGTGGCCGCCCGACGCGCCGAGGTCGAGCGGGCGCACCCCGGGCGTTTCCTGCTCGGGCTCGGCGTGAGCCACAGCGCGCTCGCCCCGCGCTACGCGCGCCCGTACTCCGCGATGCGGGACTACCTGACGGCGCTGGACGGCGCCGCCGAGCCGGTACCGGCGGACGGGCGGGTCCTGGCGGCGCTGGGCCCGCGGATGCTGGAGCTGGCCCGCGACCGGGCCGCCGGCGCGCACCCGTACCTCGTCACCGCCGGGCACACGGCGTCCGCCCGTGAGGCGCTCGGCCCGGAGCCGCTCCTCGCACCGGAGCTGAAGGTCGTTCTGGACACGGACCCCGACCGCGCCCGCGCCACCGCCCGCGCGTACCTGGGGCGCTATCTGGCGCTGCCCAACTACACCGGCAATCTGCTGCGTTCGGGTTTCACCGAGGACGACGTGCGGGACGGCGGCAGCGACCGTCTGGTGGACGCGGTGTTCGCGCTCGGCGACGAGGGGGCCGTCGTCCGCAAGGCGGAGGAGTTCTTCGCGGCCGGCGCGGACCACCTCGCGCTCCAGGTCGTCACCGAGGACCCGCTCGCCGCCCTGCCGCGTGCGCAGTGGCGCCGGCTGGCGGCCGCGCTGCTCGGCTGAACCGGGCCGGGACCGCCGGGGGATTCACTTCGCGGCGGTGTGCGAGGGGTGGTCCGGGTCGACGGAGAAGGCCGTGTCGCCCGCCACCGCGACGAGCGCGTCCTTCACCGTCAGCACGTTCGGGAGCGTGTTCTCGGCCGCGGTGCCGAGGCCGTCGAGCTTGGCCGTGGTCCAGCGGACGGCGCCGGTGGTGCGGTCGAGTGCGACCAGGCGCCCGTAGCGGTTGGCGAGGTAGAGGGCGTCGCGGGTCGTCGACCGGGCCGGGGCGGACAGGTTCTCGATCCCGGTGTCGCGCTGCCACAGCCGGGGCCCGTTGGAGGAGTAGGCCGTGACGGTGCCGTCGGGGCGGACGAAGTAGACCATGCCGTTGAGGAGGGTCGGGGTACCGCGCGGGGTGTCGGGGAGGCGGACGTGGATGAGGGCGCCGCTGATCGGGTCGACCCGGATGAGGTCGTCGTACTCCTCGTCCCGCCCGCCCTCCGACTCGGTGTCCGTGTGCTTGCGCAGGGCGAACAGGGGCTGTGCGCTGACGGCGCCGAGCGGCACGGCCCGCTGCGAGAGGTGCGTGAGTTCGTGTGCCGTGCCGTCGCCCGGGTCCAGATGGACGAGGGCCGCCGGGCCCGTGGCGGGATTCTCGGCGTCCACGCAGACGGCGTAGGGGGCGCCGCCCAGCACCAGGGGGCCGCAGCCGGTGCCGGCCGACGACTTGGCCGGGGTCCGCCACTTCGGCTTGCCGGTCTTGGCGTCCAGGGCCATGACGTCGGACGATCCCCGCGGCACCGCCAGGATGCCGCCGTTGAACAGGGCGGCGGTGTGGCTCGCGTCGATGGCGCGGCTCCAGACCCGCTTGCCGGTGCCGGCGTCGAGGGCGACCAGTGTCCGGGCCGCGTACACCTCGCTCTCGTCGGGCTGCTCGTAGGTGTAGACGAGCCCGTCACGCACGCCGAGGGGGCGTTCGGCGGCCTCCGCGCTGTTGCCGTACGTCCAGCCGAGGCGGCCCGTGGCGGCGTCGACGCGCGCGACCGTGAAGCCGGTGCCCGCGCAGTACAGCGCGGTGCCGCTCGCCACGCAGCCGGCGTCGACCGCGTCCACGTCGTGGCTCGGGGACTCGTTCGTCACGGGGCGGGTGAGACCGGTCCGCCAGGGCTGCCAGCCGGCGGGCAGCACGGCGGCCGGGTGGGTGGCGGAGGCGGCGGGCGTCTTGTCGTCGTCCTCCGGGCCGGACACCAGCCGGTACGCCGTCACCCCCGCCACGACAGTGACCAGGGCCGCGCCGAGGACGGCGAGACGGCGGCCCCTGCCTCCGCGGGGCGCGGGCCGCGGGACGGGGGCCGGGGTGCCGGGGGCGGCGGGCGTGTCCGGCAGGGAGCGGAACAGCTCGTGCAGTTCGGCCAGTTGGGGCCGCGACGCCGGGTCCTTGGCCAGGCAGCGCTCGGCGAGGGAACGCAACGGCTCGGCGACCCCCTCCAGGGTCGGCTGCTCGTGCATCACCTGATATCCCGTCAGATACGGACTGTCGGCGTCGAACGGCCCCTTGCCCGTCGCCGCGAACACGAGCAGCGAACCCAGCGAGAACACGTCGGAGGCGGCGGTGACGTCCCGGGGCGCGGCGAACTGCTCCGGGGACATGAACGGCGGGGTGCCGATCAGCCGCCCGGTCGCGGTGAGCGCCTGATTGTCGGCGGCGCGCGAGATGCCGAAGTCGATGACGCGCGGGCCGTCCTCGGCCATCAGCACATTGCTCGGCTTGAGGTCCCGGTGCACGACACCGGCCTGGTGGATGTCCCGCAGCGCCTCGACGAGCCCCAGCGCCAGCGACCGCAGCGCCCGTCCGCCGAGCGGCCCGTCCTCGGCGACGACGCCGGCGAGTGTGCGGCCCGGCACGTACATCGTCGCCATCCAGGGCTGTTCGGCGTCCGGGTCGGCGTCCACGACGGGCGCGG
The DNA here is from genome assembly GCF_036226765.1 of Streptomyces sp. NBC_00670. Lineage (NCBI taxonomy): Bacteria > Bacillati > Actinomycetota > Actinomycetes > Kitasatosporales > Streptomycetaceae > Streptomyces > Streptomyces sp. NBC_00670. The sequence continues at coordinate 440,240 of NZ_CP109017.1, forward strand.
TGAACGCCCCGCTCACCCGGCGGACCGCCGCGACCTCCTGCCGGAACCGGGCCCGGAACTCCTCGTCCTGCGCGTACTGCGCGTGCACCACCTTGACGGCGACGAGCCGCCCCGAGGCCGCGCGCGCCAGATACACGACGCCCATGCCGCCGCTGCCGAGCCGTTCGACCAGCTCGTAACCGCCCACGGACCCGACGGAATCCGATTCCCCGGTGCTCAACGGCATCGCCGGTCGCCTCTCCCCTTGCACTGCGCTCGTGCCCCACGTGACCCATACGTCTGTTCGGCGGCACTCAGACTAGTGCCACCGCGTACGGCGTGTGGTGGCCTGCCCCATAGGGTGTGCGGGTGCGGCGGATACTGGTGGTGGGGGTCACGGGCGCGGGCAAGTCGACGCTCGCCCGGGCCGTGGGACGGCGTCTGGACGTGCCGTGCCACGAGATGGACGCGCTCTACTTCACGGGCCCCGGCTGGGCCGTCAACGGTGAGCTGACCGAGACGGTGGCGCGGCTGGCGGCCGGGCCGAGCTGGATCGTCGACTCGCTCGGCTACCCCGAGGTCCGCGACCTGCTCTGGGAGCGGGCCGACACCGTGCTCTGGCTCGACTACCCCCGGCGCGTCGTCATGCCCCGCGTGCTGCGCCGCTCGCTGCGCCGCACGGTCACCCGCGAGTCCCTCTTCGGCGGCAACCGGGAGACGTGGGCGGGGTGGTTCAGCCGTGAGCATCCCGCCTGGTGGGCGTGGTCGCAGCACGCGGGCCGGCGGCGGGAGATCGAACGGCGCACGCGCGACCCGCGCTTCGCGCCCCTGCGGACACTGCGCTTCCCCCGGCCGGGGGCGACGGCGGAGTGGCTGCGGTCGCTGTGAGGTGCGCGGGGGTTGAGCGTCGTAGGGGCGTCTAGCCGCGGCGTGGGCGGCCGCCGCGCTTGCCGCCGCCGGTCCGGCCCGTGCGGGGGCCGCCGCCGGACTTCCCGCCGCCCGCCTTCGCCCCGCCGGACTTCGCTCCGCCTGCCTTCGCCTTGCCTGCCTTCGCTCCGGTGCCGCCGCCGGTCCTGGTTCCGCCCGTGGCCGGCTTGCGCTGTGCGCTCTGTTCCTCCTGCGGCCGCTGTCTGCCCCGGGTGCTGTTGACGGTCCGGCCGCGGACGATGCCGATCAGGTCCTCGACGAGGTCGGTGGTGGCCTCCTCCGGCCAGCACAGGGCGACGCCGGACCGCGGTGCGTCGGTGACCGGACGGTAGGTGAGGTCCCGGCGGTGGTACAGCCGGGCCAGCGACTGCGGTACGACGAGCACGCCGATGCCGGCCGCCACCAGCTCGACGGCGTCCTCGGTGGTCGCGGGGCGCTCGAAGGCGGGCTCCCCGGGCGGGGTGTCCCAGCCGAGGACGTCGTCGAGGGGGTGGAGGACGACCTCGTCGGCGAGGTCGTCGAGGGTGACCTCCTCGGCCGCCGTGACGACGTGGTCCTTCGGGACGACGACCACCGTCGTCTCCGTGTAGAGGGGAATCGCGCTGAAGACCTCGCGGTCCACCGGAAGCCGTACGAAGCCCGCGTCGGCCGTACCGTCACGCAGGGTGCCGGGGGCTTCGGCGGCGGGTACCTGGAGGAGGGTGAGCGGGGTGCCGGGCAGCCGCTCGGTCCAGATCCGCGCCCACTTCGCCGGCGTCACCCCCGGCACGTACGCGAGGCGGAACGCGGGGGGTGTTTCTTCCGAGCCTGTCACGCCGCCAGGTTACCCACCGTGGTCGGGGGCCCGGCGGGGGGCCGATAGTCTGGGAGGCATGAAGTCGCAGCAGACCACCCAGACGATGAAGCCCGCCACCGCGGCGAAGAAGCTGGGTGTGTACCTCCCCGCCACTCCCGCGGAGTTCCAGGACGGTGTCGTCACGCGCGCCGAGCTCGACGCGCTGCAGGCCGAGCCGCCCGAGTGGCTGCGGACGTTGCGGAGTGAGGGGCCGCATCCGCGGCCGGTGGTGGCGGCGAAGCTGGGGGTCTCGATCGCGGGGCTGGCTCGGGGTGGGGTGACGGAGGCGCTCACCACGGAGCAGATCGAGGCGTTGAAGGCCGAGCGGCCGGAGTGGTTGGAGAAGGAGCGGGCGACGCAGGCGGAGGTTCGCCGGGAGGCGGCCCGGCTGAAGGCGCGCGACGCGGAGCGGGCGTCCGAGGGCTGACCTCACGTTGCGGCGGGCGCCCGGTTTTTTCGCCCCCGCCGCCCCTACCCTTCCCGTCCTTGACAAGGGGCTCCGCCCCTTGGACCCCGGAAGAGCTCGGGTGGGTGGGGTTGTGTGTCACGTGCGGGTGGGTGGGGTTGTGTGTCACGTGCGGGTGGGTGGGGGTTGATCGCGCAGTTCCCCGCGCCCCTGCCGGGGCACGGTCGGTGACTCGCGCCCCCGCGGCAGAGCCGCGCAGACAAACACAGCCCCGCGCCCCTGGAAGCAGGAGCGCGGGGGCTCTCAGGCCGGCACCGCCGGGCGGGGCGCGTCGAGGCCCGCCCTCGCCGCCGCCACGATGTGTTCCCGCAGGCCCTCCGCATAGCGGCGCATGTTCTTCTGCGCGATCTCCGTGTCGGGGTAGCGCGCGGCGAAGTGGAGGCCGTCGTGGAAGCGGGAGATCCACGCACAGACCTGATCGCCGTAGGAGACGCGGATCAGACCGTGGGCGCGCATCTCCTGCCAGCGGTCCGAGCCGGGGAAACCGCGGGTGTCGACGAAGGAGACGATCGAGTAGCGGTCCGGTGACGTGGGCCGGAAGTCGTCGCCGAGCAGCTGGAGGACGCGGGCCAGCGGCATCCACGACAGGGCACGGTTCTTGCGCAGTTCCGCGCGGACCATCGCCAGCGCGCTGTCGAAGTCCGGCGCCCGCGCCACCGGCACCTCGATCGGCGCCCCGCCCACGTACCAGCCGACCGAGTCCCGCCACTGCGACTTCGCCCGGGTGTGGAACGGCACGACCGTGCGGTACACCGGCTGCCCGCCGATCTCGTGGACGAGGAGCGCGGTGGCGGCGAGGATGCCGACGAGGCTCCCGCCGTACGGGCGGCAGTACGCCTCGAACCCGGCCGCGTCCGCGTCGTCGACGAGTATGTCGCGCATCAGCCGCTGTTCCGGCAGCGGACCGCCGGGCTCGAGGCCGAGGTCGACGGGGAAGTTGGGCAGCCTGCCGTCGCACTGGGCGACGAACTCCCGCCAGCGGGCGACGATCGCGTGGGTGTCGTCGATGCGGTCCGCGTTGGTGCGTTCCAGGGCGCAGAAGTCGACGTAGCTGGAGACGGGGGGCTCCGGCACGGTCGTGCCCGCGCGGGCCGCGGCGTAGAGCTCGTGGATCTCGGCGGGGATGCGGTAGAGGGAGTAGGCGTCGACGTTGCTGTGGTCGAAGGCGAGGTAGAGACTCGCGCCGTCCGGCCGGAGGACCGCCGTGTACAGGAAGTTGGGCCAGACGAGCGCGTCCGCCGCGGCGTCGAAACGGCGCTCCAGGTGGCGGGTGAGCGCGGCGGCGTCGGGGAAGTCGCCGATGTCCTCGCGGTACAGGGCGACGGCGTCGGCGTCCAGGGTGAAGCGCCGCATCTCGTCGCCGGCCCAGCGGAAGCCGCTGCGCAGCGTCTCGTGCCGCAGGGTCCAGGCGCGCAGGGCCCGCCCGAGCGCATCGAGGTCGACCGGTCCGGGGAGGTCGAACGCGGTGCCGGTCCAGGTCGGTACGAAGAGGCCGTCCTCCCGCACCGCTCGCGCCGTCCGTACGTGCGACTCCTGGACGTAGGCCGGTGGACGGGAGTCCTCCGGGAGGGCCGCCGCCGCCTCGACCGTCTCCGGGTGCAGCGCCCACTCCACGAGCCGTCCCGGACGGATCTCGCAATGCTGGATGTCGGTCATGCGCAAGGGGCTCTCCGTTCACGCCACAGGGTGGTCACCTCAGCCCAACGAGTGATTGACCCGCGCGGTTGCGGGCCCGGCCCCGCTAGCGTGAGCGCCCGCATCCGGGGGGGGAGGGCACCCATGAGCGGGGGACGGAAACCGTCGGCGGACGCCGAGGCGTTCGGGGCGGCGCTGCGGCGGGCGCGGACCGAGCGCGGGCTGTCGCTGTCGGCGCTGGCGCGGCTCGTGCACTACAGCAAGGGGTACCTCAGCAAGATCGAGAACGGAGGCAAACCGCCCACCGCCGACCTGGCACGGCGCTGCGACGAGGCGCTGCGGGCGGGCGGGGCGCTCTCCCGGCTGGTCCCGGGGGTGCCGCGGGCGCGGAGCCCCGAGCAGCCGTCCACCGAGTGCCCGTACCGGGGCCTGGCGGCCTTCGGCCCCGAGGACGCGGACTGGTTCTTCGGGCGGGAGCGGGCCACGGCCGCCCTCCTCGAACGGCTCGGGCGGCAGTCGGGCAGGGGTCCGCTGGCGGTGGTGGCGCCCTCGGGGGCGGGGAAGTCGTCGCTGCTGCGGGCAGGTCTGGTGCCGGCGCTCACGCGGACCGGCGCGGAGGGAGCGCCCGCGCCGCGCGTGGTGGTGTGCACACCGACCGCGCGCCCCCTGGCCCATCTTCGCGCCCTGGTCGGGACACCGGGAGCGGACGTCGGGACACCAGCGGACGTCGGGACACCGGGAGCGGGACCGGACCGGCTCGTTCTCGTGGTCGACCAGTTCGAGGAACTCTTCACGCTGTGCCGCGACGACGCCGAGCGCCGCGCCTATCTGCGCGAACTGACCGCGCTGTGCACGGGGCCCAAGGCACCGGCGCGCGTGGTGCTGGGGCTCCGCGCCGACTTCAGCGGGCACTGTCTGGCCCGTCCGGAACTGGCCTCCGTGTTCACCGGCGGGCTGTTCGTCCTGGGCCCGATGACGCCCGAGGAACTGCGGACCGCCGTCGCCCGCCCCGCCGAGCGGGCCGGGCTGCTCCTCGAGCCCGGGCTGCTGGAACTGCTGGCGCGCGACGCGGGCGCCGAGGAGAGCGCCGAGGACGGCACGGCGGCCGGTTCCGCCGGGGCGCTGCCGCTGCTCTCGCACGCCCTGCTCGCCACCTGGGACGCACGCGCCGGCCGCACGCTCACCGTGGCCGGGTACGCGGCGACCGGCGGGCTGCACGGCGCGGTGGCCCGTACGGCCGAGGAGGTCTTCACCGGGCTCGACCGGGCCGGCCGCGAGGCCGCCCGTCGGGTGCTGCTGCGCCTGGTGCACGTCCGCGAGGGCGAGGCGGCCACCCGCAGGGCCGTCGCCCCGGAGCGGCTGCTCGCGGAGGTGCGGGAGCGGCCCGCGGCGGCCGCGGCGCTGGACGCGCTGGTGCGCGCCCGGCTGGTGACGGCCGGGGAGTCCGCCGTGCGGATCACCCACGAGGTGCTGCTGCGCGCCTGGCCCCGGCTGCGGGAGTGGATCGACGCCGACCGTGCCGGGCTGCTGCTGCGCCAGCAGCTCGCCGACGCGGCGGCGGCCTGGGTGCGCGCCGGACGGGACCCGGAGCTGCTCTACCGGGGCAACCGGCTCGCGGCGGCGGAGGAGTGGGCGGGCGCGCGGGGCGACCGCGATCCGCCGGGTCCGGTGGAGGAGGAGTTCCTGGCGGCGAGCCGCGGCGCGGAACGCGGCCGGCGGCTGGCCTCGCTGCGCCGGGCCCGCGCCCAGCGCAGGCTGCTGGCGACGCTGGTCGTACTGCTGGCCCTGGCGGTGGGTGCGGGCGGGCTCGCCTTCCACCAGCGGTCGCGGGCGCTCGCGGAGCGGCGGGTGGCGCAGTCGCAGGCGCTGGCGGTGCGTTCGCTGGCGATGGCGGCCGGACGTCCCGAGGCGTCGATGCTGATGGCGGCCCGGGCCTACCGGACCGCGCCCACCACGCAGGCGCGCGGTGCCCTGCTCAGTACGCAGTCGGGGGCCTTCGCCGGCCGGCTCTCCGGGCACACCGGGCCGGTGAACGGGGTCGCCTTCTCCCCCGGCGGACGGCTGCTGGCGACCGCCAGTACCGATGCGACCGTACGGCTGTGGGGCGGCCCCGGGCTGCGCGCGCCGGTGGCGACGCTCACCGGGTACGGCGCTCCCCTGCTGTCGGTGGCGTTCGCGCCGGACGGCCGGACGCTGGCGGCGGCCGGCGGGGACGGCACGGTACGGCTGTGGCGGCTGCCCGAGCGGCGTGCGGCGGGCGTGCTGTACGGGCACGCCGGGGCGGTGCGCTCGGTGGCCTTCTCCCCGGACGGCTCGACCCTCGTCTCGGGCGGCGCCGACGGCACCGTACGGCTGTGGGACGTACGGACGCGGAAGGAGCGGGCGGTGCTGCGCGGGCACACCGACGCCGTGCACGCGGTGGCGTTCGGCCCGGACGGGCGGCGGGTGGTCTCCGGTTCGGCCGACCGCACCGTACGGCTGTGGCGGGTGCGGGACGGGCGCTCCACCGTGCTGCGCGGTCACGCCGACGCGGTCCTCGGGGTGGCGTTCGCCCCGGACGGGCACGGCGTGGCGTCGGGCGGCGCCGACCGGACCGTACGGATCTGGGACGTCACCGGCGGCGCGCACCCCGGTGCGGAGACGGTGCTGCGGGGGCACAGCGACGACGTCAACGCGGTCGCCTACACCCGGGACGGCACCGCCGTGGTGAGCGTCAGCGGCGACGGCACGGCGAAGGTGTGGGACACGGCGGGCGACCGGGTCACCGAAACCCTCACGGGCCACACCGACTATGTGCTCGCGGTGGCGGTCGGCCCGGGAAACCGGCTGGCCACCGGCAGCTTCGACCGCTCGGCGGCGCTGTGGGACCCGGGGCGCGGGGCGTGGACGGCGCGTCCGTTCACCGAGCTGCGGGAGTCGGCGTTCGCCCCGGACGGCGGGCTGCTCGCGGCGGCGGGCGCGGACGGCACGGTACGGCTGTGGCACCGGCGCGGGCACCGGCCCGCCGGGGTGCTGCGGGGCCACCGGGGCGCGGTGTTCACGGTGGCGTTCTCCCCCGGTGGGCGGTTGCTGGCCGCCGCGGGCGCGGACCGCACGGTACGGCTGTGGGACCCGGTCCGGCGCCGGCCGGTGGCCACGCTCCGCGGGCACGACGGCTCGGTGTTCGCCGTGGCCTTCTCCCCCGACGGGCACACCCTGGCCTCGGCGAGCGCGGACCGGACCGTGAAGCTGTGGGACGTCCGCCGCCACCGGGAGCTGGGCACGCTCGCCGCGCACCAGGACTTCGTCAACGCGGTGGCGTTCAGCCCGGACGGACGCACGCTCGCCTCCGGCAGCGACGATCTGACCGTACGGCTGTGGGACGTCGCCTCGCGCACGCCCCGCACCGTGCTGCGCGGGCACCGCGGGGCGGTACGGAGCGTGTCGTTCGCCCCCGGCGGGCGCCGTCTGGCGAGCGGCGGCAACGACGGCACGATCCGGGTGTGGGACACCGTTTCGGGTCGCCCGGTGGCCAGGCTGACCGGGCACACCGGTTCCGTGCGCGCGGTGGTCTTCTCACCCGACGGCTCCACCCTGGCCTCCGGCGGGATCGACGGCACGCTGCGGCTGTGGGACGCCGTGCGGTACCGGCCGGGTGCGGTGCTCGTCGGGCGGGGCGGGGCGGTGTGGGGGGTGACGTTCGCCCCGGGCGGGAGGCGGCCGGTGAGCTGCGGCACCGACGGCGCCGTCCGCCGGTGGTCCCTCGACCCGGCCGCACGCGCGGCGGCGATCCGGGCCCTCGTCGGCACCCCGGAGCCCGTGGGTTTCCCGGGGGTTTCCCGTTTCCCGTCGCGGTGGGCGACCCGTGCTCCCTCGACAGCGGGCCCGGCGGCGCCCCAGTCTCGAGATGCCGACGGACGGCAGTCGCCGGTACACCACCGGTGACCGCCGGCCGCGGCCGGCCGGGCCGGTCTCGTACGCCCGGCCGGACATCGACGACACCCACGACGCTCACGGCAGCCGTGAGCGCGGGAAACGGGGAACGGACATGACGACACGCGAGGTCTTCGCGGCGGCGCGGGCGAAGCCGCTGCCCCGCAGAGCGGCCGCCGCCGCGACGGCGGTGCTCACCCTGTGGGGCGCCGCCCTGACGGCACCGGTGGCCGCCGCGGCGCCCGCCGCCCCGGCGGCGGCCGGGAACTGCGCCGTGCTCTCCCCCGGCGCCTCCGCCGCCGCGCAGGCCGCCGTGCGGGCCGCGTGCGAGCAGATCGGCGTCTGGTACACGTGGGGCGGCGGCCACGGGGCGCAGCCGGGGCCGACGTACGGCCAGGTCGACCCGAGCGACCCGGCCAGCGCCCACGACCCGGAGCGGCGCGGCTTCGACTGCTCGGGGCTGGTCCGCTACGCCTACGCCCGCGCCCTCGGCGGTGACCCGCTGAACGGCAACTCGTACCACCAGTTCCACTCCTCGCGGGTGACCCAGCGGTTCAGTGCCGGGCAGGGCACGGCCCCGCTGCTCCCGGGCGACCTGCTCGCCTGGGGCTCGGGCGGCAGGATCCACCACATCGCGATCTACCTGGGCGCCGGGAAGATGGTCGAGGCCCGGCAGTCCGGCACCCATGTCATGGTCAGCGATGTGCGGCTGGGCGGCGACTACGCCGGCGCCGTCCGCATCGGCACCGGCTCGGCGCCCTCGGGCACCTTCAGCACGTGGGGCACGGGGGTGTGGACGCACACCGAGGCGTCCACGACCAGTGCGCGGGTGCACCGGTTCGACGGGCCGACCATGGTGCGCGTGGAATGCCAGAAGCACGCCCAGACCGTGACGGCGGACGGCTACACCAACGACGCCTGGTCCTATCTGCCCGAGTACCGGGCGTGGATCACCAACATCTACCTCAAGGGCCCCGCCTGGCTGGACGGCGTGCCCACCTGCCGCTGACGGCGAGCACCGTCACTCCTTCCGCTCCACCACAACCACCTCACCCGGCTCCACGGGGAGCCACGTTCCAGGAGGAAGCATGTCCGCGTTCAAGAAGATCGCCCTGTCCCTCGCCGGGGCCGCCCTGCTCGGCGGCCTGACCGTCACGGCCCCCGCCGCGGCCGCCCCGGCCGGCCACGCCGCCCGGGCCGCGCACGCCGCGCCGGCCGCCGAGTGCGGGGTGCGCTCCGACGGCAAGCTGTGGTGCGGCAACCGCGTCGGGGCCAAGGGGTACGAGCACCGCTCCTACGGCTCGAACGTGCGCGGGACGCTGACCACGGGCTTCAGCTGGTTCCAGTGCTGGGGCCCCGGCGACACCCACCTCGGCGGCAACAACGTCTGGTACTGGACGAAGCTGGACAACGGCCAGTGGGGCAACGTCCCGGCGGCCGACGTCCACACCCGGGTCGACCCGGCGCCCGGTCTGCGTCAGTGCTGAGCAGGACTGAGGCGAGCCGCTGAACCGGCCGTGCCGCACCCCGCCTCGTGCGGGGTGCGGCACGGCCTTCCGGTGCCGGACCGGTTCAGTGGCGCAGGTAGCGGGTCAGCCGTTCCAGCAGCTGGGCGGCCTCCTGGAGGCTCTGCGCGGTGTCGGAGAAGTCCCCGGCGAGCAGTTCCTCCCCGTCCTCGCCGTCCGTCTTCTCCAGCGGGGTCCCGGTGGCGGGCGCGGGGACGCGCGTGCCGCGGTAGCCCACCGGTTCGGCGCCGGGCTCCTGCCGGTAGCCGATGAAGTCGGACGTGCCGGGCGTCGCGGGCGCCTCGCCCCCGTCGAAGAACCGCACGGCGCTGAGCTGGGTCAGATGGTCACCGGCGTTGTCGCTGATGTTCAGCCGGTAGTGACGGAAGACGCCGGAGGTGGCGAGGACGTACTCCTTGGTGTCGTACCGCCGCTGGAAGTGCTCGTTCTCGCGGGTGTCAAGCGTCGTCCAGGTGCGGCCGTCGTGGGAGCCCTCCAGGGTCCAGTCCGAGGGGTCGCGTCCGGTGAAGTCGTTGGCGGAGGTCAGGCTGTAGGCGGTGACCGCGACGGGGTTCTCGAAGGTGAAGGTCACCTCGGGGTCGTCCTCGTGGGCGAGCCACTTGGTGCGGGCGGTGCGCAGCAGGTTCTGGGCGATCTCGCCGGCCGCCTCGAACTCGTCGCTGGCCTCCACCTCGCGCACCTGTCCGGTGATGTCACGGCGCTCGCCCGCGGGCGTGCCGGCGCCGCCGGCGGCCCCGGTGACCAGGGAGAGCGAGGTGGCCCCGCCCCGGCGGTCGCTCCAGGTCACGCGCTCCACCGGGGCGCCGCCGTCGTCGAGCAGCAGGGCGAGGCGGCCGGCCGGGCGCCAGACGCCGTCGTGCTCCTCCTCGGTGACGAAGTGCCGCGACCGGGCCGCGAGCGCGGCGTCCGGGCCGGCCTGCTGCCCGGCGAGCGTGCCGCGCACCTCGCCGAGGGAGCCGTCGGCCGCGCGGACGTGGCCGTGGAAGCCGGACAGGTCGGTGCGGAACGCGACGGCCGACTCGGCGCCGTCGGTGCCGCGCCAGGACAGCCGGGTCGGCGGCTGCTGCGCCGGGCCGGTCCCGCCGGTGGGGGTCTCGCCCTGGTCGAGGTGGAGCAGCAGGGGCGGCCCCGGGTGCCAGACGGGCGCGCCGAGCGGGCGCCGCTCGGTGGCATAGGTCCGCGCCGGGGCGCCGCCCGCGCGGGCCCGCTGGGCGCGCTCGGCGGTCTCGACGGGGTCCAGTGCGAGCGAGCGCAGCCGGATCAGGCCGCCGCCCCCGTCGGCGTTGCGTATGTGCAGCACGTTGACGCCAAGCAGCAGGGCCGCGCGGGGCACGGTGAGGACGTACTCCCGCGGGGCGTCGGGGGTGTCCGCCTCGGGCAGCCGGAGCTCCTTGGCCACCGTCTCGCCGTTCAGTACGACGTCCACCGGCGCGGTGGTGCCGAGCGTCTCCAGCCGCAGGACCGCCTCGGCGGTGTCCAGCTGGTCCGGCACCACGAAGTCGGCCTTGAGGTGGCCGCCGGCCGTCACCACGACGTACGAGGAGGCCACCGCGCAGCGGTGGTGGCGCACGACGGCGTTCGACAGCTCGGCGGGGCGGGAGCCGAAATCGGCGAATACGGCGAAGGCAGAGTCCATCTGCGGTTCCTCACGCTTGTGCGGGCCACCGCCCGGCCGTTCCCGGGCGTCGGTCCCTGGTCGTTCCTGTTGCCGGGGACACTAGCGGCCGGCACTGACAACGGTGTGCGCACCGAGGGGAGTTGGGGGCGTACGGGCACGGTTCCGGGCCGCTTCCGCGACGTGCGCGGCGTGCCGCCCGGGATGCGTCGTGCGTCCGGCGCGCGTTTACTGGCGGCACCGCCGGACCCGGCCGCGCCGGACGGTCCCGGCGGTGTCCGGTGCAGGCCGGCGGGGTCCCGGCGGCGGATCGGGGTAACCGGAGGGTGGCGAGGTACTCGCCGTCGTGCGGTACCCGCGCACCCCCGGTGCGTGTTCCGGTGCACCCAGGTGCATCCCGGCAGCAGAAAGGAAGGCGTGGACGTGTTCACCGTCACCGACATCCGCGAATGGCGAGGGCGTGACGTCCTCGACGCATCCGACAAGAAGCTCGGCACGCTGGAGGCGATCTACGTGGACACCACCACGGACGAGCCCGCCTTCGCCACCGTGCGCGTGGGGATGCCCACCCGGCACCGGTTGGCCTTCGTACCGCTGGCCAAGGCGCAGGTGGGGCCGGAGTACATCCGGGTGGCCTGGGACAAGAGGCAGATCAAGGGCGCGCCCAGCATCGACACCGACGGTGAGCTGCTCGCCACCGACGAGCCCGCCGTGTTCGCCCACTACGAGCTCGAACACCGGCCCGGCGCGACCGGGGAACGCCGGCTGGCCCGGCGCTGACCGCCCACGGGGTCCGGGCCCGCGGGTTCCGTCCCCGACACGAACAAGAAAGGCACGGCCATGGCCGTCTTCCTCTTCCTCGTCCTGGTCGCCGTGGCCCTCGGCCTGATCGGCACACTCGTCGAGGGTCTGATCTATCTGCTGATCATCGGCATCGTCGTGTTCATCGGTGCCCTGTTCCTGGGCGGGCTCCGCCTCGGACGCCGCTCGGGGCGCCGCGTGACCCGCTGAGGCGGTCGCCGCCGGACCCCGGCATCGCGAGGCTCCTCCCGGCAACCGGCGGCGGTGAAGACTGCCGGGTCCCGGCAGCGAGCGCGGACCGGCCGTGGGTGCATGATGCACCCATCGGCCAAGGGGGCCGCGGAGGGAGCGACGGCGATGGCGGGGACGGCGAGCGGCACGCCGCGCGACTGGGGAACGCGGGCACGGTACGGCTTCGGTGTGCTGCTGCTCCTGCTGTCCGCCGGGATGTTCGCGCTGGTGCCCGGAAAGATCGCGGACAAGGACGCCTACCTCTCCGCGCCCGCCTGCCCGGCCGGCGCACGGTCCGCCGACTGCCGGGCGGCGGTCGGGGCCTCCGTCGAGGAGAAGGTGGAGGTGCACGACGGGAAGACCCCCGACTACTACCTCGTGGTCACCTCACCCGGTCCCGGCGGTGAGCGACGCCTGCACATGGACGGACACGCTCCGGTGTACGACGCGGTCCGCGCCGGTGACACGGTCACGCTCACCTCCTGGCACGGCGCGATCCGGTCCGTACGGTCCGGGAATGCCGTCCAGGACACCCGCCTCTCCCCCGTCGACGACTGGCAGATCCCCCTGGGCGTCGGTCTCGCGGTGCTCCCCCTCGGCCTCGTCATGCTGTGGTCCGCATGGGGGTTCCGCCGCTACCGCGCCCGGGGGAACCGGTCCTGGCCGTGGCTGCTGGTCGGGGCCTGGGTGACCGCGACGGTGCTGTGCCCCGTGGGGTTCTTCGCGGGCGCCGCCGGCGGCGACGTCCCGCACGCGCTGCTGATCACGGCGGTGGGTGTTCTCCCGGCGGCGGCCGTGGGCGGTCTGTTCGTGGCGTGGACGCGGCGCCGGCTGCGGCGGGCGGCGGACGTGCGGGACATCGTTCCGATGGTGCCGGTGCGCAGGAAGTGCGTACGGGCCAGCGTCCGGGGAGACGTCGCCGACGGTATGGCAGGCGTGGCCGGCCTCGGGTACCTGCTGGTGGGCGACGGGCGCCCGGCCGTCACCCCGGATCCGTCCGGGCGCTACGGCCTCGTGCCGCTCGCGCCGTCGCTCGTCGTCCAGCGCGTACGGTCCTTCCGGCCCGACGATCCGGCCGGCTGGTCGAGCGTGTACAAGGTGAACGGCATCGTCATCGAGTGCCGGAACGGCGACGAGAGGGTGCTCGTCGCCACGCGGCGGCGCGACGCGTCCCTCGTCCTCGGCGCGCTGGTCGCCGCGCCCGCCCCAGTCTGAGACGGTCTCCGTCGGCGGCGGCCGGAAACAGACCTGGCCGCCGCACCCGTCCGTCCCCGATCCTGTGGGTCACATGGCGTACGGGGCCGGCGGCCGGCCGGGCCCTGCTCAGGGGGTGCTCCGGTGGACGACGCGCAAGGCGACGGGCGGGACGGCGGACAGGGCGACGGACGGGGTGGCGCGCGCAAGGCGGACCGGGGCCGCTCCCCGGCGGCGTGCCCGGTCGGGCGGGCGGACGACGGTACGTGGCAGGTGCGCGAGTACGGCGCGGCCCGGGCCCTGCTGCGCGGCCCCGGCACCGTGCAGGCCGGGCTCGGCGTGGAGACCGTCGAGAAGCTGCCGCGACGCGTACGGCGGCCCGTGCTCTACCGGGACGGTCCCGAACACCGCGAGCACCGGCGCCAGACCGCCCGCTACTTCACTCCCCGCCGGGTGGACACGCACTACCGCCCGGTGATGGAACGTTTGGCAGAGGAGCAGCTCGCGGTGCTGCGCACGGCCGGGGAGGCCGCGCTGCCGGAGCTCGCCTTCGAACTGGCGATCGGCGTGGTGAGCGAGGTCGTCGGGCTGCGGTACGGCCGGCCGGGCATCCGGCGGCGGCTGGAGCGGTTCTTTCCCGAGGAGTTCGGCGAGCCGGGGCTGACCAGTGCGCGGGGTCTGTACTGGCTGGTCCGGCAGAACGTCAACTGGCTGCGCATCCACCTCGCCGACGTGCGCCCCGCGATCCGTGCGCACCGCCGCCGGGAGCACGACGACCTGATCTCCCACCTCCTCTCGGAGGGCTGCTCGGACGTGGAGATCCTCGGCGAGTGCCTGACGTTCGCGGCGGCGGGCATGGTCACCACGCGCGAGTTCGTCTGCCTGGCGGCCTGGCACCTGTTCACGGACGACGCGCTGCGCGCGCGGTACCGGGCGGCGGACGAGGCCGGGCGCCTCGTCGTCCTCCAGGAGCTGCTGCGGCTGGAGCCGGTGGTCGGCTCGCTGCGCCGCCGGGCCACGGCGGACCTGGAGCTGCCCGCGTCCGGCGGTCCGGTCGCGGTGCGCGCCGGGGAGTGCGTCGAGGTACTGCTGGACGAGGCGAACGCCGATCCGACGGCGGTGGGCGCCGAGCCACTGCGGGTCCGCCCCGACCGGACGCTCTCCTTCGGCCCCGGACGGGCCGGACTCTCCTTCGGGGACGGGCCGCACCGGTGCCCCGGCGCCCACATCGCCCTCCTGGAGACGGACGTGTTCCTCGGCCGCCTGTTCGCCCTGGAAGGCGTACGGATGACCGGCCATCCCCGGGCGGCCCTCAGACCCGCGATCGACGGGTACGAGATCCGGGACTTGCGGGTGACCCTGCCGGGCGGGGACTGACCGCCGCACCGCACCGTGCGGGGGTGCCGCACGGTGCCCGGCGCCTGCGTGTCAGTCGTCCAGTGCCTGATTGACCACCGACTGGGCCTCTTCCTGGACCTGCCGCAGGTGGTCGGGGCCGCGGAAGGACTCCGCGTAGACCTTGTAGACGTCCTCCGTGCCCGAGGGGCGCGCCGCGAACCAGGCGTTCTCGGTGACGACCTTGATGCCGCCGAGCGCGGCGCCGTTGCCCGGGGCCTCGGTGAGGACGTCGGTGACCGGCTCCCCGGCGAGCGTGTCGGCGCCGAGCTGCGCCGGGGACAGCTTGCCGAGCCGCGCCTTCTGCTCGCGGGTGGCGGGCGCGTCGATGCGGGCGTAGGCGGGCTCGCCGAAGCGCGCGGTGAGCGCGGCGTAGTGCTCGGAGGGCGTGCGGTCGGTGACCGCGGTGATCTCGGAGGCGAGCAGCGCCAGCAGGATGCCGTCCTTGTCGGTGGTCCACACCGAACCGTCCCGGCGCAGGAACGAGGCCCCGGCGGACTCCTCGCCGCCGAAGCCGAGCGAGCCGTCGGCCAGCCCGTCGACGAACCACTTGAACCCGACGGGCACCTCGACGAGCCGGCGGCCGAGGTCGGCGGCGACCCGGTCGATCATGCTGGAGGACACCAGCGTCTTGCCCACGCCCGCGTGGGCGGGCCAGTCGGGGCGGTGGGCGTAGAGGTAGGAGATCGCGGTGGCGAGGTAGTGGTTGGGGTTCATCAGCCCGGCGTCCGGGGTGACGATGCCGTGCCGGTCGGCGTCGGCGTCGTTGCCGGTGGCGATGCGGAACCGGTCTCGCTGGGCGATGAGGGAGGCCATGGCGTGCGGCGAGGAGCAGTCCATGCGGATCTTGCCGTCCCAGTCCAGCGTCATGAACCGCCAGGTGGGGTCGGCCAGCGGATTGACCACGGTGAGGTCGATCCGGTGCTCCTCGGCGATACGGCCCCAGTACGCGACGGAGGCCCCGCCCAGCGGGTCGGCGCCGATGCGGACCCCGGCCGAGCGGATCGCGTCGAGGTCGAGGACGCTCGGCAGGTCGGCGACGTAGGCACCGAGGAAGTCGTGACGGCCGGTGCCGGGGGCGGCAAGCGCGCGGGCGTAGGGAAGCCGGCGTACGTCCTTGAGGCCGGCGGCGATGATCTCGTTGGCGCGGTCCTGGATCCAGGAGGTGGCGTCCGAGCCGGCCGGGCCGCCGCTGGGCGGGTTGTACTTGAAGCCGCCGTCGGCGGGCGGATTGTGGCTGGGGGTGACGACCACGCCGTCGGCGAGGTGGGAGGTGCGGCCCCGGTTGTACGTGAGGATGGCGTGCGAGACGGCCGGGGTGGGGGTGTAGCCGTCGGCGCTGTCGATGAGGACGGTGACGTCGTTGGCGGCGAACACCTCCAGCGCGGTGACCCGGGCGGGCTCGGACAGGGCGTGGGTGTCGGCACCGAGGAAGAGCGGGCCGTCGGTGCCCCGGTCGGCGCGGTACTCGCAGATGGCCTGGCTGGTGGCGGCGATGTGGTCCTCGTTGAACGCCGTCGCCAGGGACGATCCCCGGTGTCCGGACGTACCGAAGGCGACGCGCTGCCCGGGCTCGGCCGGGTCGGGGTGCAGCGCGTAGTACGCGGTCACCAGCCGGGCGACGTCGATCAGGTCCTCGGGCTCGGCCGGCTTGCCGGCTCGTTCGTGCAGCATGCGCCCACTCCTCCGCATCGGTCGTGCGTTCGCTCGCGCTCTCATCTTCCCCCGCCGGGGTGATGTGCACGTACGGGGCGGACGCCGGCCGTGGCGCGGGTGGGGCCGGGCGCCGGCGGGCAGGGCCCGCCGGCGGCCGGACGGAGGGACCGGGGCAGAGCGCGAAGCGCCGGGCACGCCCCGGGGGCGGCCCCTCAGAAGCGGCCGCCGGTGAGCCGGGTCAGGGGGCCGTGGGTGTGGCGTGCCGAGCGGCGGCCCACCGCGTACGAGGCGGCGGTGAGCGCGGTCAGCCCGGCGCCGACGCCGGCGGCGACGGCCTTGCGCTGGGCGATGACCGTCCAGGCCGTCCGCGCGGTGGCCGCGACCTGCCCGGTCGTGGCGACGACCGCCTGCCGGCCCGCCTCGACGCCCTTGGCCGCCGTCTGGGCGGCCTGCGCGGCCGCGCCGGCCGCGCGCTCGGTCCCGGCCCGAGCGGCCGACGCGGCGTCGGACGCCTTGCCCGCGGCGGCCTTCGCGGCCCCGGAGGCGGGGGCGGTCGCCTTGTCGGCGGTCCCCCGGGCCTTGGCACGGGTGGCCGCGGCCGCCCCGGACTTCGCCTGCGTGGTGTTGTTGGGTTTGGAGTTCGATGCAGTCATGAACTCCGCCTTGCCGCTCACCCGCACGTCAAACAGCCCCGGGTGACGGGGGGTTCGCTGCGCGGGAGGAACGGGCGGGGCGCGCCGGTTCGGCTTCCCCGCACCGCCTCAGCCGAGGCCCGGACCGGCGAGGGTCTCGGTGACCTGTGCGCGTACCGCTTCCCGGGCCGTGGCGGGGAGGGCGCCGAGGGGCGTGTCCCGCAGGGTGTCGAGTACGGCTTCCGTGCCCGCGCCGCAGTCGGCGGACTCGCTGATCACGTCGTAGCCGTCACGGACGGCGACGCGGAGGAGGCGACCGCCGTCCTCGCCGTCCGCGTGCACGGCGGCGGCGACCACGAAGGGCGGCGGTCCGCCCGCGTCGCCCGGCAGTTTGCGGTAGCCGCTGGTGAGCGGGGCGCGCCAGTGCAGGCCGAGCAACAGGGGCCGCTTGGCGACGAGTTCGGCGAGGTCGGTCTCGTAGGGCCGGTCGGTCGCCAGCACCCGCGCCCGGGCGTCCAGGACGAGTGCGGCGGGCAGCAGACAGCGCAGGGTGCTGCCCACGATGTTGCCGCCGACCGTGGCGGTCCGCCGCACGGCGCCGGTCCCCACCGAGCCGGCCGCCCGGCGCAGCACCTCGGGCACCCGGTCGTCGACCTGGTGCAGCAGAACGGCCGCGCCGAGCTCCTCGCGCCCGACCACGTTGGCCTCCGGCAGCTTGCGCAGCGACACGGCGCGCTCGGGGAAGCCGTCCCGCTGCCAGGTGGCCCAGACGAGGGTCGCGCCGCCGACCGGCACCGCCCCCTCGGCGAGGGCCTGCTGTATTCCGGACACGGTGGTGGGCAGAGACAACAGCACGGCAGCCGACCTGCTTTCCTGCGAGGGGGTGGGCGGACCGCCGGCACCCCGGCCACGTGATCGCCGACACCGCGCATTCTCCCGACGCCCGCGGGGGCGCGTCCAGGTCTCACTGTCTGAATCCGTGCGCCCCTCATGCGCTGCGCACGTCCGGCCGAGCCGGTTCCGGGCGGGTCGCGCCGGGGCCGGGCCCGGGCGGATGCGCCCCCCTTGATCGATCAAACGAACAGTGTGGTTAGCATATGAGCGCCTGCTAGCTCGATCGAGAGATAGTTCTGTGACTGACAACGACGGTTCGTTCACCCACTGGAAGCACCGCGAGGAGATCGCGGAGTCGATGATCCCGATGATCGGGAAGCTGCACCGGGAGCGGGACGTCACCGTCCTGCTCCACAGCCGCTCCCTGGTGAACAAGTCGGTGGTCAGCATCCTCAAGACCCACCGGTTCGCCCGGCAGATCGCCGGCGCGGAGCTGTCGGTCACCGAGACGCTGCCCTTCCTCCAGGCGCTGACCACGCTCGACCTCGGCCCGTCCCAGATCGACCTCGGCATGCTCGCGGCGACGTACAAGGAGGACGACCGCGGCCTGTCGGTGGCGGAGTTCACCGCCGAGGCCGTCGCCGGGGCCACCGGCGGCAACAGGATCGAGCGCCGTGAGCCGCGCGACGTGGTGCTCTACGGTTTCGGCCGCATCGGGCGCCTGGTCGCGCGGCTGCTCATCGAGAAGGCCGGCTCCGGCAACGGGCTGCGGCTGCGCGCGATCGTCGTGCGCGGCGGTGGCGGCGGGGTGGGCGAGGACCTCGTCAAGCGGGCCTCGCTGCTGCGCCGCGACTCCGTGCACGGCCAGTTCCAGGGCACGATCACCGTCGACGAGGCGAACGGCACGATCACCGCCAACGGCAACGTCATCAAGGTCATCCACGCCGACGACCCGTCCTCGGTGGACTACACGGCGTACGGCATCAAGGACGCCCTCCTCATCGACAACACCGGCAAGTGGCGCGACCGCGAGGGACTGTCGCAGCATCTGCGGCCCGGCATCGACAAGGTGGTGCTCACCGCGCCGGGCAAGGGCGACGTCCCCAACATCGTGCACGGCGTCAACCACGACACCATCAAGCCGGACGAGCGGATCCTGTCCTGCGCGTCCTGTACGACCAACGCGATCGTGCCGCCGCTGAAGGCGATGGACGACGAGTTCGGGGTGGAGCGCGGGCACGTGGAGACGGTGCACTCGTTCACCAACGACCAGAATCTGCTGGACAATTACCACAAGTCGGAGCGGCGGGGGCGGTCGGCGCCGCTGAACATGGTGCTCACCGAGACGGGGGCGGCGTCGGCGGTCGCCAAGGCCCTGCCCGATCTGAAGGCGCGGATCACCGGGAGTTCCATCCGGGTGCCGGTGCCGGACGTCTCGATCGCGATCCTCAACCTCCAGCTCGGCCGGGAGACCAGCCGCGAGGAGGTCCTCGACCATCTGCGCGAGGTGTCGCTGACCTCGCCGCTGAAGCGGCAGATCGACTTCACGACGGCGCCGGACGCGGTGTCCAGCGACTTCGTGGGGTCGCGGCACGCCTCGATCGTGGACGCGGGGGCGACCAAGGTCGAGGGCGACAACGCGATCCTGTACCTCTGGTACGACAACGAGTTCGGGTACTCGTGCCAGGTGGTGCGGGTGGTGCAGTACGTCTCGGGCGTGGAGTACCCGACGTATCCGGCGCCGGCGGTGTGAGTGCGCGGGGGCGGGACGGTTCTTCCTCGCCCCCGCCGCCCCTGCCCGCCCCACCCTGAAGGGGCTCCGCCCCTTCGACCCCGGACGGCCCCGGCCGACCCAGGGGCGCGGGGAACTGCGCGACAAGCCACGACGCACCCGCAGCCGGCCGCGCTCACGAGCCCCCACCCCCTGTCACCTCCCCGCCGTACTCCCCCGCACCACCAGCCTCGTCGGTACCAGCGTCGTCCCCCGTTCCTCCCCGTCCTGGCGCATCTTGCGCAGGACCGCCCGGACGCAGAGCCGGCCCACCTCCGCGAAGTCCTGGTGGACCGTGGTGAGCGGGGGGAGGAACGACGTCGCCTCGGGGATGTCGTCGAAACCGATGACGCTCACCTCCTCCGGCACCCGCCGTCCGCTCTCGTGCAGCGCGCGCAACAACCCCAGCGCCATCTGGTCGTTGGCCGCGAACACGGCCGTGCACTCCGGGCGCGCGGCGAGGGCGAGCCCGGCCCGGTAGCCCGACTCCGCCGACCAGTCCCCCCGCACGGGTTCCGGCACCGTACGGCCCGCCCCGGTGAGCTCCGCGCGCCACGCGTCCGTACGGCGCTGCGCGGCGAACGACCCCTCGGGCCCGGCGAGATGCCACACGGTCTCGTGCCCGAGGTCGAGCAGATGACGCACGGCGGCACGCGTGCCGCCCGCCTGGTCCGTGTCGACGACCGTGTAGTGCTCGCCGGCGTCGGAGTCGACGACCACCACCTGGACGTGCGGCGGCAGGGTGATCGTCGCCGCGTCCAGCAGGTGCACCTCCATGATGACGATGACCGCGTCCACCGCGAGTTCCTCGAGGCGGGAGAACGCGCCCCGCACCTCGTCCTGGGTGGGCACCGCGACCGGCAGCAGCGTCACCGCGTACCCCTCGCGGGCCGCCGACTGGGCGATCGCCTCCAGGGTGCGCACATTGCCCGTGGTGGACAGCGTGAAGGTGATGACACCGATGGTGCGGAACTCACCGCGCTTGAGCGCGCGGGCCGCGCTGTTGGGCCGGTAGCCGAGCTCCTTCATGGCGGCGAGCACCTGCCGGCGGGTCTCCTCGTTCACCCCCGCATAGCCGTTGGAGACCCGGGAGACGGTCTGCGAGGAGACCCCCGCGAGACGGGCCACGTCCGCCATCGAGGCGGTGGTCCGACGCCCGCCGCGCCCCCGCCCACGGGCGCGGCCGTCAACACCCGTACCGGCACCGGCCGTTCCCGCACCGCGTGCCGGAACGGCCACTTCCTCCGGCGTTTCCTCCGCCGTGTCCACTCGTGCCTCCGCCGCCTTCCCGCGCATTCCGCTCCGCCCGAGGACCCTTGACCGTCGTCACCGGGCAGTGTAGACATTCGGCCATCAGATGTTTACGTAAACATAACAGCAGGGACCGGCAGGGACCGTTCTTTCGGCTCGTCGATGTTTACGCAAACATCCGCTGTCAGGCGGTTCCACCCGGCGCACGCACGAACGAGGAACGGACACATGACGACGCTGCAACCCCCGGCGGCCACCGGGCCACGGCCGGCCCCGCCCCCGGTGCGACGGGACCGCCGCTCCTGGACGGGGTGGGGCTTCCTCGGCCCCTTCGTGGCCGTGTTCGCCCTGGTCTTCCTCGCCCCGATCGCGTACTCGCTCTATCTGAGCCTCTACCGCACCCAGTTGATCGGCGGCACCACCTTCGTCGGCCTGGACAACTACCAGCAGGCCCTCCAGGACGACCAGTTCTGGGCCGCGCTCGGCCGGGTCTCGCTCTTCCTCTGCGTCCAGGTGCCGGTCATGCTCGGCATCGCCCTGCTCGTGGCCCTGGCGCTGGACAGCGGACGGCTCTACGGCCGTGCCTTCTTCCGCATCTCGATCTTCCTGCCGTACGCCGTGCCCGCCGTCGTCGCCACCCTGATGTGGGGCTTCCTGTACGGCACCCGCTTCGGCCTGGTCGGCGACATCAACGACGCGTTCGGCGTCCAGCTGCCCGACCCGTTCTCCCCGCATCTGATCCTGGCGTCCCTGGGCAACATCGTGACCTGGGAGTTCGTGGGCTACAACATGCTGATCTTCTACTCGGCACTGCGTGTCGTCCCGCATTCGCTGTACGAGGCGGCGGAGATCGACGGCGCCGGGCAGATCCGGGTCATCACCGCCATCAAGCTGCCCGCCATCCGCGGCGCCCTCGTCATCGCGACGATCTTCTCCATCATCGGCAGCTTCCAGCTCTTCAACGAGCCGAGCATCCTCAAGCCGCTGGCGCGCAACGCGATCACCACCGACTACACCCCGAACTTCTACACGTACTCGCTCTCCTTCTCCGGACAGCAGCACAACTACTCCGCGACGGTCGCCATCGTCATGGGGCTGATCACCATGGTCATCGCCTATGTCGTCCAGCTGCGCGGCATGCGCAAGGGAGCGTGAGGCAGCGATGACCAGCCCCGTCACCACCGTCCCCGACCGCTCCCCCGCCACCTCCTCGCGCACGGCGCGCTCGGCACCCCGGCTGCGCGCCCCGCGCCGTCCGCACTCCCCCGGCAGGCCCCGGCGCAGTGTGCTGCTCACCCTGCTCACCGGCCTCGTCCTGCTGTACAGCCTGGTGCCGCTGCTCTGGCTGCTGATCAGCGCCACCAAGACGCAGGAGGGGCTGGCCCATTCGTTCGGGCTGTGGTTCGACAGCGACTTCGCGCTGTGGGACAACATCGGCCAGACGTTCACGTACGACGACGGCGTCTTCACCCGCTGGCTGCTCAACACCCTGCTGTACGTGGTCCTCGGCGCCGGCGGTGCCACCCTGCTCGCCGTGCTCGGCGGCTACGCGCTGGCCAAGTTCCAGTTCCCGGGCCGGCGGGCGGTGTTCGCCGTGGTGATCGGCGCGGTCGCGGTGCCGGGTACGGCGCTGGCGGTGCCCACCTTCCTGATGTTCAGCAACATGGGGCTCACCAACACCCCGTGGGCCGTCATCATCCCCTCGCTGATCTCACCGTTCGGCCTGTATCTGATGTGGGTGTTCGCCTCCGAGGCGATCCCCACCGAGCTGATGGAGGCGGCCCGCATCGACGGCGCCGGCGAGCTGCGCACCTTCTTCACGGTGGCGCTGCCGCTGCTGGCGCCCGGCATCGTCACCGTCTCGCTGTTCACCATGGTCGCGACCTGGAACAACTACTTCCTGCCGCTGGTCATGCTCAAGGACCCGGACTGGTATCCGCTGACCCTGGGCCTGAACAGCTGGAACGCCCAGGCCGAGACCGCCGGCGGCCAGCCGGTGTTCCACCTCGTCGTCACCGGTTCCCTGCTCACGATCGTGCCGCTGATCGCCGCGTTCCTGCTGCTCCAGAAGTACTGGCAGTCCGGGCTCGCCGCCGGAAGCGTCAAGGAATAGCGCAGCCCTCACCCACCCCCGCGCCACCCCCCGTTGTCCCGTCCCTTCACGAAGTGGAAGCACACCCATGCCCAAGCACCCCGGCCGCCTGCTGCGCGGCATAGGTCTCCTCTGCGTCCTCGCCCTCGGGGCGACCGCCTGCGGCGGCTCCGACTCCGACGGGGGGTCGAGCGAGAAGTCGGTCTCCGCCGCGGACATCCAGGCGGCCCTGAAGAAGGGCGGCACCCTCACGGTGTGGGCGTGGGAGCCCACGCTCAAGCAGGTGGCGGCCGACTTCGAGAAGGCCCACCCCAAGGTGAAGGTCAAGCTCGTCAACGCGGGCACCAACAACGAGGAGTACAAGGCGTTGCAGAACGCCATCTCGGCGAAGAAGGGCGTCCCGGACGTCGCCCAGATCGAGTACTACGCGCTGGGCCAGTACGCCCTGACCAAGGAACTCACCGATCTGAAGTCCTTCGGTGCCGACAAGCTCGCCGACACGTTCTCCCCGGGCCCCTGGAACGGGGTGAAGGCGGGCGGCGAGGGCATCTACGGGCTGCCCATGGACTCCGGTCCGATGGCGCTGTTCTACAACAAGAAGGTGTTCGACAAGTACAAGCTGAAGGTGCCGACCACCTGGGACGAGTACGTCGACGCCGCCAAGAAGCTGCACAAGGCCAACCCCAAGGCGTACATCACCAACGACGCCGGTGACGCCGGCTTCACCACCAGCATGCTGTGGCAGGCCGGTTCGCGGCCCTACAAGGTCGACGGCACCAAGGTGGGCATCGACTTCACCGACGCGGGCGCCAAGAAGTACACCGGCACCTGGCAGCAGCTCCTCGACGACAAGCTGGTGGCCCCGGTCAACAGCTGGACCGACGACTGGTACAAGGGCCTGGGCGACGGCACCATCGCCACCCTCGCCATCGGCGCCTGGATGCCCGCCAACCTCGCTTCCGGGGTGAAGGACGCCGCCGGTGACTGGCGCGTCGCCCCGCTGCCGCAGTGGACCGCGGGCGCCAAGGCCAGCGCGGAGAACGGCGGCAGCTCGCTGGCCATGCCCTCGCTCGGCGGCAACGACGCGCTCGCCTACGCCTTCCTCGAGTACGCCAACGCCGGCAAGGGCGTGCAGACGCGCGTGGACAACGGGGCGTTCCCGGCGACCACCGCGCAGCTCAACTCGAAGGAGTTCCAGGACACGAAGTTCCCGTACTTCGGCGGGCAGCAGGCCAACAAGGTGTTCGCCGAGTCGGCCGCCGACGTCGCCGACGACTGGTCGTACCTGCCCTACCAGGTGTACGCCAACTCGATCTTCAACGACACCGTCGGCAAGGCGTACGTCTCGGACACCACCCTCACCGAGGGGCTGAAGAGCTGGCAGGACGCCTCGCTCAAGTACGGCGAGGAGCAGGGCTTCACCGTCCAGAAGTAGGGCCCGTCGTCCGGCTCAGTCCGCAGCCACCCGCGACCGTACGCACACGGGGGCGGTGCGGTGATCCCGCGCCGTCCCCGTGCACACGCACATCGGAAGGACCGCCATGATCTCCACCCTCCAGTCCCGCGCGCGGAGCGGGCCGGACGGTGCCGCCGCCCCCCGTCTCGCCTACGGCGCCGACTACAACCCCGAGCAGTGGCCGCGGGAGGTGTGGGAGGAGGACGTCCGGCTGATGCGGGAGGCCGGTGTCACCGTCGTCTCCGTCGGGATCTTCTCCTGGGCGCGGCTCCAGCCGACCGCCGACACCTGGGACTTCGGCTGGCTGGACGAGGTCATGGACCTGCTGCACGCGGGCGGCATCGGGGTCGACCTGGCCACCGCCACCGCCTCCCCGCCGCCCTGGCTGACCACCGCGCACCCCGAGATCCTCCCCGTCACGGCCAACGGCGAGACGCTGTGGCCGGGGGCGCGCCAGCACTGGCGCCCCACCTCCCCCGTCTTCCGCACCCACGCGCTGCGCCTGGTGCGCGAGCTGGCGACCCGGTACGCGGACCATCCGGCGCTGGTCGCCTGGCACGTCAACAACGAGCTGGGCTGCCACAACGTGTACGACTACTCCGACGACGCGGCCCGCGCCTTCCGGGACTGGCTGCGCGCCCGGTACACCACCCTTGACACCCTCAACCACGCCTGGGGCACGGCCTTCTGGTCCCAGCGCTACAGCGACTGGGACCAGATCCTGCCGCCGCGGCTGGCCGCCTCGCACCCCAACCCCACCCAGCAGCTCGACTTCAAGCGGTTCTCCTCCGACGCGCTCAAGGACCATCTGCGCGCCGAGCGCGACCTGCTGCGCGAACTGACCCCCGGTGTCCCCGTCACCACCAACTTCATGGTGATGGGCGGCACCAAGGGCATGGACTACGCGGACTGGGCGGAGGAGGTCGACTTCGTCTCCAACGACCACTACGTGGTGCCCGGGCCGCAGGACCGCGACGAGCTGTCCTTCGCCGCCAACCTCACCAGCGGCATCGCGGGCGGCCGGCCCTGGTTCCTCATGGAGCACTCCACCAGCGCCGTCAACTGGCAGCCGGTGAATCTCGCCAAGCGGCCCGGTGAGATGGCACGGGACGCGCTCACGCACGTGGCGCACGGCGCCGACGCGGTGTGCTTCTTCCAGTGGCGGCAGTCCGCGGCCGGTGCGGAGAAGTACCACTCGGCGATGGTGCCGCACGCCGGGGCGGACAGCGACCTCTTCCGGTCGGTGACCGAACTCGGCGCCGTGCTGCGGACGTTGGCGCCGGTCGCGGGCAGCGAGCGGGAGCCGGCCCGGGTCGGCATCCTCTACGACTGGGACTCGTGGTGGGCCAGCGAGCAGGACTCGCACCCCACCTCGCTGCTCGACTACCACCAGGAGGCGCTGGACTGGTACTCGGCGCTGCTCGCGCTCGGTGTCCGTGCCGACCTCGTCACCACACGTGCCGACCTCGGCCGGTACGGGGTGCTGATCGCGCCCGTGCTGCATGTCGTGCCCGCCGGGCTCGCCAAGGAGCTCACGCGGTACGCGGAGCAGGGCGGTCACCTGGTCACCACGTACTTCTCCGGTGTCGTCGACGAGAACGACCATGTGTGGCTGGGCGGTTACCCGGGCGCGCTGCGGGAGCTGCTCGGCATCCGGGTCGAGGAGTTCGGGCCGTTGCTGGCGGGAGAGGTGGTGGAACTGGACGACGGCATGTCCGGGACGTTGTGGACCGACCGGATCGATGTGACCGGTCCGGGCACCGAGGTGCTGGTGCGGTACCGGACGGGTGAGCAGGCGGGGCGGCCGGCGGTCACCCGGCGGGTGACGGGGGGCGGGTCGGCGGCGTATGTGTCCACGCGGCTCGGGGTGGAGGGGCTGGCTGGGCTGCTGCCGCGGTTGCTGGAGCCGGCGGGGGTGGGGAGTGAGCTGCCGGAGGGTGTGCGGGGGCGGGTCGAGTTGGTGGTGCGGCGGGGAGACGGGGGGCGGTTCCTGTTCCTGGTGAACCGGACGGAGGGGACGGTGTCCGTGCCGGGGGTCGCGGGCGAGGTGCTGCTCGGCTCCGCCGATGGGGAGGGGGCGGTCGCGCTCGGTCCGCGGGGGGTGGCGGTTGTGCGGCAGGCGGTGGTCTGACGGTGGCGGGGCGGGGTTTCTCGCCCCCGCCACCCCTACCCGTCCCCTCCTGAAGGGGCTTCGCCCCTTCGACCCCCGCACGGGGCTTCGCCCCGTTTCGCGCAGTTCCCCGCGCCCCTAATCGCCCGGGCCCGGATCGGGTCGAACCGGTGTCGTGATGCCCGCTCTCGCCGCTTCCAGTTGTGCGGCGAAGGCGATGCCCAGGAAGAGGGCGATGCCGGTGAGGTTGGCCCAGAGGAGGAGCGCGACGAAGGCGGTGAGGGGGCCGTAGAGGTCGCCGAAGGCGCTGCTCTTCTCGACGTACAGGGCGAGCAGCCATGTGGCCGCGACCCACAGGACGAGGTGCACCGCGGAGCCGAACGCGAGCCACGTGTAGCCCGGCTGGTCGCGGCGCGGCGACCAGCGGAAGATCACCGCGGAGGCGACCCAGGCCAGGACCAGGCCGACCGGCACCTCCAGGACGTGCCACCAGGTCGGCCCGTGGTCGCCGTGCCCGAACGCCCGCACGACCGCGTCGCCGACCGCCTCGCCGGCGACGAGGACGACGAAGCCGAGCACCATCGGCATGCCCGCCGCCAGGGCGAGGAGCAGTGCGCGGGCGTACTTGCGGGGGAAGGGGCGGTCGCGTTCGATGCCGTAGATGCGGTTGGCGCCGCGCTCGACCTGGCCCATCGCGGAGGCGAGGTTGAGCAGGGCGAAGCCCAGGCCGGCGCAGAGGGCGAGGACGCTCCAGACACTGCCGTGGGCGGTCTGCCGGGTGCGGTCGAAGGCGCCCTCGACGAGGTCCGCGCTGGCGCCCGGCACGATCCGCCCGAGGGTGAGCTCGATGACACGGCCCACCCCCTCGGTGTGGGCCGACGTGGCGAGCCCGACCAGGGCGACCGTGAACGGCACCATGCCGAGGACGACCTGGAAGCCGAGCGCGCGGGCATGCGTGAAGCCGTCGGCGTAGCGGAAGCGGGCGAAGGAGTGGACCAGCAGCCGCACGCCCCCGTACCGGCGCAGTGCGGTCAGCGCCTCGTCTCCGGAGAGTTCCTCCCCGATCATGTCCCGGGTCTGCGGGACGTGGACGGCTGTTCCCATGGGCGGCGGCTCTCCTCGGTCCGTGGAGGTGCGTGCGGGTGCGTACGCGTTCGTATGGTCCTCGTTCGTACGGGTGCCCCGGGACCGGCTCCGTCGCGCATCCGGGTACGGTGCGGCGGGCCCTCAGTCGGGCAGCGCCAGCCGGCGTTCCTCTCCCGGGCGGACGCGGAGCGCGTGGCCGGCGACGTGGACGTCGAGGGGCGCGGCGGCGGAGGGCGGCACCTCGATCTCCACGAGCCGGTGTTCCAGCCGCAGCCGTACGCCCCAGTGGTCGTGGTGGCGCAGGGTGAAGCCGTAGGAGGAGAGCTCCGGGAGTGGCACGGGGTCGAGCCGGAGGGCACCGCCGCGGGTCCGCAGGCCGGGCAGGCCGCGCTGGACGAGGTCGAGGGTGCCGGCCATGGCGCCGAGGTGGATGCCCTCGCCGGTGGTGCCGCCCTGCACGTCGGCGACATCGCCGCGCAGCGCCTCCTGGACGTAGGTCCACGCCTCGGTGCGGCGGCAGCGGGCCAGGACCCAGCCGTGCACCAGTCCGCTGAGGGTGGAGCCGTGGCTGGTGCGGGCCAGATAGTGGTCGACGGTGCGGCGCCAGAGATCGTCGTCGAAGCGGTGGCCCAACCGCGCGAAGAGGGCGACGAGTTCGTCCGGCGGGAAGAGGTGGCCGAGCATGAGGACGTCGGCCTGTTTGGAGGCCTTGTAGCGGTTGACGCTGTCGCCCTCCGCCTCCAGGATCCGGTCAAGGCGGCGGATGTCCCCGTAGCGGGCGCGGTAGCCGTCCCAGTCGAGTTCGGCGAGGTCGGCGTAGCCCTCGAACTGGCTGATGACACCGTCGTGGAAGGGGATGCGCAGGGTGCGGGAGACCTCCTCCCAGCGCTGGAGCTCGCCGTCCTCGAGACGGGTGTTCTCGGTGAGTTCGCGGCGGCGTGGCTCGGGGAGCGACCGCAGCAGTTCCAGGGTGCGGGTGAGGACCCAGGCGGCGGTGACGTTGGTGTAGGCGTTGTCGTCGAGGCCGGGGCGGCCGGCGTCCGGGTAGGCGTCGTGGTACTCGTCGGGGCCCATCACACCGAGGATGCGGTGCCGGCGCGTGGCCGGGTCCCAGGTGGCGGAGTCCGCCCAGAACCGGGCGATCTCCAGCAGCATCTCGGCGCCGCCGGTGTGCAGGAACTCGGTGTCGCCGCTCGCCTCGCAGTACTGCCACACGTTGTGCGCGATCGCCGATCCGACGTGGTGCTGGAGATGGGAGTGGTCGGGCAGCCAGCGGCCCGAGCGGGGGTTGAGGTGCAACCGCTGGGTCTCCTCCCGGCCGTCGCTGCCGCTCTGCCAGGGGTAGAGCGCGCCGCGCCTGCCGAGGGCGCGGGCCGCCGTGCGGGCGGGCTCCAGGCGCCGGTGGCGGTAGGTGAGCAGGGCGCGGGAGACCTCGGGGAAGTGCAGGTTGAGGTACGGCAGCACGAACAGCTCGTCCCAGAAGACGTGGCCGCGGTAGGCCTCGCCGTGCAGCCCGCGCGCGGGGACGCCGACGTCGAGGTCGGCGGTGTGCGGGGAGAGGGTCTGCAGGACGTGGAAGAGGTGCAGTCGCAGGATGTGGCCGGGTTCGCCGGGGACCTCGAGCCGGGCCCTGCGCCACAACTGCGCCCAGGCCGCGCGGTGGTTGTCCCGCAGCTCCGGGAAGCCCGGGGCCCCGGCGGCCCGTTCGGCGGCGGCGCACAGCGGGTCGCTGATGGCGGGGTCGCGGGAGGTGTGCAGGGCGACGGTCTTGTCGACGACGGCCGTGCGGCCGGGCTCCAGGCGCAGGCGTGCGGTGTGCAGGGCGCGGGGGTGGGCGTGGTGGACGGTGACGGGGGCGTCCGCCGCCATGACGCGGGCGGCCATGCCGATCCGGATGTCGGAGGTGCGGGTGCGGCAGCGCAGCCATGCGGTGTCGGGGGCGGTGGGGGCGGTGCCGGTGTGGACGTGGGTGAGGTGGCGGCCGTCGAGGTCGCGGTAGCGGGGGACGCCCGCGTTGGTGACGCCGCCGTCGAGGGCCGACTCGACGTCGAGCTCGGTGGCCGCGCCTTCCACGGTGAACTCGGTGCGCAGGGCGGCGAGCTGGGGGTCTGCCATGGAGACGAGGCGGTGCTGGCGTACGTCGAGGGCTGTCCGGCCCTCGTCGAGGGCGTAGCGGGTGTGGCGTTCCAGCAGGCCGGAGTCGAGGTGGAGGGTGAGGTGGTGGGCGAGGACGGGGGTGGTGTCCGGGGTGAGCCAGGCGCCTTTGGCGGGGCGGAAGCGGAGGGGGAGCCAGTTGGGGAGGTTGACCATGTCCTCGTTCTCGACCTGGCGGCCGGCGACGTCGGAGGTGAGGCGGTCGTAGCAGCCGGCGAGGTAGGTGCCGGGGTAGTGGACGTCGTCCGCGTCGCACTCGGGGAGTGCACCGCGGGTGGCGAAGCGGCCGTTGCCGAGGGTGGTCAGGGATTCCCGGAGGCGTTCGGCGGTGGGCTCGTATCCGGTGTACTCCCAGGTGTGGGGGGTGGCGGTGCCGGCGGCGAGGGGGGTCCGAGGGTCCATGACGCTCCTGTCCGCCACGGGGGGTGCCCCACGGCTCTTTCGCCCCCGCCGCCCCTACCCGTCCCATCCTCAAGGGGCACCCCCAAGGGGGCTCTGCCCCCTGGAACCCCCGAAATGCCTCGGGGCTGTGCCCCCGAACTCCCGGCCCATCCCGGCCAACTCAGGGGCGCGGGGAACTGCGCGGCCGGCCCCGTCCCACCCGCAGCCGCCAACCTGCCGCACCCCCCGGGCTCTCCCGCGCCTCCCGCCCCCCCACTCGGTCCCTCTCCCCGGGCTTCGCGGGGAGGGGCCGAGGGGCGAGGCCCCGGTCAACCGGCTTCGCCGGGGCCGCCGGTGGCCTTGTCGCGGGCCTCGTGGGCCGCGTCCTCGCCCACCTCCTTCAGACCCCGCGCCGTGTCCTGGCCGGCGGCCCGCGCCTGTTCCTTCGTCGTGCGCGCAGCGTCCTGCGCCGTCGACTTCACCGCGTCCACCGCCTCCTGCGCCGGCTCCCGCAGCTCCTCCTTGACGTCCTGCGCCGCCTGCGCCGCCCCCCGCTTCACGGGGCCGAGCAACTGGTCGGAGTGCTCCCGCAGTTGCCGTCCCGCCCGCTCCTCCGCCTTGGTCGGCGGCAGCAGCGCCGCGGCGAGCATGCCGGCGCCGAAGGCGATGACACCCGCCGCCAGCGGACTGCCCTCCGTCCCCCGCCGCACCTGCTCCGGTGTCTGCTGGATCGCCTCGCCGACCTGCCCGGCGGCATGTTCCGCCGTCCCGGCGACCTGCCCGGCGGCCGACCGCGTCGTGTCGGCGACCTGGCCCGCCGTCGAGCGGGCCGCGCCGGCGACGCTGCCCGCCGCCTGACCGGCTCCGCCGGCGACCTGGTGCGCGGTGTCCGTCATGCTCGACGCGGCGTCACGGGAAGTGCCCATCACGCGCTCCTTCATGTGCGTCATCCTGGTCCGGGTGGCGGCGGCCCGGCGCCGGGCCATCCGCCGCGGGCCCATCCGGTCCGCGAGGAGATCGACGTTGCGGGCCAGATGCGCGCGCCGGTACTCCACGTCGGTCCTCAGCTGGTCGGGTGTCGTGCCCATTGCGCGTCCTCCTTGAGGGTCTGCACGGTCTGTTCGGGCTTGACGTGGACGGCCCGCAGCCGGGCCCGGCCGGTGGTGTACAGCACGGCGCCGGCCACCGCCCACACGGCGGTGACGATGAGCGCCGCCCAGGCGAGGTCCATGACGTTGGCGAGGGCGAACATGACCGTGAGGCTGCCCATCAGCAGGACGAGGTGCCCCGCGTATCCGGCGCCGCCCAGCAGGCCGAACGCCTTGCCGGCCTTCGTCGACTCCTGTTTGATCTCCGCCTTGGCCAGTTCGATCTCGTCGCGGACGAGCTGCGACAGATCGCTGCCGATCTCGCCGACCAGGTCGCCGAGCGACGGCTCGGCCCCGTCGGCCGAGGGCGTGACCGGTTCCTGCGGCGCGTAGGGCCGCGCCGTCCCCGGTTCCCAGTAGGAGGTGGCCATGGCTCAGCCCCCTCGCGTCGGCCGCCCGGGCGGCGCCGGCTCGGCACCCTCCCCCAGCGGCGCACGGGACGGTCCCTCGCCGTATCCCGGCCGTTCCGCGTATCCCGGGGGCTCCCCGTACCCCGGCCCCTGTCCGTACGCCGGGCCCTCCCCGTACCCCACGCCCTCCCGGTCTCCCCCGCCTTCCCCGTATCCGGGGCCCCGTCCGTATCCCGGGCCGCCGTAGGACGGCCGGGCCTCCCCGTAGCCGTACGCGGGGTCCTCGAAGCCGGTGTACGGGGTACCGCCCGCGCCCGCCGGGCGGCCGCCCGGACCGGCACCGTCGGTGAGGGCCGCGTGGCCGTCCTGCCCGGCGGCGCCGACGCCCTTGCCCGCCCGGGCCAGGGCGAACCCGGCCACCGCGGCCCCGGCGAGGAAGACGCCGGGGCGGCGCCGCGCGAAGGCGCGCAGGTCCCCGAGCAGGCCGTCGGGCCCCCGCTCCTCGAGCCGGGCGGCCACCTTGTGACCGCCGTCGGCCATCTGCCGTACGACACCGGCGGCACTGGACTCGCGCCCACCGCTGTCGCCCATGACGCGCAGCTCGTCGGAGAGCTTGCGCACGTTGTCGGCGAGGCGCCGGGTCTGGACGTCCGCCTGGTCCTGGAGCTGCTCGCGCAGCTCGTCCACGAAGTCACGGGCCTGGGCGGTGGCCTCGCCGGCCACGTTCCCCGCCTGCTCCTTGGCCGTGCCGGCCACCTCGGCGGCCTTGTCGCCCACCAGTCCGGCGCCCTCGCCCGCCTTGTCCTGGGCTGTTTTCGCCACTGCCGCCGGTGTCCCCCGGTCCGGGCGGCTGGTGCTCTGGAAGTCGCTCAAGGCTCCTCCTGGTCGCTAGAGCGTCGAGAGAGCGTTCCGCAGCGGTATGCCACGAATATCCCTTTTGCAGGGATACCGGGTGCCCGGGCCCGAATGGGGGAAACAGCCGGCCTCGGAAGGGAGGGCTCAATACCCCCACCGCTCCGCGATCTCGCGCGCCCTGCCCGTCAGAATCTCCGTGCCGGGGTGCGCGCGCCCCGGCTGGACGCGACCCGAGAGGATCTTCTCACTGCGGTCGCCGAGGTTGGGCAGGTACGGGCCCTGTTCCTGGTCCCCGTACCGGAGCATCCCCGGCTCCCACTCCAGGCCGAGCCAGTCGCACAGCCCCCGGGTGGCCTTCTCGGGGTCGGCGGTGAGGTCCTCGTAGCGCACGGTGCGGCACAGTGCGGGATCGAGGGTGCGACGGGCCTCCTCCAGCGGGAGCAGGTACTTCAGGACGTTGCGCGCGTTCTCCTCGGACGTGGCGGTGTTGCCCTTGCGGTTGTCGAGCGAGCTGATGATGCCCGCCGGGTGCCGGTGCAGGAGGAGGAAGCGGGCCCCGGGCCAGGCGTAGTGCAGACGCTGCCAGGCCCAGACGTTGCCGGGAGTCTTGTCGACGACGACGTCCTTGCCGCTGCGCTGGAGTTCGACGTGCAGGACGCGGTCCCAGAGCAGATGCTCCATCTCGGCCTTGTCCAGGTCGAGTTCTCTCATGGAGCGCTCGGAGAAGTCCGGCGTCAGCCGCACTTCCACGCTGCGCAGGTGCAACTCGTGCGGAGCGCGGATCCGGGAGTGGCTGTTGAGCAGCATCCGCAGCAGGGTGGAGCCGGAGCGGACCGGGGCGAGGACGAAGACGGGGTCCTCGACCAGCCTCGGCGCCCGGGGCACGGTGGTCTCGACGGCGATCGTCCGCTTCGGCGGCCGTCGGGCCGGTGCCGCGGCCCGTGGCCCGGGAGCACTCCCGTCACCGTCCCGCTGCGGAGGCCGCAGGGCCTCCTTCAGCAGCCGGCCCCGTCGTCGTATGCCTGTGTGCAGGGTTCCCACGCGCAACTCCTCGCCTTTGCTCGTGGGTGGGATTGTTCACGGGGAACTCTTACCCGGGCTGTGATTTCTTTTTACCTTCGGTGAGAATCCGCGCGACGACCGCCGCCGGGCTCCGGAGGCCGTGGGGCCACCGGAGCCGCGGTGGCGACGCGCGCCCCGCCTCAGGCCCCGCCGGTGCGCAGGTCCGTCAGCGACGCCGGGGTCAGCGGCCGGGGGTCGTCGTCGGGTTCGACGAGGACGACGGTGCAGGTGGCCGCGTGCGTCAGCGCCGTGGTGAGGCTGCCGTCGGCGAACTGGGCGAGCGCTCCGCGCGGGGAGCGGCCGACGGCGACGGTCCGGGCGTGGACGTCGGCGGCGTGCCGGGCCAGGGCGTGTCCGGCGGCGGCGTGGTCTCCGACGCTGGTGAGGATCTGCCCGGTGGCGGCGACACCGAGGCCGGCGAGCCGGGCGAGATGCGCGGTGACGGCGTCCCTGGCCTCCTCCTCGGTCTCGGTGTCGACGGCCTGTCCCTCGACGACGGCGGTCTGCCGCACGTGCACGACCTCCAGCGGGCTGCCGGTGTCGCGGGCGAGCCGGGCGGCGGCGTCCACGATCGCGGCGGCCCGCTCGTGCGCGCCCACGGCGACCACGACCGGAGGCCGGCCGTCGGCGGCCGCGGCGGCGCCGACCGGTGTGAACACGGGCGAGCCGGCTCCGGCGGGCTCGACGCTCTCACTCTCCCCGTCGCGCTGCTCGGCGCGCGCCAGCAGCCGGTGCCCGCTGGCGAGCACCGGGATGGCCAGGACGAAGGTGGCGGCGCCGAGGTAGAAGGGCACGCTCAGATCGGTGGCGTCGGCGAGCTTGCCCGCGACGTACGGGGCGAGGCCGCCGCCGATGAAGCGCAGGAAGCCGTACGCCGAGGAGGCGACCGGACGCTCGACGGGCGAGACGAGCATGACGGCCTGGGTGGTGAGGGTGTTGTTGATGCCGATGAAGGCGCCGCTGACGATGACCGCGACGATGACGACGGACGGGGTGTCGACGCCCGCCGCGATGACCGCCATGACGATGCCGAGGCCGAGCAGGTTGGCGTAGAGGACGGGCGCGGTGCCGTACCTGCCCTGCAGGCGCGGGGCGAAGAACACGCTGAACGCGGCGACGAGCAGTCCCCAGCCGGTGAAGACGAGCCCGAGCTGGTGGGCGCTCAGCTCCATCGGGTAGGGGGCGTAGCCGAGCATGGTGAAGAAGCCCCAGTTGTAGAGCAGCGCCATGATGCCCATGGTGAGCAGGCCGCGGTGGCGCAGCGCCTTGAGCGGGGCGACGGGTGAGGTGGGGCGCTCGGGTTTGGGCAGGGAGGGGACGAAGGCGAGGGTGGCGACGAGGGCGATGGCCATGAGGACGGCGACGCCGAAGAACGGACCGCGCCAGCTGATGGCGCCCAGCTCGCCGCCGAGCAGCGGGCCGACGGCGATGCCGAGGCCCAGCGCGGTCTCGTAGAGGATGATCGCGCCGCCGAACCCGCCGCTCGCCGAGGCCACGATGACGGCGAGGGAGGTGGCGATGAACAGCGCGTTGCCCAGACCCCAGCCGGCCCGGAAGCCGACTATGCCGTTGATGGAGTCGGTGGTGCCGGCGAGCGCGGCGAACACGACGATCACGGCGAGGCCGGTGACCAGGGTCCGCTTGGCACCGATGCGGCTGGAGACCCAGCCGACGATCAGCATGGCGACCGCGGTGACGATCAGATAGCTGCTGAACAGCAGGGAGACCTGGCTGGGCGTGGCGTGCAGGCTGTCGGCCAGGGCGGGCAGGATCGGGTCGACCAGACCGATGCCCATGAACGAGATCACGCAGGCGAAGGCGACGGCCCAGACGGCCTTGGGCTGCCGGAACGGGCCGGCAGCCTTTCCGTGCGGTGCACTCATGTGCGGTTCTCTTCCGGACGAGGGCGGGTGGGGCGGGGCAGGAACAGAAGGGAGTGACAGGGACGGGGAGGGGGACGGAGACGGGCAACGGGGCCGTGGACCCGGTGCCCGCGGAGTCGCGCGGAACCGGACGTCGACGCGGGTGGGCCGGTGGTGTGCACGGGCGGCCTCACCCCCGTTCCCGACGCCGGTCGCGGATCACCCGCGCCAGGGCGGTGAGCGCGACCTCGGCCGCCCGCTGCTCGGGTGGGGTCAGTTCGGCCATGAGTTCGTCCAGCGCCCTCGCACGCTCGGCGCGGCGCTGCGCGAAGACCCGCAGCCCGGCGTCGGTGACCGCGACGAGCACCCCGCGCCCGTCGCTGCGGTCGGCGGTGCGGCGCACCAGCTCCGCCCGCTCCATGCGGGTGACGAGCTGGGTCGCGTTGGGCTGCGAGACGCCTTCGGCCCGGGCCAACTCGGTGAGCCGCAGGGGCCCTTCGCGGCTGAGCCGCCCGAGCAGCGAGGACGCGGCGATGCCGAGCCCCCCGGCGGTGGCGCTCTGCCGCACGTGCCGGAGCACCTGCTCCACGGCGACGACGAGATCCTCCGTCGCTCCGTGGGGTTCGTCGGGAGGCGCGTCACGCATGTCCATCACTGCATTATGCATTTACATGTAGCGTGAAACAAGATGTTTCCGGCGTCGGCCGCCACTCCTTCGTATGAACGCCGCGCATTCCTCATGACCCGACCGGCCCTTCTTCCTACCGTGCGGAGTGCGCACAGACCGACGAGAGCAGTGCGCGTACATCGACGGGAAAAGGTGAGATGCCCATGCGGACGGAAGCGATCCAGCGGGTCCGGCTCGTGTTCACGCTGTTCGACGCCGACGGCAACGGAGT
The DNA here is from genome assembly GCF_036226765.1 of Streptomyces sp. NBC_00670. Taxonomy (NCBI): domain Bacteria; kingdom Bacillati; phylum Actinomycetota; class Actinomycetes; order Kitasatosporales; family Streptomycetaceae; genus Streptomyces; species Streptomyces sp. NBC_00670. Next base: position 476,355 of record NZ_CP109017.1, read on the forward strand.
CCTCGAGGCCGACGACTTCGACCTGATGGCCAAGAGGGTGGTGGCGGCGGTGCCCGAGGCGGACGCGGCGAGGCGTGACGCGATGGTGGCCGCTTTCCGGACGTTCTGGCAGACCCTGGCCGACGAGTTGGACACCAACCACGACAACAAGGTCGACTTCGAGGAGTTCAAGGCGGTCGTCCTGGCTCCGGAACGCTTCTCCGCGGCGGTCGGGCAGTTCGCCGAGGCCCTCACGGCCGTCTCGGACCCCAACGGCGACGGGATGGTCGAGCGGCCGACCTTCATGGCGGTCATGACGGCGATCGGCTTCTCCGAGCCGAACATCCAGTCCCTGTTCGACGCCCTGGAGCCGGCCGGCACCGACCAGGCATCGGTGCCGGCCTGGGTCGAGGCCATCAAGGAGTACTACGACCCCGAGGCGGCGGGCATCGCTGACCACCTGGTCGCGCAGCCGGCGGGCTGAGAAGCACGCGGAGTCGAGCGGGCGACGCCGTCGCCCAGGGTCTCCCAGGCGTTCAGGCCCTCGCCGGTGTCGGTGTCGCACCGGCGAGGGCGCGTTCGCCGGTGTGCGCGGCCGGTTGCCCCCCGAGCCCTTTCGCACGGCATGGAAACGGTGACGCCGGATTCGTGTGGCGAGTTCGGCGTCGGAATTCGGCCACCCCATGGCGTCGTGTCATTCGCGGAAATACACTACCGCCGATTCGCCGGTTCACGGTGCCTACCGCTGCCGTCGTGGCGTACGTCGATGAACCGGCGGTGAGTCGGATGGGCACGGGAGGGGACGGTATGTCGAACGAGTCTCGCACATGGACGGATCCGAATTTCTCGTCGGTGGACCAGTCGGACCGCACGGTTCCTGTGAATTTACGCCAGACAGGGCGCCCGGACATCGAACTCCTGATATCCACGCGCGCGCGGAAGTCGCCGTATTGGCACCTGGCCGTCGAGGCGGGATGCCGGCGCGCGGAGGTCTACAACCGAATGTATCTGCCCCGGGGTTACGGCTCCCCGGAGGAGGGCGGCTCCGCGGCCGAGTACGAGGCGCTGACGCGACGAGTGACGTTGTGGGACATCGCGGCCGCACGGCAGATCCGAGTGCGGGGAAGCGAGGCCACCGCATTCGTCGACTACGTCGTGACGAGGGACGTCACACGGCTGGCGTCCATGCGGGCCGCGTACGTCGTGCTGTGCGATCCCGACGGACGGATGGTCAACGATCCGCTGCTGCTGAAGATCTCGCCCACCGAATACTGGTTCAGCATCTCCGACTCGGATCTGTCGCTGTGGCTGAAGGGGGTGAACGCCGGGAAGGGATTCGACGTCCGGATCGAGGAGCTCGACGTGTCGCCCGTCCAGCTCCAGGGAGCGGAGGCGAACAGGCTGATGGCCGACCTCATCGGTGACGCCGCCGCCGAGATGCCCGCGTTCGGGCTGGCGGAGGCCGAGATCGCCGGCATTCCGGTACTCGTCTCGCGGACCGGATTCTCCGGCGAGGCCGGATACGAGGTCTATCTGAAGAATGCGAGCCTGCACGCGGAGCGGATGTGGGAGGCGATCCTCCGCGCGGGAGAGAAATACGGGCTGACGGTGACCGGCCCCATCCAGCCCCACCGGATCACGTCGGGGATACTCGCCTGGGGTCAGGACGTCGACAACGAGATGGTCCCTTTCCAGGTCGGGCTGGCGTCCCACATTCCCCGCAACAAGGCGTCGGACTACATCGGCCGCGAAGCCCTCGAAAAGATGCGGGCCGACATCGCCGCCGGAAACCATCCGTACAGACTGACCATGGTCGGACTGAGGATGGAAGGTGAGCCGATCGCGGATTATCTGTCGGACTTCTGGCTCGTCGCGCCCTCCCCGGACGCGGAGCCGGTGGGCTTCGTGACGTCCGCCTCCTACGCCCCGAAACTCCGGACGAACGTCGCCCTGGCCCGTCTGCCGGTCGACCTCGCGGTACCGGGAACGCAGGTGCACGTGTTCGTGCCGGGCACGGACACGGACACGGACACCGGCTCGACGAGCAGGAGTGTCCCGGCGGTGGTCTCGGCCTTTCCCATCGAGTGACGCGTCCTGATTCCACACGCCCGTGACGGCCCGCCGGCCTTTCCGGCGGGCCGTCACGGATGTCCGGGAGAGGGACGGCGTGAGGTGGCGCGCTGCTTCCGGACCGCCGAGATCAGCCCTCCGGGCCCTTCCTCGCCCCGCGCCGGTGTGCCGATCGGGCGGCCGTAGGCGGCGGCGCGCTCGCGCAGCGTGTGGCTTTCGGCCTCCCAGCCGTGCCCGGCCAGCCAGCCCACCGGGTCCTCGGGCATCTCCGACACCCACAGGGACGCCGCCGATCCCGGCACGGCGTCCGCGCCGAAGCGCTCGATCACGCCGCGCGAGCCCAGCGTGAGCCCCATCCGGCTGCCCGCAGCCGAGCGCGCGCCGATCCGGGTCAGCAGCGCCTCCACCGCGTCCTCGGGCAGATAGATCAGCAGCCCTTCGGCGATCCACGCGGTGGGCGCGGCCGGGTCGTGCCCCGCGGCGGCCAGCGCGGCCGGCCAGTCCGCCCGCAGATCCGTCGCGACGGTGATCCGCTCACAGCGCGCGACGGCCCGCTCCTGACGCAGCACCGAGGCCTTGAAGTCCAGTGGGGCGGCGGTGTCGATCTCGAAGAGCCGGGTGCCCTCGGGCCAGTCCATCCGGAAGGCCCGGCTGTCCATGCCGGCGCCGAGCAGCACGACCTGCCGGACTCCGGACGCGGATGCCTGCCGCAGCAGGTCGTCGAGGAACTTCGTCCTGATGACGATGGAGAACGCCACTGCCGTCCGACGGCGTCGCCCGGCCTCGTCGTCGGCCGGTGCCGGCGAGGAGGGCCACAGGCCACCGGCGACGGCGAAGGCCCGGGCCAGTGGGTCACGGAACAGCGCGTTCACCCGCTCCGTCTCCAGCGCCCGCACCCTGGCCACCCCCACGGCCGTGGCCCACACCCCCGACGGCCGCGCCCGCCCCCGCTGCTCAGTCACGGGGCGCGGCCGTCCGTACGGGCAGGGCGACGAGGCCGCGCGAGCGCATGGACGAGCGGTGCCGCAGATCCTGCGGAGGGCAGGCCAGGGTGAGGTCCGGGAAGCGGTCGAAGAGCGCGGTGAGGGCGATCGCGGTCTCCATCCGGGCGAGCGGGGCGCCGAGGCAGTAGTGGATGCCGTGTCCCAGGGTGAGGTGCCCGGTGGCGTCGCGGGTGAGGTCGAGCCGGTCGGGCTCGGGGAAGCGGCGCGGGTCCCGGTGGGCGGCGGCCAGGGACAGCAGCACGGTCTCCCCCGCGGGTACGGTGACGCCGCCGATGGTGAGATCCTCGACGGGGAAGCGCCGGATGGCCAGCGGCACCGGGCCGTCGTAGCGGGCCAGTTCCTCCACGGCCCCGTCCAGCAGCTTCGGATCCGCCCGCAGCGCGGCCAGTTGCGCGGGATGGGCGAGCAGCGCGGCGACGGCGTTGCCGATGAGGTGGACGGTGTTCTCGTACCCGGCGACCAGGATGAGGAAGGCCAGGGACATCAACTCGTCCTCGCTCAGGCGGTCTTCCTCGTCGCGTACGGCGATGAGCGCGGAGAGCAGGTCGTCGCCCGGACTCCTTCGCCGGTCCGCGAGAAGGCCGGTGAAGAAGGCCAGCAGCCGGCCGACGGCGTCACGGGCCCGGGCAGGGCGCGTCGGGTCGGGTGCCACGAGCGCGTCGGTCCAGTCGCGGAAGTCGGGCCTGCTGTCTTCGGGGATGCCCAGGAGGTCGCAGATCACGGCGATCGGCAGCGGGGCGGCGTAGGCGGCGATCAGATCGAACTCCTCGTCCCCGCGCCGCGCGTCCAGGAGCCGGTCCGCGATGCGCCGCACGGGGTCGCGCAGCCGCTCGATGCGGCGGGGGGTGAACGCCTGGGAGACCAGCCTGCGGATCCGGGTGTGGTCCGGGGGGTCCATGTTCAGCAGGTTGGCGTCCAGCGCGGGCGGCAGAGCCATGCCCCGGTAGCCGCCGGGCGTGCCGTGGCTCTTGTCCAGGGACAGGCGCCGGTCGGCGAGGGCCTGTCGCACGTCGTCGTAGCGGGTGACCAGCCAGGCGGGCAGGCCGTCCGTACCGGTGATGCGGTGCACCGGCCCTTCCTCACGGAGCCGGCCGTAGACGGCGTAGGGATCGTCGAACAGCTCTACGGGGTCAATGCCGCCCGCACCGAGGGCAGTTGTCTCGCTCATACCGCCAGCCAACCAGATCGCGCGCGACGGGGCACGCGCCCTTGGCCGGACTCAGTACCGCTGCGCCCTGGCCAGCCGGGGGGTGAGCCGCGCGTCCTCGGACTGCCGGCTGAACACGACGGGCTGCTCCTGCTTGCCCGGCGCGAGGTTCTCGGCGCCTGCGAACCGGCGTTCCACGACCTTGCCGGACGCGTCTTCGAAATCGACCTGCACGGCGTACGACGCCTTGTCGTCGGTCTTGTTGGTAATGGTCAGGAGAACCGCGGACAAGCCGCTGGTCACCTCCTTGGGCAAGCCCCGCATGCCGACCTCGGACACGGCGTTGCCGCGCCCCCGCACCTTCTCCAGCGCCTTCTCGGCGGCGGCACTCGTACGGGCGGCCGCCGCGTCGACGGACGCCTCGAACTGCGAGGCACGGGCGGACGCCGAAGAGGCGGCCGCGGAGGCCGAGGCCCGGGCGGAGGCGATCGCGGCGCCGGCCTCGGAGGCGAGCGCCGAGGGCGGCAGGCCGGAGAACGACGCGGCGTTCGGGCTGCTGGGTGCCGGTGTGGGCGAGGATCCGCCGTCGCCCCCGTCGCCGCATCCGGTGACGGCCGTGGCGGACAGGGCGCAGCCGAGCGCCGCCACCACGGCGCGGCGGCAGTGATCCCCACGCGTGCGTACCATGTCGCAGTCCTCCGTGCCGGTTCGGTCCCGTTCATCCTCACCGCACCACCGGCGGCGCACGATCCGGCTTGGGCCATCCGGCGACTGCCGCGGGATACCCACGCGGTTCTACACCCTCTCCGGCACCGTACGGTTCACCGTCGGCGGGAGGGACTACGACGCCACCAGGGACACGTTGGTGAGGGTCGCGCCGGTGTCCCAACACCTTCGCCAATCCGCGCCGCCCCGACCGGAATGCCTTCCGGCCCCCTGGGCACGCGAACTGCACCACACAGCGGCCGAGTTGGAGGCAGAGATGAGTGACCGCACCTGGCGGATCGTCCCGACGAGCCGGGGCATGAGCGCCCTCTACCTGCTTGTCGGTGTCATCCTGGCCATCAACGCCGCGTATCAGCTCAAGGACGACATGGCCGTACTCCCCCTCGTCTCCGGCCTCGCCGCCCTGGCCCTCATGACCACCGCCGTCGTGGGCCTGCTCCGCCCCGGCTCACGTACACAGACACGCTGACGGCGCCGGGTCCCGGGCCGGGCACCCGCGCCCTCGCGCTCTCCTACGCCGGCGCCTTCGACGACGGCGTCGCCACCCGTGTCGTCCCCGGCGACGTTTTCGGCTCCGGCACCTGCGGCAAGGGCGGTTGCCTGGCCGAACTCCGGGGCGTGCGGGGCCGGCAGGACCCCCCGCCCCTGGAACCCGGCGACACGGTCACCCTCACGGTCGAGGGCATCGGCTCGCTGACCAGCACCGTCGTTCCCGGTGCGGCACCCGTCCGGCTGTCGGCCGGCCGGCGCCGGGACCGGGAACGGCCGTGAAGGACTGCACGGCAACACTCGCCGGCACGTCCCGTGAACGGCACGGGCCATTTCCCCGGGGATGACCCCGCCGGACGTCGGGCCGTGACGGGCACGGAGGCCAATCCCCGAGGGTGCGACCGGGGTTCGGGCGTCAGGAATCACCGGATGCATGAGGTGAAGCTCTCCGACGGGATCACCACTTTGTCCCCCCTGCGTCTGGACGACGTCGAAGAGCCGGGTGGCCGGTGTCGCGGATCAGCGGGTGCGGCCACGCGACCGGCAGCGCGTCCGGCCCGGCCGCGGAGGGCCACGTCAGCCGAGTGCTTCCTCCTGTCGCCGGTCATCGTCGGCCATGGCGGGGAGGGCGTTGTCGATGAGGACGGCGGCGATGACGGCGGCGGTGGGGAAGGCGTCAGCGTTGAGGACCCGGGTGCGGGCCGCGGCGCCGTCGAGGAGCAGCGCGAGCTGCTCGCCGAGTTGTCCGGGATCGGCGGCGCCGGCTTCGCGGGCGGTGTCGGCGAACCGCGCGGCGACCGCTTTCTTGTAGTCGCGTGCGTACTGGGATGCGGGGTGTTGGGAGTCGTGGAGCTCGACGGCGGCGGCGATGTAGGGGCACAGGGGGGTGGTGGGGGGGATGTCGAAGGCGGCGAGAAGCCGTTCGCGGGGCGTGAGGTCGCTGCGGTCGAACACGCCGGACAGTACAGAGGGGTCGAACCCGCGCAGGTACTCGGCGACGAGTTCGTCCTTGCCGCCGAAGTGCTGGTAGGCCGTGCGCTTGGACACCTCGGCCGCCGCGCAGAGCTGGTCCATGCCGGTGCGGTTGATGCCCTGCTCGCGGAACAGCTGCTGGGACGCACTGAGGATGCGCTCGCGGGCGCCCCGGCCGCGGCGGCGGCCCGTCGGGCCCTTCTCCAACTCCGTCATGGGTCCATCGTACCCCGGGCGGGTAACGACCGGTGTACTTAGTTTGCTCCCCGACCGCCCGCCCCGTACCGTAAGGAAACAGGACGGTGTACTTAACACCGTCGTTCCAGGTGCGCACGGCACCACCGACCAAGGGAGCGACCCATGGGCAAGCTCGACGGCAAGGTAGCGGTCATCACCGGCGGCACCACCGGCATGGCGCTGGCCGGCGCGAAGCTGTTCGTCGACGAGGGAGCGCACGTCTTCATCACCGGCCGCCGCCGGGAAGCCCTGGACGAGGCCGTGCGGCAGATCGGCCGCAACGTCACCGGTGTCCAGGGCGACGCCGCCGACCTGGCCGACCTGGACCGCCTCTACGACACCGTCAAGCGGGAGAAGGGCAGCCTCGACGTGCTGTGGGCCAGCGCCGGCGGCGGCGAGCCCGCCCTGCTCGGCGAGATCACCGAGGCCCAGTTCGACACCTGGTTCGGGCTCAACGCCCGCGGCACCCTGTTCACCGTCCAGAAGGCGCTTCCGCTCCTCAACGACGGCGGCTCCATCCTCATGACCGGCTCCAACGCCTCCCTCGGCGCCTTCCCCGGCTGGAGCGTCTACGCCGGCAGCAAGGCCGTCCAGCAGGCCTGGGCCCGCATCTGGCTCAACGAGCTCAAGGACCGGCGTATCCGCGTCAACGTTCTGACCCCCGGCCAGGTCGCCACCGCCAAGCAGGAAGAACTCTTCGACGAGGCCACCAAGCGCCAGTTCGAGTCGCTCATCCCCCGCGGCCGGATGGGCCGCCCCGACGAAATCGCCACCGTCGCCCTCTTCCTCGCCTCCGACGACTCCAGCTATGTCAACGGCATGGAACTGGTCGCGGACGGCGGCACCACAGCCGTCTGAACCGGACCAGTACGGAGACGCGCTCGCGGGCAAGGTCATCGTCGACATCAGCGATCCCTTCAATGACACGTTCGACGGCCTGGCCCACCGCGAGGAGATCTCGATCGCGCAGGAAGTGGCCAGAGCGGCCCCGGCCGACGCCCACGTGGTGAAGGCGTTCAACACCGTCTTCCGCCACGTCCTGGAGAAGGGCCGGCCCGACGTCTTCCTCGCCGGCGACAACGCGCAGGCCAAGAGGAGTGTGGGAGCGTTCATCGAGACCCTCGGACTGCGCCCGCTGGACGTCGGCGGACTGAAGATGGCGCACTGGCTGGAAGGAGCGGGCGTGGTCACGGTGGGCCTCGCCCACCACGGGGTGGGGAACCTGGACTTCGCCCTCGGCATCACCGGGATTCCTGCTTGAGCGAAGGGTGTCGGCACCTTTCCACGGCGGTTACGGCAGCCGTGCTCCCGTGCCCCGCTACGGAACCCGGCCGCCGTGATCGCGTCCGGCCCGTGACGGCGGCGGCCGCCGTCACGGGCCGGAGCGGACGGTGGCCGGTCTGTGTCACCGGTGTTCGCGGAGGGTGTCGTCCACCGGGTCGCCGGGCTGACGTCGGGCAGCGAGCCGCCGCCGGAGACCTTGACCCGCTTCACCGAGCCGGGACACATGCGCAAACGCCGGCCGAGAACCGGGCAGCGCGTAGGGGAAGAGCGTGCGGCGGTCGGTGTGGCGTAGTACTCCTGGAAAGGCTCAACGCCGGTCTGTTGTCACCCAGGAGCTGTCGATGACCGTTCGCCGTGTCGTACCCAATGTCCAGTCGGAAGCCGCGCGGGAGAGCCGGGAGTTCTACGACCTGCTCGGTTTCGAGGAGGTCATGAACCACGGCTGGATCATGACGCTCGCGTCCCCGTCCAGTCCGACGGCGCAGATCAGCTTCATGACCAGTGACAGAACCGCACCGGTCACTCCCGACATGAGCGTCGAAGTGGATGACGTGGACGCGGCCTACGCGGCCATGCGGGAGAGCGGGGCGGAGATCGTTCACCCCCTGCAGGACGAGGAGTGGGGGGTGCGGCGGTTCTTCGTCCGTGACCCCAACGGCCGGGTGGTCAACGTACTGAGCCACCGCTGACGGTCCTGGGGCGTCCGGTCGCCGGCGAGGCGCGACCTCGCCACCCCCTGTCAGCCCCGCGACCCGCTTGGCGGCTCCTGGCCGGCGCGTATGCGGCGATGGAGGTCCTCCAGCAGGTCACGCATGGCCATGCGGAAGAGCTCCGCCTGGTGTTCGCCGATGAAGGAGGTGTGCCCGAAGGCCTCCAGTACGACCATGCCGTGCATGTGCCCCCAGGCGCCGACGAGGAGAGCGGTCGCGGGGGGCGGCAGGGTTTCCGGGCCGTGCGGGATGAGGGGTTCCAGGTACGCCCGCAGAGTCGGCGAGAGCGCCCGGGTGTCGGCCGCGGCGAGTTGTGCCGTGGTGAACCCGTCGAACATCTCCCGCTGGAAGATCATGCTCAGTCGCCGCATCGCCTGGGTGGTCGGGCCCTCGGCGGGTGCCTCGTAGTGGCGCAGCGGTGCGCCGTACAGCAGTTGGAACCGTTCGACGTGGGTGACGGCCCAGTTGCGGTAGCCCTCGGCGGCGGCCAGGAACCGCTGTGCGGCCGGTTCGTGGGCCGCCGCGGCGACGGCCGCCGTCACGGCGTCGCCCAGGTCGTCGTACGCCTTGGCCACCAACGTCGTGACGAGGGCGTCCCGGTTCGGGAAGTAGTGGTAGAGCCCTTGCACGGTCATGCCCAGGTCGCGGGCGACCGCTCGCAGGGACAGGGCGTGCGGCCCGTGCTCGGTGATCTGACGCTCGGCGGCGTCCACGATCTCCCGCATGGCGGCGGCTCGGCGTCGTTGACGCAGGGGCGGCAGCGCCGTCGCGGGCTTGTCGGCGAACATGCGGCGATCCTAAGGCGGTTGACGGGACGAGTCATCAAGGGACTGCACCCGTACGGAAAACCTGACAGTGTCAGGTAAATCTCCTTCTGCTCAAGAACGCGCTCCCTCATTAGCGTCGTTCCCAGCGGCGACGAGCGCGGCATCGCGCACCGTCCGCCGGGGCGAAGAGGGCGCTGCGACGCGTTCCGTCGGCTTCTCGTCCGGCCGGCCGCCGCCTCTCGTCCTTCCCCCCGCCCTCGAAAAGCCCCTTTTCGAAAGACCCGAAGGAGATCCACTCGTGTTCGAACGTTTGGCCGATTTGGCGATCCGCCGGTCCAGACTGGTGTTGCTCGTGGCCGCCCTGGCCGTGGCGCTGATGGGCGTGGTGGGCGCCGGCGCCTTCGACAAGCTGAAGGGGGGCGGCTTCGACGACCCCGCCTCCGGCTCCACGCGCGCGGCGAACGTCATCGCCGACAAGTTCGACGGCGAGACCAACCTCGTCCTGCTGATCCGCTCTCCCGACGGCCGCATCGACACCCCCGCCGCCGAGGAGGACGGCCGGGCCCTGGTCGCCGAGCTCAAGAAGGACGAGCGGCTCGGCAACGTCGTCTCCTTCTGGGGAACGAAGAGCCCCGACCTGCGCTCCGAGGACCACCGCGAAGCCCTGGTACTCGCCCACGTGAAGGGAGACACCACCGAACAGCGGGAGAGCGCCCTCGCGATCCTGGACACCTACAGCGGCTCCTACAAGGACACCCTCACCGTCCGGGCCGGAGGAGGCGCGGCCGTGGGAGCCGACCTGTCGAACCAGGTGGTCGAGGATCTGGTCCTCGCCGAGGCGATCGCCGTACCGCTGACCCTTGTCCTGCTCCTGTTCGTCTTCGGCAGTGTCGTCGCGGCGCTGCTGCCGCTCGTCATCGCCGTCATCGCCATCACCGGCTCGTTCGCCCAGCTCTTCCTGCTCGGCAGTGTCACCGACGTGGCCGACACCGCGACCAACCTCATCACCGCCCTGGGCCTCGGACTGGGCATCGACTACGCCCTGTTGATGGTCAACCGCTTCCGGGAGCAGCTCGCGGCCGGTGTGAGCGTGGAGGATGCCGTCCGGCGGACGGTGCACACCGCGGGCCGCACCATCGCCTTCTCCGCGGCGACCGTCGCCGCGGCTCTGGCGACCCTCATGGTGTTCCCGCAGTACTTCCTGCGCTCGTTCGGCTTCTCCGGGGTCGGCGTCGTCGCCATCGCCGCCCTGAGCACCCTGTTCGTGATGCCGGCCCTGCTGAAGACTCTGGGGCACCGGGTCAACGGCGGGCGGATGCCGTGGGCGAAGGGACGCCGGTCCGAGGCGCGGGCGTCCCGGTGGGGGCGGCTGGCGCACACCGTCATGCGGCGGCCCGTGCTCACCGCGGTGCCGGTCGTGGCGGTGCTGCTGCTGGCGGCGAGCCCCCTGCTGAACATCACCTTCGGAACGACGGACGAACGCGTACTGCCCAAGGACGCCGAGAGCCGCCAGGTCTCGCAGATCCTGCGGGAGGACTTCGGCGGCAGCGAGGACGCGGCCCTCTTCATCGCCCTCGACACCTCCGTGGCCAAGGCCCCGCTGGCCTTGTACGCGGAGCGACTGGCCGCGCTCAAGGGCGTCGAGCGGGTCGAGAGCAGCGTCGGCGTCTACAGCGCGGGGCGGCCCGTCACGTCCGGCCCGGCCGACTCCGCCCTTGGCCGGCCCGACGCACAGCGGATCAGTGTGGTGAGCAGCCTGACGCCGAAGTCGGAGGCGGCCGAGAAGCTGGTCGAGCGGGTGCGCGCGGTGCCGCCGCCCCCGGGGACGGCCCCCCTGGTCGGCGGGAACGACGCCGTACTCGTCGACGCCAAGGGATCCATCGCCGACAGACTCCCGCTGGCCGTGACCCTGGTCGTCCTCAGCACCTTCCTGCTGCTCTTCCTCTTCACCGGCAGCATCGTGCAGCCGTTGCGCGCGCTGGTCCTCAACCTGATCAGCCTGGGTGCCACCCTCGGCGTGATGACGTGGATCTTCCAGGACGGCCACCTCTCCTCGCTGCTCGGCTTCACCGCCCAGCCGATGGAGCTGTCGATGACCGTGCTGATGTTCTGCATCGGCTTCGGCCTCTCGATGGACTACGAGGTCTTCGTCACCAGCCGGATCAAGGAACTTCACGACCAGGGAGCGGACAACGAGACCGCGGTCGTCAGCGGCCTCGGCCACACCGGGCGCATCGTCAGCGCGGCCGCCTTCCTGCTCGCGGTGAGCTTCTTCGCCTTCGGCACCTCCAAACTCAGCTTCATCCAGATGTTCGGCCTCGGCAGCGGACTGGCCATCCTCATCGACGCCCTCGCCGTCCGCGGCGTGCTCGTGCCCGCCGCGATGCGTCTGCTGGGGAACACGGCCTGGTACGCGCCCGGCTTCCTGCGCAGGTTCCACGCACGGTACGGCCTCAGCGAAGGGGGCCCCGCCGAGCCGAGGCCCACCCACGGATCACCGGCAGCCACAGAGGCCGACACGAAGGAGTCGACGACGGTCTGACCGCCCGTCCACCCCTCGCAACCCGTGCACGGCGTACGCGGTACCCCGCCCCCGGCCCTGCCCCGTCCCCCCTCGAACCTCGACGGCGGCAGCGCTGGGGGCCGGACGGCCGACGGGTCGTACCTGCGGCTTCTACTCCTCGCGGCTGAGGGTTTGGACGTTCCCGCGATCGGGGTTGCCCACGCCGCGCCGCATCTTCGGATGTTCCTTCGAGCCGCCGAATTTCCACGGGTTGCCGTCGCAGACGGTGGTCCACAACGAGTTCGCCGCCTCGTCGTCGGGGTACACGCCCCACTCGCCGGTGCCGCTGCACGACGACACCTTGTCGCCGTCGTTGTCGTACACCGCGAGGTCGGTCACGACAACGGTGCCGTCCTCCTCGAAGCGCAGGGTCCCGGCATCGCCCCCGGTCCAGGTGCCCGCGATGTCCGCCCGAGCCAGTTCCTGCTGCTCCCACACGTCGCATCCCGTGGCCAGCATCAACACCGCGGCCGCGACCGCCGGAACCACCCCACGCACCCCCGCCGCGGCGACTCGCCCTCGTCCCTCACGCATGACTCCCCCTCGCCTACGTCACACCCCGACCGACTCGCGCGCCGGATCGGCGAGCGCTCACGATGCCACGGAATTTGAACAAGTTCAATTCTGCTCGGCAGTCGGTGGAGGCCGCGGCGGACCCGGTGCCGGGGTCTCAGCCGACGACGACCTCCTCCTCCTCGGAACAGGAGATCGTGTTGCGTGGAAGACCGTCGGGGGTCGGGTCCACCGGCAGGCACCGTGAAGGTGACTGGGCCTACGCGAGTTCCTTCCGCATCAATGTGCACACGGTTTCGTAGCGGCGCAGCGATCCGTCGGGGGTTTGCTCCTCCCACGCGTCCGGCTGACGGTCGTACGCGACATATCCCAGCCGTTCGTACAGTGCTCGCGCCCGGGGGGTTGTTCTCCTCCACACCCAGCTCGGCCCGCCGCAGACCGCGGTTCCTGATCCGCGCTTCCGCGGCTCCGACGAGGAACGTGCCGATCCCGCACGATTGCAATGCGGGGTGGACCGCCAGCTGCCACAAGGTGCCGACACCCTCCTTGACCCGGTAGTCGACGCCACCCTTCGCCACAGGGATGTTCGTCGCGGCGCAGACCGCGAGGTAGTCGACCTCACCGGTCCGGGCACGCTCCAACTGCTCGGCGACGCGGGTCAGATGATGCTCCGAGCCTGCCCACCCGCACGACGCCAGGTCCGCATGGACCAAGTCACGGGCCGACAGCTTCAACACAACGTCAGTCATCCTGAGTACCTCCGGCGAGCCAGCATCCACGTCGATCAGAGGGTGTGCAAAGCCGTTTTCTCATCCCGCGCTCCTGGCCCGGAGCGCGACGGCCGGCCTGAGTCGGGCTCGATGTCCCCGAGGATCGCGTTGTGCCCGTACAGGCGGACGCCGAGGGCGTAGTCGTCCTCGCACAGCCCGAGGGTCTGCGCGACGCACCCGGCCAGGATGGTGCGCAGCATCGCGGCCCACCGGTCGATGTGGGCCGCGATGTACGGGTCGCGGATGCCGGCGAACGACACGGTCTCGTCGCCGGTGACGCGCGCGCCCTCCAGCTTGATCGTGTGCGGGTGGGCGGGCTCGAAGCGGGATCCCTCCACCCGGACCCGGCGTTCGTCGAGGGCGGTGTGGACGGCGTCGGAGACGTCGAGGGGGCCCACGGGCGGCAGCGGCCGGACGCGCCCGGCGGCGAGCTGTTCCTCGAGGAAGGAGGGATCCTGTTCGCTGCAGATCCGGGCGATCCTCGGATCCAGGCCCGTTTCCGGCAGGATCTCCTCGGCTGTGCCGGCCACCCGGTCGACCCCGGAGTCGGTGCCGCTGGTGCCGCAGGAGCCGATGACCAGGGGAATGCCGGCACGGGCGGCCGCGTCCAGGAGGATGCGCAGGTCTCGGACCACGGCCGCGGCGGTGGTCCTGGCCGTGCCGGTGCCCAGGTAGTGGGGGCCGGAGTCGGTGGAGGCCCCGTGGACGGCTATGACATGGGGGTTGAGCGTCAGGCCGCGTTCGACGGTCGCCGGATCGAAGCCGGCGCCGAGCATGCCGGCGGGTACCAGGATGCCGACCTTGCTCGGCGGCATCAGTGGACGGGGGTATGGCGGTTCTCGAACGCCCGGCTGAGGGGCTTCATCCGCTGCTCGTCGGTATTGGTGTGGTCGGCCGGTGGGCGGTCCGCCGCGGCTACGCGGCGGGCCACGGTCTCCACGCCTTCGCGCCGCGTGCGGGAGGCCGGTCCGCGCTCACCCGGGAGCCGGCCGAACACGACCGGCGCCCAAGGGTCGGTTACTGGACGCCGCCGGCGCCGGCCAGGCGGGAGGCCTGCCTGCCGGGTTCCCGCACGCGGTCGCTCTCGCTCTGCACGAGCAGGGAGAGCAGTGCGGCCACCGTCAGACCCGCTTCCGCCGGATGACGGAGCACCTTGTCCGGCTGGATGCGGTAGGTGTTGCTGCGGCCGTCACGGGTGTGGGAGAGGTACCCGTCCTGTTCCAGGTCGGAGATGATCCGCTGGACGGCACGCTCGGTGAGCCGGCAGTGGGCGGCGATGTCGCGGATCCGGACGTTCGGGTTGTCGGCGATGGCCGCCAGCACCCGCGCGTGATTGGTGACGAACGTCCATCCGACGTGAGACCCAGACACTTCAACCATGCGCAGCATTCTACTGACCGCCGCACCCATTTGCCTGACACTCGATACATGACATACTTTTCCCGTAACGGATGACAGTAACTGGCCGGGGGCATCTCAGAAGGGACCGAAGGTGTCTGTGGGCGAAGCGGTAGCGGCAGGTCAGGGCGGCCCGGCAGGGAACCGGCCGCACGCCCTGGACCACGCGGGGGCGCGCGTGTACGAGTGGTGCGGCGCCCAAGTGGTCGACGCACGGGGCTTCTACGACATGTCCTCCATAGGGCCCCTGGCGGACGCGCTGGTCGCCGCTGCCGCCGAGCGGACGAAGGTGGTCCTGGACGCCTCCGGCATCACCTTCGCGGACTCGGCACTCCTGAACCTGCTGATCCTCACCCACCAGAGGACCGACCTCCGCGTGGCCGCACCCCCGCAGCAGCTCATACGGCTGTTGCAACTCACCGGGGTAGACACCGTGCTGAAGGTGCGGGAGACGGTGGAAGAGGCCGCCGCTCTGTGACGAGGTCCCGGACCGCCACGGCACGCCTCGCCGCGGCCGACGAGGAGGCGTGTCCCACGCGCGGGAGGCGAGGGACCGTCCGGTTTGCCACCGTCGACGCCGGGCATTCGACGTATCGACTCGAGGGGAGAGGTAACACCATGATCCTTCCGGCGGAGAAGGAGCTGCGCACGGTGTTGGCGCGGTTCGCCCAGGCGCGTATCGAACACGATGTGCGCCCCACCGGCCACACCAGCAGGACCCTGGAGGACACCGCATACACCCTGTGCGTGATGACTGGGGCCCGCACCGTCGAGCAGGCACTGCGCACGGCGGACACCCTGCTCGAGCACTACGCGGCCCATGCCGGCGTCTCCCGCGAGGACGAGACGCTCGCCGCCTAGGGCGCTTCCGGTTGCCTCGACGAGTGGCGAGGCCGTGTCGGCCGATGCGGGCCGCGGTGACGGTGGAGGCTACCGCCCGCGGGGGCGGGTTCAGCCCTGCAGGTAGGCGAGGACGGCCAGGACGCGGCGGTTGTTGTCCGCGGAGGGGTCAAGGCCGAGTTTGGTGAAGAGGTTGGAGCTGTGTTTGCTGACGGTCTTCTCGCTGACGAACATGCGGCTGGCGATGGCGGCGTTGGAGCGGCCCTGGGCCATCAGGGAGAGCACCTCGTGCTCGCGCGGGGTCAGCTGTCGCAGGAGGGGATCTGCCGAGCGGTGGGTGAAAAGGGCCCTGACCACCTCGGGGTCCAACACCGTGCTGCCGGCGGCGACCTGCCGGACGCTCGCCACGAATTGGCCGACGTTCATGACCCGCTCCTTCAGCAGGTATCCCGTCGCCCCGGCTCGGTGTGACATCAGTTCCCTGGCGTAGAGCTGTTCGACGTACTGCGAGAGCACCACGACGGGCAGATCGGGGAGGTACGTGCGTACGTCGATGACGGCGCGCAGACCCTCGTCGGTGAAGGTCGGCGGCAACCGCACGTCGACGATCGCGATGTCGGACCGCTGGGTCGTCAGCGCCCTGATCAGGGACGGGCCGTTGTCGACGGCGCCGACGACTTCGAAGCCGTTGGCCTGGAGAATCCGTATCAGACCTTCACGAAGCAGGGTGAGATCTTCGGCTATGACGACGCGCACGGCAGCGACATCCTTCTCTCGGTGGGTCCACCGGGCGGGCTGACGGTGGTCAGGGTGCCGTCGAATGCCGCCAGGCGCCGCGCGATGCCCAGCAGGCCGGTGCCGCCGTCGGGATCGGCGCCCCCACGGCCGTCGTCGGACACCCGCATCGTCAGCAGTCCCGCTGTCGTACCCGGGTGGGGCATGCATTCGACGATGACGTCGATGCGCTGGGCTCGAGCGTGCTTGATGGCGTTCGTCAGGGTCTCGGCGACGGCGAAGTAGGCCGCGGACTCAACCGGCGCAGGCAGTCGGTCAGGCAGGCGGGTGACCACCGTCGCCGGTGTCGGACTGGCGAGGGCCAGGGCTCGCAGGGCGCCGTCCAGGCCGCGGTCGGCGAGCACGGGTGGATGGTTGCCGTGCACCAAGTTCCGTAGTTCCGCCAGGGCGCTGGTGGCCGAGGCGCGCGCCTCGGCCAGCAGCTGCCGGACAGTGTGCGGATCGTCCTGCAGGAGCTGTTCGGCCAGGCCCAGGTTCATGCCCAATGCCACAAGCCGGGCTTGCGTGCCGTCGTGCAGATCCCGTTCGATCCGGCGCAGTTCGCCCGCCTGCGTGTCGACGGTTTCGGCCCGCGAAGCAGCCAGCCGCGCGACGCGGGCCTGAAGTCGTGCCTGCGCGGTGGGCGCCAGCAGGGAGCGGATCACCACGGCGTGGAGGTGCGCCAGCCGCACGGCGGTGGCGTACCAGAGCAGGAAGAACACCGGGCC
Source organism: Streptomyces sp. NBC_00670 (assembly GCF_036226765.1). Taxonomy (NCBI): domain Bacteria; kingdom Bacillati; phylum Actinomycetota; class Actinomycetes; order Kitasatosporales; family Streptomycetaceae; genus Streptomyces; species Streptomyces sp. NBC_00670. The sequence goes on from NZ_CP109017.1 coordinate 493,326, forward strand.
GAGCGGAACCAGGAGGGGTCAGCGCGTACAGCAGCGGATAGCTCAGGTAGAAGACGCCGAAGAGGAAGAGCAGGAACGACAGCCCGCAGGTGAACCACCCTGCGACCGAGTTGACGGCCAACCACGCCCAGTCCCGCCAGCTCGCCGGGTCGCGCAGATGCGCCCACAGCCGCGGCAGCCAACCGCCGTCCGGCGTTGGCCGGTAGGGCCGGACCACCGGTTCACCGAGCTGGTCGGTGGCCCACTGGCGGTGCAGGTCGGCGAACCAGCGCACCAGGACGGTCGAAAGCAGGGTCAACGGGATGCCGACGCCCAGTACGGCGAGCGAAACCGAGGTGATCCACAAGGTGAGCAGGCCGAAGCCCAGGACCGCGCCGAGCAGCAGCACCAGCGACCAGCCCAGCAGACGCATCCGCACAGCGAGATCGGCTCGCAGGGCGACTCCGGTTGCCGGGCTCAAGGGCGGCTCGGACGACGAGCTCACCACGACGGGGAGAAGTGGACGGACGTCAAGGCGGTGGACAACCAGCCGGTCCAGCTCCAGATCAGCGTCAACGGCGTGAAGGTGATGTGCCGGGGCGGCAACTGGGGCTGGGACCGCACGGACTGCTGGTGTGGAACGACTTCTGGAACGCCTGGTTCCTGGACCCGCCGAACCACGCCCTCCACCTCGACCACGTGCGCGACACCATCCGCCGCTACCGTTCGCACCCGTCCATCGTCGTGTGGTGCGGCGCCAACGAGGGCACCCCGTCGGGCGAGATCGACCAGGGCGCCCGGACGGCCGTGGCCGAGGAGCACCCCGGCGTGACCTACCTCAGCAACTCGGCGGGCGGCATCGTCAGCGGCAGCGGTCCTTACGCCTGGGTCGACCCCGAGCGGTACTTCTCCCCCGACCTCTACGCGCACGGCACCTTCGGTTTCCACACCGAGATCGGCATCCCGACGGTCTCCGTCGCCGAGAGCATGCGCAACCTCGTCGACGGGGAGAAGGAGTGGCCCATCGGCCTGGTGTGGAACCACCACGACTGGCTGGAGCGCGGCGGCCAGAATCCGCAGAGCTACAAGGCGACCATCGACGAGCGCCTGGGTGGGTCCTCCTCCCTGGAGGAGTTCTGCGCCAAGGCGCAATTCGTCAATTACGAGTCCATGCGGGCCATCTTCGAGGCGTGGAACGCCAACCTGTGGAAGGACGCGAGCGGACTGCTGCTGTGGATGTCCAACCCGGCCTGGCACAGCACCGTGTGGCAGACCTACGACTACGACCTGGACGTCAACGGCAGTTACTACGGATCGCGTTCGGGCTGCGAGGCGCATCACGTGCAGGCCGACCCACAGGACTGGAAGGTCATCGCGGTCAACCACACGCCCGAGACGCTGCGCCACGCGGTGGTCGAGGCCGAGCTCCTGGACCTGTCCGGGAAGCGGCTGGCCCCCCAGCGGCAGACGGTCGACCTTCCCCCCTCCGCGACGGCACCGGCCTTCACGGTGGCCGAGTCCGACGGCGACCATCCCCTGCACCTGCTGCGGCTGCGCCTGACCCGCGCCGACGGCCGGACGCTGTCGGAGAACACCTACTGGCGCTACGACCGGCCCAGGGACATGCAGGCGCTCAATGACCTGTCCGGGGCCAGGCTCGAGGTCTCGCGGGGCCGGACCACGCGGCGCGCCGGGCGAGCCTCCGTCACCGTGACGGTACGCAACAAGGGCCGTGTCGTGGCACCGATGGTCCGGCTGTCGCTGCGCGACCGCCACACGGGCCACCGGGTGCTGCCCGCGCGCTACTCCGACAACTACGTGTGGCTGCTGCCCGGTGAGGAGCGCGAGGTGACGATCTCCTGTCCGCTCGGCGCCCGGCACACGGGCGACCTGGCGGTGACGGCGCAGGGGTACGGCACGCCCCGGGTGTCGAACCGCTGACGAGCGGCACCACCCCACCGGCCGCCGGGAGACCCCGACGGCCGGTGGTCGAGGTCCACGGTGGCGCCCGGGTCCGGTAACGGTCTCATCGGTGTGCGGCCGGGGTCGTGGGCCGAACGGACATTCCTGAAGACGTGCACGGAGGTGCGGGTCGATCGGTTCGGCCAACTGCTGTAAGCGCATCGGGTGAAGATCCGCGTACGCCCTCTTGTCCCGCTGTCCGTGATGGGCTTTCTTGACCCCATGGCGGACACCATGGGCAACACCACAGGCGCAGGCGTACCGGCCGGGGCCGGTCCAGCTCCTCGTAAGTCCAGTTGGCGCTACATCGGCCCCGGCATCGTCGTCGCGGCGACCGGGGTGGGGGCCGGCGACCTCGTCGCCACCCTCATCGCGGGCAGCAACTTCGGCTACACCCTGTTGTGGGCGGCCGTCATCGGCTGCCTGGTGAAGATCTCCCTCGCCGAGGCGTGCGGCCGCTGGCACCTGGCCACCGGCCGCACGTTGTTCGACGGCTGGGCGAGCCTCGGCCGCTGGACGATGTGGTTCTTCGCGATCTACTCCGTGATCTGGGGCTTCGTCTACGGCGCGGCGGCGATGTCGTCCAGCGCCCTTCCCCTCCAGGCCCTCTTCCCTGACGTGATGGGCCTCGAATGGTGGGGCATCGCCTCAGGTCTGGTGGGCCTGGTCTTCGTCTGGTTCAACAAGTACAACGTCTTCGAGAAGGTCATGACGGTCCTGGTGGGTGTCATGTTCGTCGTGACCGTCTACCTGGCCATCCGCGTCACCCCGAACCTCGGCGACGCCTTCGCCGGCCTGCTCCCGGTCCTCCCGGACGAGAAGGACTCGGTCCTCAACACCCTGGGCCTGATCGGCGGCGTGGGCGGCACCATCACGCTGGCCGCGTACGGTTACTGGGTCAACGCCAAGGGCTGGACCAACACCGGCTGGATGAAGGTCATGCGCCTGGACAATCGGGTCGCCTACGCGACGACCGGCATCTTCGTGATCGCCATGCTCCTCGTGGGCGCGGAGTTGCTGCACTCGGCGAACATCGCGATCGCGAGCGGCGACAAGGGCCTGATCCAACTCGGGGACATCCTTGAGCAGCAGTACGGCACGGCCACCGGCAAGCTCTTCCTGATCGGGTTCTTCGCCACCTCCTTCACCTCCCTGATCGGCGTCTGGCACGGCGTGAGCCTGATGTTCGCCGACTTCCTGGCCCGGCAGCGCGGCGAACGCGAGGCACGCGCCGACGAGCTGGCCTCGGGCCGCCGCGAGAAGTCCTGGGCCTTCCGCGCCTACCTGCTCTGGCTGACCTTCCCGCCCATGATCCTGCTCTTCCAGGACGAGCCCTTCCGCCTGGTCATCATCTACGGCGTCCTGGGTGCCGCCTTCATGCCCTTCCTCGCACTGACCCTGATGTGGCTCCTCAACTCCTCCCGCACGCCCCGCGAATGGCGCAACGGCGGCCTCAGTAACGGCATGCTCGCGATCGCGGGGCTACTGTTCCTGGTCCTGTGCGTGAAGCAGATCTGGGACCAGCCGTGGTCGGAGTTCTTCTAGAACTGTCTCTCTGGTCGGTTGGTCAGTCGATCGGAGGTGTCCGTCCGAGGTGGACGAGGTACGGACACGTTCCGTCACGGCACCCTGACCGGCCGGACGTCAGGCCCGTCTGGCGGCGCAGCGGGTCCACGCGCTTCTTCGCGCTGGTCGTGCCCTTGTCGGACATCTTCTCCTTGCCGATGCGCAGCACCTGCAGCATCTTGTCCGCGTCGATGTCGTAGCTCATCGTCACGTGATGCAGGACAGCGCCCGGCCCGCCGTCCGTGGCCACCATGCGCTTCTGCGCCGCGCCACCGATCTTGCCGACCTCGGTGGCGATGTCGTTCAGCGGCTGGTACCACGCCTTGATGCCCATGTCGCCGAGCGCGGCGATCACCCACTCGTCCAGATACGCGTAGGACTCGGCGAACGACAGCCCGGAGACCAGCGAGGCCGGCACCGACAGGGAGTACGTGACGGTGTTGCCCACCTCTACGAAGGTCGAGCCGGAAAAGCACTACGACTCGGCGGCGGTACGAGCAAGGTTGAGCGTCCAGGACAAAGCCGCCGACGCCTTGACATGCCTTGCCGGCCCAGCGCGGGCTGGGCGCAGGTATCACCACAACGCAGGTTGGCTACCGGCGCGAGCTGCTGAGCGTGTCACGCGCTCTGTGGGACGACGGCCACCGGGCAGGCCGCGTGGTGCAGCAGCGTGTGGCCGACACGGCCGAGCTGGAGTCCGAAGTGCCCGGACCTGCGCCGTGCTCCGACGACGACGAGGTCGGCGGCGGCCGAGCGGTTCACCAGTACCTTGCGGGCCGGTCCCTCGACCGTCGTCCTGCGCAGCCGTACGTCCGGATGTTCCGCCGCCGCCCCGCCGATCAGTATGTCGATCAGCGCCGCGGCACGTTCCTGATGCTGACGCGCCGGATCCGTGGGCAACACCGGGTGATCGACGGTTTCGGGAGAGGGACAGCGCCAGGCACGCACGACATCGAGTTCGCACCCGCGCGCCTCGGCCTCCCGGAACGCGAAGCCGACCGCTTCGTGGCCGCTGCCGGGATCCCCGGCACCGAGGATCACCCGACCGTGCGCCCCGGACAGGGCCGTCGCGTCACCTCGCACCACGACGACCGGGCAGTAGGCGCGGGCCGCGACAGCCAGACTCACCGATCCGAGCAGGGTTCCCTTCAGCCCTCCCCTGCCCCGCGATCCGGTGATCACGGCGGTGGCGTCCGTGCCCGCGTCCAGGAGCGCGGACACCGCCTCCGCGGCGACTGTCTCCGTGGAGACCTTGACGGTGGGATCACGCCGCCTGACGCGTTCCGCGGCGGACTCCACGATGTGCTCGGCCATGACCTGTTCCGAGGGGCGCTCCCGGCTCGTGGTCGGCAGCGTCCCCTCGTACCGTTCCCACAGGGAGGCGTAGACCAGACGCAGTTCGAGTCCGTGCCGTGCGGCCTCGTCCACCGCCCAGTCGACCGCCAGGAGGCTGCCGTCCGATCCGTCGACTCCTACGACCAGGGGGAGTGTCATGGTTCCCACCGCCTTCTTTCTCGCTGTGTGACGTGCAGGAGGGATCCACTTTCACGGTCGCACCGGTGGGCCGGGGCGGCAAAGGCATTCCGGCCCTTCGTCCGGGACCTTCGGCCCTGCCCGCGCGGGCGGTCGCGTGGTGTGCTGGTGGTGGCGGGGAGGACGAAGCGAGACGCGGAGGAGTGGCCGAAGGTCACGCACCGCGCAATCGGGGTCCGCGAGAAGCGGGCGTCCTTCCCGCCACTCGCCCGGTGGACCGCCGTCGGCGAGGAGATCCGGCGGTGACGCCGAAGAACCCGGCGGCCGTTGCCCGAACCCGCGGCTCACCGTCCGCGACGGAGGCAAGGAGACGGGACGATGACCGACATCCCCCTTTCCAGGGCAATGACGAAGGAGCATCGGGAACGGCTGCTGCGGATCGCTCGCGAAGCCGCGTTCCCCTCAGGCACGCGACTGTTCGACGAAGGTCAGCCCGCCGACCGGTTCTGGATCATCCGCACCGGAACCGTCGTCCTGGACGTGAGCGTACCCGGCCGGCCCTCTGCCGCCGTCGACTCGCTGGGGCACGGGGAACTGCTCGGCTGGTCCTGGCACTTCCCTCCGTACCGGTGGCACCTGGGTGCCGAAGCGCTCAGCCCCGTGCGCGCCTGGGAGTTCGACGCGGACACGGTACGGGCCGCGTGCGCACGGGATCCCGAGTTCGGCCGGGCGGTCGTCACCTGGGTCGGCCAGGTGGTGGCGGATCGGCTGCACATCTCACGCATCCGCCTGCTGGACCTGTACGCGCCGCACGGCAGCGGAACTCCCGCCTGAGGCGGGGACACCGTACCCGGCGTGGCGCCACGAGGGGGCGGGGCAGGGTCTGTCCCCTCCCCCGTCCCCGCTCCGCGCCACCGGGCAGCGATTCCGAGGAGGAGACCATGCGAGGCCCGCACACCGTGAGTGACGTCATGACCCACACCGCTGTGGCTGTGGGCCGGGATGCCCCGTTCAAGGACGTCGTCACGCTCATGCAGGAGTGGAAGGTCAGCGCCCTGCCCGTCCTGGAGGGCGAGGGGCGCGTCGTCGGTGTCGTCTCCGAGGCCGACCTCCTGCTCAAGGAGGAGTTCCGCGACAGCGATCCCGACCGGCTCACGCAGTTGCGCCGCCTGCCCGATCTGGCGAAGGCCGGCGGGCTGAACGCCGCCGATGTCATGACGGCTCCGGCCGTCACCGTCCATCCCGGGGCCACCCTCGGCGAGGCCGCGCGCATCATGGCCCGGCGGAGGGTGAAGCGGCTGCCCGTCGTCAACGCCGAAGGGCTGCTCGAGGGCGTGGTCAGCCGCGCGGATCTGCTGAAGGTCTTCCTGCGCACCGACGAGGAACTGGCCGAGGAGGTGCGGCGGGACGTCGTCGAACCACTCGTGCCGGCGTTCCAGGGGCAGGTCGGGGTGCGGGTGTCGAACGGCGTCGTCACCCTCACCGGGCGAGTCGTGAACACCTCCGTGGTACCCCTCGCCACGCGCATGGCGCGGACTGTGGAGGGCGTGGTCGACGTCGAATGGGACCTGGCGGACGAGACGGCCACCGGCGAGACGTGACGCGTCCTGGTTCCGTGACCGGGACCGTGATCCTCCGTACGCCGTCCTTGTACTCGGCGACCGCCTGACCGCTCCTCGCCCCAGCGGGAAGCCGCTCACGCGGTGTCCGGCGCCTCGGGTGCGCGGCGGTCCTCGTACGCGAGGTCCGGCTCCAGGACAGGGCGGTGCCGGGGCGGGGTGAGCGCGCACCGTACGTCCACCACTCCCTCGACCGAGCGCACCAGACGTTCGGCCAGAGGGACCAGGGAAGTGTCGCTGACGCGGCCGGTGAGCACGACCACGCCTTCGTGCACCTCGACATGGACGGAGTCCATGCCTTCCGGGAACCGGCCGCCGACGACTTCCCTGCGGATTTCTTCGGCGATGTCCTGGTCGGGACGGAGGAAGACCGTAAGCAGGTCGGAACGGCTGACGATGCCTCGCAGCACACCGTCCGCGTCGACAACGGGCAGACGCCCTACCCCGTGCCGCGCCATGAGGCGGGCGGCACCGGCGAGCGTGGCCTCGGGGCCGACGGTGACGGGGGGCGAGGTCATCAGCTCGGCCGCGGTGACCGCGTATGCCTTGTCCGAGCGGGCGGACGGACGGGCCGCCGGCCCGCGGGTCCGGTCTTCGCCGTCCGGGCGGAACTCCTCCTTGCGCAGCAGATCGGCCTCGGAGACGACGCCGACCACCTTCTTGGACCGGTCGACGACGGGGAAGGCACTGATGCGTTGTGTCTCCAGGGCTCGCACGATGTCCTTGAACATCGCGCCCGCCGCCAGTGCGACGACCCTCCGTGTCATGACGTCGCCCACTGTGTGCACGCGCTCCTTCATGACGCCTCCCGCTGATCGTGGACACCGTCGCGGACACTTCCAGGTCCGGCGGACCGCGGTGCGGTGCCGCTCTCGGCGCTCCGGACCTCCAGGGACACCTCCGGTGGCCGGGCGAGCGTGTTCGTCACCGTGCAGTGGGAGACCACGGCACGCAGCGCGGCCAGTCGTTCCGGCGGCAAGGAGGGCGCCTCGACCACCAGCGAGAGCGCGGCGACACGGGGCGGGCGGTCGTCGGCGGTCCGGAACTCCGCGCGGACGCGCAGGCCGTCCCGGGTGAGGTCGTGCCGGTCGAGGAAGCGCCCCGCGTAGTGCGCGGCACACGAGGCCACCGCCGACACGAACAGTTCCACCGGGGTCGGCGCGGTGTTCTTGCCTCCCGCGTCGGTCGGCTGATCGACGGTCAGGACATGGCCCCGGACGCGTATCTCGTACGCGTCGCCCGCGATCGGCACCACCTCGGCCTCACCCGGCACACCGCCGGGTTCGGGGTCCACCGCGGCGGCCTGGAACAACAGCAGCCCGGCGAGACGACGCGCCTCCTCGGACGTGAGCGACAGCCACGGCTCGTCGTCGCGCTCGTCGTCGCGGGCAACGAAGGGGGCGCTGAGCACCACTCGTGCCGTACGGGGCGGCAGTCCCGGTGGGGCGAGGCGGGTGACTCCGATCGTGCGGCCGCAGTGCGTCTTCATGTTCATCTCGGCCTCCTGTATGTCGTCGCCCACCGGCCGGTCGCGCCGGCACGCCTGCACCATCCAGTGCAGCACCACCGCCCCGCGGGCGTCGCGGGCCCGCCGGCCCCGCGTCCCGCTCCGAACGTCCCCTTGTGCGTCGGGGGCGGGGACCGAACGGCCCTCGCCGGGCGACCGGTTCCCGCGCCAGGCTGGAGGGGAGGCCGGAGGTGAGCACGATGCGCGGAGACGGAGCCGTTCACCGGGCGCTCTGGCGCTGGCGCCGCAACCCGCTGCGCCGTCGTGAGGACGTGCTGGAAGCCTGGGTCCTGCTGGTCGTCTGGCTCGTCGTCGCTGTGGCGGCTCCGCTCGCGGGTGTGCTGGGAGCGCGGCTCTCGGCGCACGCGGCCGCGCAGCAACGCGCCGAGCGGTATCCCGTCACCGCCACCCTCCTCGAGGACGGGTCCGGGAGCAGCGGGAGCACCGGCTTGGCCGGGGGACGCGTCACCGCCACGGTCCGCTGGACGACCGCGGACGGCATCCGGCACACCGGGAGGTCCCTGGTCGACCAGGGACTGGGCGCCGGCGCGCGGCTCACGCTGTGGACCGACCGGCGGGGCAGACTCACCTCCGCGCCGCCGACCGCGACCCGGATCGCGGTCGACTCCGCCTTCACGGGCGTGGCTTCTTCGGTCGCCGTCGTCGCGGTGACGGCCGCCGGCGCTCACGGCGTTGGTGTCGTCCTCGACAGGCGGCGCCGTCGCGCCTGGGAAGCGGACTGGCGGCAGCTCGGGTCCCGGTGGGGCCGGACGGCCAACTGAGGTCAGGTACCGGACGATTCCCGTCCCGCCCGCCGGGTTGCCGGAGAGCGGCCGGTGTCGCCCTCCGGCATCAGGGTGGTCAGCTTCCCGTCCCACGGGCGGCTGCCTCCTCCGCGCCAACGGCGACGACTTCGCGTTGAGGCCCACCGAGGACGACCTTGAGTGCCCCTGTGTCGGCGGCCCGTGCGAAGACGTCGTAGGCCTCCTCCATGCGGTCGAGCGGGAAGGTGTGGGTCACCAGGTCCCCCAGGGGCAGCCGGCTGGCCGCCGCCATGCGCAGCAGCGTCGGCGTGGAGCGGGTGTCGACGAGCCCGGTGGTGAGCGTCAGGTTCTTGATCCACAGGTCCTCCAGGTGCAGCGTCGCCGGCTTGCCGTGGACGCCCACGTTGGCGACGTGTCCTCCGGCGCGCACCATGCGCGTGCACAGCTCGAAGGTCTCCGGCACGCCCACCGCCTCGACGACCACGTCCGCGCCGAGTCCGCCGGTCAGGTCCGCGACCAGCTGGGCGGGGTCCTCCCGCGCGTCGGCGACCGCGTCGGCGCCCATGCTCCGTGCGGCTTCCAGCCGTGCCGCGGCGACGTCGATCGCGATGACGCGTTCGGGCGAGAAGAGCCGGGCCGTGGCGATGGCCGCCAGCCCGACGGGGCCGGCTCCGACCACGACGACGGTGTCTCCGGGGCGGACGCGTCCGTTGAGGACACCCACCTCGTAGGCCGTGGGGAAGATGTCGGCCAGCAGCACGGCTTCCTCGTCGGGGACCGCGCCGGGCAGCGGGTGCACGGAGAGATCGGCGTGCGGGACGCGGACGTACTCCGCCTGGGTCCCGTCGATCAGGTGCCCAAGTATCCAGCCGCCCCCGCCGAGGCACTGGCCGTACGCACCGTCCCTGCAGTACCGGCACCGGCCGCAGGCGGTGATGCAGGACACCAGGACCCGGTCTCCGGGGCGGACGGTGCGCACGTCGGCACCGACCTCGACGATCTCACCGACCGCCTCGTGGCCGAGGACGGTGCCCGGCCGTACCTCGGGTACGTCCCCCTTGAGGATGTGCAGGTCCGTGCCGCAGATCGTGACGGCGTCCACCCGCACGATCGCGTCCGTGGGCTCCTTGAGGTCCGGGTCCGGGACGTCCTCCCATGCGGATCGTCCGGGCCCGTGGAACACGTAACCCTTCATGTCGCACCTCACCCCTTCGTTGTCTCGTGCGGAAGGCGTGTGGACCCGACCGGCCGGTGGCCACGGGTCCGGGCCCACGAGCACCTGTGGGACGAAAAGCCCCACATCTCCAGTTTTCCTCCGCACGCCGGAGCTCGCTCGGGCCGACCGGCCCCCTTCACACCGCCTGACCGGCCCATGCGGCCGACCGGCTTCGCTGTCATGTTCGAAGTACGACGAGAGGTACGACGAGGAGGTGGAGGATGCACGAGCACAGGAGTACACGGAGACGACTGTGGCGGTGGCGGCGCAATGCCCTGCGGCGGCGTGACGACGTGGCCGAAGCCTGGGTCGTGCTGGTGATGTGGGTGAGCGTGCTGGTCGGAGGTGCCGTCGTCGGGCTGGTGACGGCGCACGCCGCACACGAGGTGTTCGCCCGGGAGCGTACGGAACGGCGGGCGGTCACCGCCGTGCTCGTGGGCGAGGTCCCCAGGAGTACGGCGGCGGTCACGAGCGAGAGCTACCGGGCCCCCGCGACGGTTCGCTGGACGGCCTCCGACGGCACCACGCACACCGGCCGCGCCCTGGTCAGCACGGGCCTGCGGCCGGGAGCGGCCGTGAAGGTGTGGCAGGACGCGCACGGGTCCCTCACCACGGAGCCCACCGGCCGCACGGAGGCCGCCGTCGAGGCGGGCTCGCTCGGTCTGCTGGCCGCGGCGGGACTTGCCGGGGCCGTCTTCGCGGGCGCCTCGTCGGCCCGGTGGTGGCTCGATCGGCGCCGGCTCGGCCAATGGGGCGCGGAGTGGGAGCTGATCGGTCCGCGGTGGACCCAGAGGACGGGATGAGCGGCGCCGGCCGGCCACGGAGCCCGCGCGGTCCCGGTCGTCGCCCCGCGCGGCACTCGTGGTCCGGCGGCGCGCAGCGTGCGGGTACGACACCGCACGGGCGCGCCGCCGGTCAGGTCTCCGGGACGACGAGCACGGGACAGCGGGAGTGGCGCAACAGCGCGCGCACGAGCCGGTCCGGCCGAGGAACGGGGCCGGTGTGCCGGCGGGTTCCGATCACCACGACGGCCGCTTCCCCCGTGGCGCGCGGGAGCGCGCGGGTCAGCGCGGTGCGCACGGTTCGGGCGTCCACCTCGACCGACGGGTGCAACTCGCGCGCCAGGGCGATGCCGGTAGGCGCCGGGGCCGTCGTCACGGAACTCGGCCGGACGGAACCGTCCGGTTCGAGGCCCGCTTCCGGGCGCGCCGGGAGCGGGTCGCAGGGTACGTCGTACCAGTGACTCACCGACCGCAGGACCCGCAGGCGGACCCCCCGGTGCTCCGCCTCCCGGAAGGCCTGGAGCGCCGCCCGCCCGCCGGTGGTGTCCCGCAGGCCGAGCAGCACGTCACCGCCCCCGTCGGCCGTGTGGTCACCGCGCACGACGAGCAGAGGTGCCCGCGTGCTCGCCGCCAGCCGGGGGCCGACCGAGCCCAGGACGAGCCCGGCGATCCGGCCGAGGTCCCGGTGGCCCACCACGACGAGGGCGGCACTCTCACCGGCCCGCACGAGGGCGCGTACCACGCCGCACTCCGGGGCCTCCGTCTCCACCGGGACGCCGGGGTGCCGTGCCGCCACCCGCTCCGCCGCGTAGTTCAGGATCGGCGCGGCCTCGTCGCGGTCGGACACCGCGTACACGACACGCAGCGCACAGCCGCGGTGGGCCGCCTCGTCCGCCGCGACGTCCAGTGCCCGGGTGGAGACCGGCGAACCGTCCGCCCCCACCACCACATGACGCTCCCGCATCATTCCTCCTCGGTCGTCGCGCTCGAACACGTGTACAGGAGGGAGGAGTCCGCCGGCGGGCGTGCCCGTGCCCCCACAATCGCCGCCCTCCCCGAGCGGCACCGAACGCCGTCGCCCGGCGACGGCCCGGTCCGGTCGTGCCGTCCCGGGCCGCTCCGTTCAGCCGTGCGGTACGCCCCCCAGTTCGCCGGCGATGCGCGCCGCCCAGGTCTCCGTGGCGGCAAGGTCGCGGAAGTCGCCGCCCCTTCCGTCCCGCAGCAGCATCCGGGCCATCCGTCCCCCGGCCTCCTCGGCAAGGCGGCCGCCGAAGGTGATGTGCTCACGCACGTCCAGCCTCGTCATCGCCTTCCGTACGCCGGGCACGGGCGGAAGGTCCTGGCCCGAGGCCGTGTCGTCGAGCGGACCGCTGCTGAAGAACCACACCGGCCGCACCGCCAGGTCCTCGCGGTACCGCCGGACGAAGCGGCGGGCATCCCTGTGCCAGCGCCCGGCGTACAGAGCGCCGCCGACCACGACGGCGTCGTAGGGGTTGAGGTCCGTCACCGACCGGGCGGGGAGCGCCTCGGCCGTGAGTCCGTCCTCCCGCAGTACGCGGGCCACGGTCTCGGCGATCCCCGCCGTCGATCCGTTGGCCGATCCGTAGGCGATCAGCACCCGTTTCGTCATGCCGGCCCGCCTCCCTTCACAGATGTCGCAGCCAGTCGTCCGCCACCCCGTGCACGGCGGGGGTGCCGGGCTGCGGCCGGGAGTCGTCGAAACGGTGGGTGAGCCTGTCGACGACGTCGACGACCCCGTCGGTCCGCCGGGTCATGGCCACCGCGATCTCGGTCTCGCTCTTGCGTTCCATGTGGCCCCGCAGCGTGACGACGCCTTCGGCCACGGTCACGTCGATGCCGTGCGGGCCCAGCCAGAGTCCGCGTTCCAGTACCTCGTGGACCACTTCGTCGTGGATCTCCTCGTCCGTGCGCAGGAAGGTCCGTACGAGGTCGTGGCGGCTGACGATGCCGACCAGCCGGTCCTCCTCGTCCAGTACCGGCAGCCGGTTCACCTGGTGCCGGACCATGGCGCGGGCAGCCTCGACGACGGTGTCCTGCGCGTGCACGGTGACAGCGGGGGTCGTCATCAGTTCGCCCGCGGTGCGGGCCCGGGCCTTCGCTGCCCGCCGGCGGGCGCGGGGCGTGAGCCAGGAGAACCGCGGCCGCCGGGGCGGCTCGTGGGCGAGTCGCGTCTCGGCCTGGTGCATCATCAGGTCCGTCTCGGAGACGACGCCGAGTACGTGCGCGTCCTCGTCCACCACGGGCAGCCCGCCGATCCGGTGTCCGGCCAGCGCCCTGGCGACTTCCTTGAAGGGAGTGTCGTACTCGGCGTGCACCACATCGGTGGTCATCACGGAGCCGACCTTCATCTGCCTCATGTCCGTTCCTCCTCAACGCAGTCGGCGCAAATAGGGGTCCTGCGACGGGCGCGGCAGCAGGCGTATCCGCGCGTCGAGCACGGTGACGCCGCCGGGCCGGGCGAGAACCGGGTTGAAGTCGGCCTCGGCGAGCTGCGGCAGGTCCGTGGCCATGCAGGACGTCCGGTGCAGCACCTGTTCCAGACCCGGCAGGTCGACGGGACCGCCTCCGAGCGCGCCGAAGAGCAGCGGGGCGCAGCGCGGGGCGGTGATCAGGTCGTGCACGTCGTGGTCGGTGAGCGGGGCCAGGCAGGCCGCGTGATCGGCGAGTACCTCGGTGGCGGTACCGCCCAGTCCGAAGACGACGAGGGGGCCGAAGACGCCGTCCTGGACGACGCCCGCGAACAGTTCGGTCCCGCGGGCCGCGAGCGGCTGGACGACGACCCCGGTCATCAGTCCTTCGAACCGCGCCCGCAGATCCTGGAAGGCGGCGCGTACCTGGGTCTCGTCGCGAAGGTCGAGGTGGACGGCGTGCTGGAGGCTCTTGTGCACCAGTCCGGGCCAGTGCGCCTTGAGGACCACCGCGCCGGTGGGGCCGCGCAGCCGCTCGGCGGCGAGCACGGCCTCGTCCTCCGACTCCGCCCACTCCCAGGGCTGTTGGGGGATGCCGTAGCAGGCCAGCAGATCGGCGCAGGCGCGCGGATCGAGCCAGCCGCCGTCGGGGTGGGTGGCCAGGAAGTCCTCGGCCACCCGGTGGGCGCGGGCCCGGTCGACGCCCTCGGGTTCCGGCACGGTACCGGCGGGCCGGGCGAGCCAGGCCGCTCGGCGGGCGGCGTGGGCCAGCGCCCCCGCGGCTGCCCGGGCCTCGGCGTACGACGGGACCGCCTCGCCGTCGGGCACGGGCAGCAAGGTGACCGGCACGTCCTGTTCGAGACGCACGACCGTGACGGGCTTGGCCCGCCGGCCGGGGCCCCGGGTGACGGCCCGTACCAGGTCGTCACCGGTCGCGGAGGCGACAGCGGTGGGCACCAGGACGACGAGGACGGCGTCGACGGCGGTTTGGGCCACGACCCGGTCCAGGCACTCCTGGAGCTGATCCTCGGTCACGGCGGCGGTGACGTCCACCGGGTTGCCCACGGCGGCGCCCTCGGGCAGGAGGGCCGGCAGATCCTCGGCGAGCTCGCGGCCGGGAGGGGACAGGGTCAGGCCGGCTTCGGCGCAGGCGTCGGCGGCCAGGACTCCGGCGCCGCCCGCGTTGGTGATCACGACGACCCGGGTGCCCTTCGGCAGGGGCTGCGCATGGAACAGGGCGGCGGTCTCCAGCAGTTCGCCCACCGAGCGGGTGGCGGTGATGCCCGCCTGGGTGAACAGGGCCTGCCGGGTCATCGTGCCGGTGGCCGCGGCGGCGGTGTGCGAGGCGGCGGCGCGGCGACCTGCGTCGGTGCGCCCGGCGTCGATCGTGAGCACCGGCAGACGGCGGGTGACGCGCCGGGCGGTGCGGGAGAAGGCGGCGGGGTTGCCGAAGGATTCCAGGTGCAGCAGGGCGAGGTCGGTACGGCCGTCGCCCTCCCACCACTGGAGCATGTCGTTGCCGCTGACGTCGTACTTGTCGCCGAGTGAGGCGAAGGTCGAGACGCCGATGCCGAGCCGGGACAGCCCTTCGAGGAGGGCGATGCCCACACCGCCGGACTGGACGGCGACGCCCGCGGTGCCGGTGCGCGGATGCGCGGCGGCGAAGGTCGCGTCGACCCGGCAGGACGGATCGGTGTTGGCGATGCCGAGGCAGTTGGGGCCGACCATGCGCATGCCGTACGTGCGGCAGGAGGCGAGCAGCGCCTCCGCCTGCGCGGCGTCGAGGTCCGCGCTGACAACGACCAGGGCCCGTACGCCCGCCTTGCCGCATTCCTCGGCGAGGGGTGGCACGGCGGCCGCCGGAACGGCGACGACCACGAGGTCCGGGGGGACGGGCAACGCGCCGACGGACGGGTAGGACGGCACTCCCAGGATCGCCTTGGCCCGGGGGTTGACGGCGAACAGACGGCCGGTGAAGCCGTCCTCACGCAGGTGGTGCAGCAGCGCGCGGCCCACCGAACCGGGGTGGCGCCCCGCCCCGGCCACCGCGATGGTCCGCGGCTTCAGCAGGGGCGTCAGGCTGGCGATGTCGGCCGTCCGGCCGCGGGCCTCGGTCGCCGCGAGGTAGGTGTCGTCCTCCTCCAGCGCGATGACGTACCGGACCTCGGGGCCCTCGAAGCGTCGGGTCGAGTGGAGACCGAGGTCGGTGAAGAGCCGCAGGATCTCGTGGTTGTCGCTGAGCGCGTCGGCGGTGAGGGCGGTGATACCGTCGGCCCGGGCCCGCGAGACCAGGTGCTCGACGAGCAGGGTTCCCACACCCCGGTGGTGGAGCCCTTCGGCGACCGCGACGGCGACATCGGCCCGGTTCCCCGTGTCGTCGGTGTGGTACTCCGCGAGGCCGATGACCTGGCCCGCGCGCTCGGCCAGCAGGGCGCGGTGCCCGGGCCGGGCCGGCGCACACGCCTCGTCGGCCGCCAGGCGGCCCGGACGGGCACCGGTGCAGAAGAACCGCCTGCGCAGGTTCTCCGGCGACATCTCCTGGTAGAGCCCCTCCAGTTGGTCGTGGTCCTCCGGGGCCACGGCACGGATGCCGACCGTGGTGCCGTCCGCGAGCAGCGCGTGCACCGGAGGGCGGGGCGGCATGACGTCCTTCATCACGGTCTCCTCGAAGCGTTGGCGTCCTTCCTACGCTTCGAGCATCCGGCCCGGTGGCCCGGTCCGCATGGGCCGACCGGGGGTGACTCACGGGCCGATCGGCCCCCGGGCTCGTCGAATTCAGGTGGGCGCGTCGCCGACGGCTGCGCCACCGGGTAGGGGGACGGTCCATTCCAGGACCGTCCCGGTCGGCTCGCCGCCGGTGAGCCGGAACGCGCCGCCGAGTTCCTCGGCACGGCTGCGCAGGTTGGCCAGGCCGCTGCGGCGGGCGACGGCCGGGTCGATGCCGCGTCCGTTGTCGGCGACGGTCAGCCTCAGCGTCCGCGCGGAGGCCTCGACGGCGACCTCCGGTCCGGTGGCCCCGGCGTGCCGGGCCGCGTCCACGACACGCTGGATGCGTTCGGCGGCCACCGGCTGGTCACGGACCCTGCCGAGTGCCGCCTGCAGTG
The DNA here is from genome assembly GCF_036226765.1 of Streptomyces sp. NBC_00670. Lineage (NCBI taxonomy): Bacteria > Bacillati > Actinomycetota > Actinomycetes > Kitasatosporales > Streptomycetaceae > Streptomyces > Streptomyces sp. NBC_00670. The sequence goes on from NZ_CP109017.1 coordinate 509,727, forward strand.
TCAGCGCGTCGGCGAACAGCCTCTGGATGACCTGGTCGTGCAGATCGCGGGCGATACGGTCCCGGTCGCCGAGGAGTACCAGCTGTTCGGCGTCCCGGCGGTGCTCGGCGATCTGGAGCACCAGGGCCGCCTGGTCCGCGAAGGCGAGGACCATGTCGACGACGGCCGCGTTGAACGGCGGTCTGCCGGGCACGTTCGCCACCTGCAGCACGCCCCGCGTTCGCTCGGCGTCCGCGACCGGCACGAAGAAGGCGGGTCCCAGCGACAGGACGGAGGCGCTGCCTCCCACGGTGCGGGAATCATCGCTGAGTGCCTCGCTGGTGACGGGCTCCCCCGTGGCGTACACCTTGGCCGCCAGGGTGGTGGCGGCCAGCACGAGGCTCCTCACCTTGTCCGCCCCTTCACCGGCGGCGGCCTCCACCACCAGTTCCTCCCCCGCGCTCAGCGGCCGGGCGAGGGTGACCAGGTCGGCTCCGGTCATCTCACGCACGGTGTCGGCCAGTGAGCGCAGGATGTCCTCTGGGGGAGTCCCCGACAGCAGGGCACGGGTCATGTCCGCACTCGCCGTGAGGCGCCGTTCGCGGTGGCGGCTGCCCTCGTACAGGCGGGCGTTGTCGATCGCCACGCCCGCGGCCGCCGCCAGGCTGCGCAGCACCGCCTCGTCGTCGGCGTCGAACGGCAGTCCGCCGCGCTTGTCGGTGAGGTACAGGTTGCCGAACACCGTGTCCCGGATCTGTACGGGGGCGCCGAGGAAGGTGCGCATGGGCGGGTGGCCCGCCGGGAAGCCCACCGAGTCCGCATGTCTTCCGAGGTCTTCCAGGCGCAGCGGGTGGGGCTCGCGGATCAGCAGACCGAGAATGCCGTGCCCCTCGGGGTAGTGGCCGATCCTTTCGATCGTCTCCCGGTCCACGCCGACAGTGATGAACTGCCGGATCGTGCCCTCCTCCCCCAGCACTCCCAGAGCGCCGTACTCGGCGTCCACCAGGTCGACGGCGGACTGGACGATCCTGCGCAGCAGGTCCTCCAGTTCCAGGTCGCTGCCGATGGCAACCACCGCGTCCAGCAGCGTCTCCACGCGGTCCCGGCCGCCGCGCACTCGCTCCACCTGCTCCTGCAACTCGCTCAGCAGCGCGTCCATGCGCAGCGGCGCGACGGAACCGGGGCGAGCCGGGCCCCTGCGGCGGCACTGCGCGCGGTCAGTAGACCGCCGTTCCGTGGGCGCGGAACCGGGTGCGGACCCGCTCCGTGAGGGCGGGGTCGGGGGCGGGCGTGTCCTTCAGGGGGAACGGGATGCCGAGGGCCTCGTACTTGGGTGCGCCGAGCTTGTGGAACGGCAGGACGTCCACGCGGTCGACGGTGTCCAGGCCGGCGACGAACTCGGCGAGGCCGTCCACGGCGGTCAGGTCGTCGGTCCAGCCGGGCACCAGCACGTACCGTATCCACATCGGCACGCCGAGCCGGTTCAGGCGGGTGGTGAAGGCCAGGGTCGGGGCCAGGTCGCCTCCGGTCAGTGCCCGGTAGGTGCCGATGTCGAAGGACTTGATGTCCAGCAGGACCAGGTCGGTGTCGGCGAGGAGTGCGTCGCTCGCCCGGGCGCCGAGGAAGCCGGAGGTGTCGAGGGCGGTGTGCAGGCCGGCCTCCTTGCAGCGGCGCAGCAGGGCGGCGGTGAAGGCCGGCTGGAGCAGCGCCTCCCCGCCGGTGAGGGTGACGCCGCCGCCGGCGGCGGTGAGGAACGGCCGGTACCGCTCGATCTCGGCCATCACCTCGTCCACTGTCGCCGTGCGCCCGTCGCGCATGTGCCAGGTGTCGGGGTTGGCGCAGTACAGGCAGCGCAGGGGGCAGCCGCTGAGGAAGAGGACGAACCGGGTCCCGGGACCGTCCACGCCGGTGGACAGGTCCCAGGAGTGGATCCGGCCGGTGACCGGCCGCGCGGCCACGGCGCTCACAGCGTTCCGTGGAAGGTGCGGCTGATCACGTCGAGTTGCTGCTCACGGGTCAGGCGGACGAAGTTGACGGCGTATCCGGAGACCCTGATCGTCAGCTCCGGGTACTTCTCCGGGTGCTCCATGGCGTCCTCCAGGGTGGCCCGGTCAAGGACGTTGACGTTCATGTGGAAGCCGCCCGCGGACATGTAGCCGTCGAGGATGCCGACCAGGTTGCCGGCCCGCTCCTGGGGGGCGTGCCCGAGTCCCTCGGGGGTGATCGTCGTCGTGAGCGAGATCCCGTCGCGGGCCGCCTCGTAGGGCAGTTTGGCCACCGACAGCGCGGAGGCGACGACGCCGTGCCGGTCGCGGCCGTTCATCGGGTTGGCGCCGGGCGCGAAGGGCTGCCCGGCGCGGCGCCCGTCGGGGGTGTTGCCGGTGTGCTTGCCGTAGACCACGTTGGAGGTGATGGTCAGCACGGACTGGGTGTGCTCGGCGTCCCGGTAGGTGGGGTGCCGGCGGACCTTGGCCATGAACGACTCCACCAGGCCGACGGCGATCGAGTCGGCCCGGTCGTCGTTGTTGCCGTACGCCGGGAACGCGCCCTCGGTCTCGAAGTCCACGGCGAGCCCCGTGGCGTCGCGGATCACCTTCACGCGTGCGTGCTTCACGGCGGACAGGCTGTCCACGGCGACGGACAGGCCGGCGATGCCGCAGGCCATGAACCGGTGCACGGGGTGGTCGTGCAGCGCCATCTCGATGCGCTCGTAGGCGTACTTGTCGTGCATGTAGTGGATGACGTTGAGCGCGTCGACGTAGGTCTCCGCCAGCCAGTCCAGGACCCGGTCGTAGGCGGCCGACAGCTCCTCGTAGTCGAGGTACTCGCCGGTCAGCGGGGGCATCTCGGGAGCGACGCGGGCGCCGGTCATCTCGTCCCGGCCGCCGTTGACCGCGTACAGCAGGGCCTTGGCGAGGTTGACGCGGGCGCCGAAGAACTGCATCTGCTTGCCCACGGCCATGGCGGAGACGCAGCAGGCGATCGCCGTGTCGTCGCCGGTGCGCGGGCGCATCAGGTCGTCCGACTCGTACTGGACGGCGCTGGTGTCGATGGAGACCTGCGCGCAGAACCTCTTGAAGCCGTCCGGCAGCCGGGGCGACCACAGCACCGTCAGGTTGGGCTCCGGTGCCGGCCCGAGGTTGTACAGGGTCTGCAGGAAACGGAAGGAGGTGCGGGTCACCAGCGGCCGGCCGTCGGCCCCGATGCCGCCGATGGACTCCGTCACCCAGGTCGGGTCGCCGGAGAACAGCGCGTCGTACTCGGGGGTGCGCAGGAATCGCACGATGCGCAGCTTGATGACGAAGTCGTCGATCAGCTCCTGGGCGCGGGACTCGTCGAGGAGTCCTTCGTCCAGGTCACGCTGGAGGTAGACGTCGAGGAAGGTGGAGGTGCGGCCCAGCGACATCGCCGCGCCGTTCTGCTCCTTCACCGCGGCGAGGAACCCGAGGTAGAGCCACTGGACCGCCTCGTGGGCGGTGGTCGCGGGCCGGGTGACGTCGCACCCGTACGTTGCCGCCATCCGGGTCAGCTCGTCCAACGCCCGGATCTGCTCGGCGAGTTCCTCGCGGTCGCGGATGACGTCCGCGCCGGAGGGCCGGGTGTCCAGCAGGGCGCGCTCGGCACGCTTGGCCGCCACGAGCCGGTCGGTGCCGTAGAGCGCGACGCGCCGGTAGTCGCCGATGATGCGGCCGCGGCCGTAGGCGTCCGGCAGTCCGGTGATGATGCCCGCCTTGCGGGCGGCGCGCATGGCGGGGGTGTAGGCGTCGAACACGCCGTCGTTGTGGGTCTTGCGGTAGGTGCCGAAGACCTTGGTGACGAAGGGGTCGGGTTCGTAGCCGTACGCCTTCAGGCTGTTCTCCACCATGCGCATGCCGCCGTTGGGCATGATCGCCCGCTTGAGCGGGGCGTCGGTCTGCAGGCCGACGATCAGTTCGCGGTCCCGGTCGATGTACCCGGGGGCGTGCGAGGTGATCGTGGAGGGCGTCGCGGCGTCCACGTCGAGGACGCCCCGGCTGCGCTCCTCGGGGAACAGCGCGCTGACCTTCTCCCACACCTCGCGGGTGCGGTCCGTGGGTCCGGCCAGGAAGGATGCGTCGCCTTCGTAGGGCGTGTAGTTGGTCTGGATGAAGTCGCGCACGTCGATGCGCCGACGCCATCCCTCTCCGGCGAAGTGCCGCCAGGCGTCGGCGGTCCGGGGGCCGGCTGTCACCGTCGCGGTCATCACGGATCCTCTCGTCGGTCTTCCTTCCCTGTCGATACTCGTCGCGCGCACGGAAGGCGGGGAGTGCCGGACAGGGCACCGGCCTGCCCCTGTGGTCCCGGCCGGCCGGGACGTTGGGCCCTCTCCCCGTGCGGGGGCAGCGGACGAGAGCCGGCCGTGGTCGGTGGGATCATGGCCGGCTCTCCCCGGGGTGCTGTGCGGCTTCCCACCGCCGACCGGGGGCCCGCGACGGTGTCCGGGCGGCACGCTCAGTCGTGCGGTACCACGGCCACGGGGCAGTCGGCGTGGTGCAGCGCGACATGCGTGACCGTGCCCGTGTGGGCTCCGATGCGGTGCCCGGTCGCGCGGCGGCCCACCACGAGGAGGCCGGCGCCGTGTGCCGCGCGCACCACGGCGACCGCCGCCCGTTCCTCAGTGACCGACTCGGTCACCGGAACGCTGGGGTACCTTTCCCGCCAGGCGCGGAGCGCCGCGGTCACCGCGCGTTCCGCGTCAGCCCGCGCCTGCGCCGTCACCGGCGCCCGCGGGGCCGGTACCGGGCCCGGGGAGGCGGGAGGAGCGGTGACCAGCGAGGCGTCCGACGCGGGCCGGACGGGCACGCGGAAGGCGTGGACCACCCGCAGACCGGTGCCACGGCACCGGGCGGCTTCGAAGGCGAACGCGATGGCCTCGTCGCAGGGGCGATCGGTGTCCAGCCCGAGGACGACCTCGCGGTAGGGGGTCGCCGCGATCTCGTCCGGGGCGACGCCGTCCACGGCGGGCAGATGGTCCTCTGTCGCGCCCCGCCCGGCCCGCACCAGCACCACGGGGCGAGTGCAGCGGGCCACGACGCGCCGGGACACCGACCCCGTCATGAACCCGGAGAGGGGACCCAGGCCGAGGGAGCCGAGCACCAGCATGTCGCTGTCGGCGGCCGCGGCGACCAGCGCGGAGACCGCCGAGTCGCACACCAGCCGCTCGGTGACGTGCAGCGCGGGGTGTGCCGCCCGGATGCTCCGTACGGCTTCTTGGAGGATCTCCTCGGCCCAGCCGTGCTCGGTGTGGTCCAGCGGGACGGAGGCCGCAGGGCGGGGATGGCGGTGCCAGGCGTGCACCAGGCCGAGGCCGGCCCCCCGCCGTTGCGCTTCTCGGGCCGCCCAGTGTGCGGCGGCAAGGCTCGCGGGCGAGCCGTCGACCCCTACGACGATGTCGTGCGGCATGACGTGTCCCCTCCCGGGTCGGTGCATCTCTCGATGTGCCCGAGCCTCCTCCCGGGACAGCGACGGCTCCAGGGCTGTTCGGCCCCGGTGCGGGGCTCTTCCGGCCCCGTCCGCGGCGCCGGTGGGCCGGCCCGGGTACGGGGCTCTGCCCGACCGGCGCGGACACAGGGCCGGTCGGCCTTCCCGAAGGGACGGCCGGCGCCTCGCGCAGGTGCCCGCGTCGTTCGACGCTGGAGGGACCAGGCCCCCAGCCGAGGAGCGCGCGTCATGGTCCGTTACGTGTACGACTTCGCCGAGGGCAGCCGGGACATGGCCGGCCTGCTCGGCGGCAAGGGATCGAACCTCGCCGAGATGACCCGGCTGGGCCTGCCCGTGCCCCCGGGATTCACCGTCACCACCGAGGCGTGCCGGGCCTACCTGGACACCGGTGGTGAGCCCGCGGGCATGTGGCAGGAGGTCTCCGCACACCTGACGGCGATCGAGACCGCCGCGGGCCGGCCGCTGGGACAGCCGGAGGACCCGTTGTTGGTGTCCGTGCGCTCCGGCGCCCGGTTCTCGATGCCCGGCATGATGGAGACGATCCTCGACATCGGCCTGACCGACGAGTCCGTCCTCGGTCTGGCCAAGGTGTCCGGCAGCGAGCGCTTCGCCTGGGACTCCTACCGCCGTCTCGTGCAGATGTTCGGCAGTACGGTGATGGGCGTCGACTCCACGCACTTCGAGCATGCCCTCACGGCGCTCAAGGAGCTGCGCGAGGTTCCGGACGACGTGCATCTGACGGCCGACGACCTGGCCGGGCTGGTCGAGACGTACAAGGAGCTGATCCGCCGGGAGACCGGCGAGCACTTCCCGCAGTCCCCCGCCGAGCAGCTGCGCCGCGCGGTACTGGCCGTGTTCGAGTCATGGAACGGCGAACGGGCGCGGCTCTACCGGCGGCGCGAGCACATTGCGGACGACCTGGGCACGGCTGTCACCGTGCAGCGCATGGTGTTCGGCAATCTCGGGTCCGACTCGGGCAGCGGGGTCGCCTTCACGCGCGATCCGGCCACCGGACGGCCTGGCATGTACGGCGACTACCTGCCCGACGCGCAGGGCGAGGACGTCGTGGCGGGCATCCGCAACACGGTGCCGCTGACCGAGCTGGAACGCCTGGACCCCGCCTCCCACACCCGGCTGCGCGCGCACATGGAGACCCTGGAACGGCACTACCGCGACCTGTGCGACATCGAGTTCACCATCGAGCGCGGCACGCTGTGGATGCTCCAGACCCGGGTCGGCAAGCGCACCGCCGAAGCCGCCTTCGCGATCGCCGCCGCACTCGTGGACGAGGGACTCATCACGTCGGACGAGGCTCTGGCACGGGTCGGCGGGGAGCAGTTGGCCCGGCTGATGTTCCCCCGGTTCGACACCTCGGGAACCGGTGCTCCGCTCGCCCGCGGCATCCCGGCCTCGCCCGGTGCCGCGGTCGGTGCCGCGGTCTTCGACTCATCCTCGGCGGTGCGCCGGGCGGCGGCCGGCGAGAAGGTGGTGCTGGTGCGCCAGGAGACCACCCCCGACGACCTGCCCGGCATGCTCGCCGCCCAGGCCGTCCTCACCAGCCGCGGTGGCAAGACCAGTCACGCGGCCGTGGTCGCCCGCGGCATGGGCAAGGTCTGCGTGTGCGGCGCCGAGGCACTGACCGTGGACACCGGTGCCAGGCGCTGCACCGCCCCGGACGGCACGGTCGTCGAGGAGGGCACGGTCGTCTCCGTGGACGGATCGGCCGGGGCCGTGTACGCGGGTACGGTGCCGCTGACGGACTCGGCGGTCATCAGGTATCTGGAGGACGGCTCCACGGACGAGGACGCCAACGGGCTGGTCGCCGCGGTGGCCCGCGCCCTGTACCGGGCGGACACCGTGCGGCGCTTGGAGGTGCGTGCCAACGCGGACACCCCCGAGGACGCGGCCCGGGCCCGCCGGTTCGGCGCGCAGGGCGTCGGGCTGTGCCGTACCGAGCACATGTTCCTCGGGGAGCGCCGCAAGCTGGTCGAGGCGATGATCCTGGCCCGCGACGAGGCGGAGCGCGACCAGGCCCTTGGCGCGCTGCTGCCGCTCCAGCGGCAGGACTTCATCGGCATCCTGGAGGCGATGGACGGTCTGCCGGTCACCATCCGGCTCATCGACCCGCCGCTGCACGAGTTCCTGCCCGACCGCACCGAGCTCGCCGTACGCATCGCCACCGCCGAGGCCCGGGGTGCCGTACCCGGCCCGCACGACGCCGATCTCCTGGACGCGGTCAACCGCACGCACGAGGAGAACCCGATGCTCGGTCTGCGCGGCGTCCGTCTGGGTCTGGTCGTGCCGGGACTCGTCGCCATGCAGGTGCGAGCCGTCGCCGAAGCCGTCGTGGAGCGCACGAAGGCCGGAGGAAGCCCCCAGGCGGAGATCATGGTGCCGCTGGTCGGCGCCGTGGAGGAACTGCGCATCGAGCGCGAGGAGGTGGAGCGCGTCCTCGCCGAGGTCTCCCGGGAGTCCGGCGTTCCCGTGCGCTGTCCGGTCGGCACCATGATCGAACTGCCGAGGGCGGCACTGACGGCCGGCCGGATCGCCGCCGAGGCGGAGTTCTTCTCCTTCGGTACCAACGACCTCACCCAGACCACCTGGGGTTTCTCCCGCGACGACGTCGAGGCGGCGTTCTTCTCCGCCTACCTCGACAAGGGGATCTTCGCCACCTCACCGTTCGAGACCCTCGACCGCGACGGTGTGGGGCGGCTGGTGCGGATCGCGGTCGACGAGGGCCGCGCCGCACGTCCCGGTCTGAAGATCGGTGTCTGCGGCGAGCACGGCGGCGACCCCGACTCCGTGCACTTCTTCCACAGCGCCGGCCTGGACTACGTCTCCTGCTCGCCGTTCCGGGTGCCGGTCGCCCGGCTGGAAGCCGGACGGGCCGCGCTGGAGGGGACCGACGTCAGCGACAGCAGGTGAACGGGACCCTCGGCACCGGTCCTGGGCCGCCCGGCCCCGGGACCGCAGCGGTACCGAACAGCAGGCTTGCGGCACCGGCGACGACGATCACGAGGAGTGGAGCACATGACTGCCAAGGACATCGGCACCCGCAACGGCGCCGGCACCGTGCGGGTGCGGGCCGACGGGGATGTGGACGAGGAGACACTGGCATACCTCCGCGAGAAGATCGGCACGGCGCTGGACCGGCCCGGGCTGCCGCCCGTGAGCGGTGAGGTGCGGGTCGTCAGGGCCTCGGCGCACCACGTCGAGCTGCCGTGGTCGGCAGGTATCGAGGTCCGGGTGGGTAGCGACCTCGTGGTCGTCCACGCGCGCGAAGCGAGCGCCCGGGAACTCGCCGACCGTCTTCACGACCGCTTGCGCGACCGGACGGAACGCACCGCACACCGCGCACAGGAGACCCGCAGGACGGCCACCCCTCCCCCGTGGCGCGGCGGCCCCGAGCAGTGAAGACATCGCGTCGGCCCGGCGGGAGCGGCCCGATCCGGATCCGCTTTCCGCCGTTCCGGCGACGTCCCCGGCGAAGGAGCGCCCCGCAATGACATCTCACACCGTGGGTCGGGTGATGACCCGCGACGTCGTCCGGGCCCGGCCCACGACGTCCTTCAAGGATCTCGTCAGGCTGCTCGACCACCATCGCATCAGCGGGCTGCCCGTGGTCGACGACGACGACAAGGTGGCCGGCGTGATCTCGGGCACCGACCTGGTGCGCACGCAGGCGGACCGGTCGGACCGGAACCCGACCGGTGCCGTCACCGCGGGGGACCTCATGTCGACACCGGCGGTCACCGTGCACCCGGAGCAGACCGTCCCGGACGCGGCGCGGCTGATGGAACGCCGCGGTGTCGAGCGGCTCCCCGTGACCGACGAGGAGGACCGCCTCATCGGCATCGTGACCCGCCGGGACCTGCTGCGGATCTTCCTGCGGACGGACGACGACATCGGACGCCAGGTGACCGAGGAGGTCCTCGTCGGCCGTCTGGGGCTGCGGCCCCAGGACGTCGCCGTGTCGGTCCGCGACGGAGTGGTCGCCCTCGACGGCCGCGTGGGATCGCGCAGCCGCGTCCCGGAGGCCGTCCACGCGGTGTGGCAGCTGGAGGGCGTCGTCGGGGTGGTGAACGGGCTGACGTTCGACGTCGACGACTGCGCGCCGGCAGAGGCCGGCACCGGGGCCGCGCACCCTGCGGCGCCGGGTGCCGGCGGCCGGGCCGGAGGGCCGAGGGTCCCTGTCCGCCCCGGGCCGGACGGGTCGGACGGGGGTCCTTCGGGGCCTGCGGCGGCCCCGGATCCCGCGTGAGAGTGGACGAGGGAAGCGGTCTCCGCCGGCGGAGCCGCTCCCGCCCGGCGCCGTCGTACTCGCACGACGGCCCCTGACGACGGAGGCGGACCATCATGATCCGACAGGACGCGCGGACCCACGCCACGGCCGGCACGGAGGTCCCGTCCGACACCGCGGTCGCCGTGGACCGGCTGGTCACGGCCGGTCTGAAGGCGCTCGCCGACTACGAGGGCCTGACGCAGGAGCAGGTCGACCACATCGTGAAGAAGGCCTCGGTCGCCGCCCTCGACCAGCACACCGCGCTGGCCCGCCTGGCCGTCGAGGAGACCGGACGCGGGGTCTTCGAGGACAAGGCCGCCAAGAACATGTTCGCGTGCGAGCACGTCACGCACAGCATGGGCCATATGAAGACCGTCGGGGTCATAGCCCGTGACGACATCGAGGACATGGTCGAGATCGCGGAGCCGGTGGGCGTGGTGGCCGCGGTCACCCCCGTGACCAACCCGACCTCCACGACGCTCTTCAAGGCGCTGATGGCGCTGAAGACCCGTAACCCCGTGGTGTTCGCCTTCCACCCTTCCGCCCAGCGGTGCAGCGCCGAAGCGGCGCGTGTCGTGCGGGACGCGGCCGTCGCCGCGGGCGCGCCGGAACACTGCGTGCAGTGGATCGAGCAGCCGTCGGTCGAGGCGACCACCGCGCTGATGCGGCACCCGGGTGTCTCGCTGATCCTCGCCACCGGCGGCAACGCCATGGTCAAGGCCGCCTACTCCGCCGGGAAACCCGCCCTGGGGGTCGGCGCGGGCAACGTCCCCGCCTACGTGCACCGCAGCGCCAAGCTGCGCCGGGCCGTCAACGACCTCGTCCTGTCCAAGTCGTTCGACAACGGCATGATCTGCGCCTCCGAGCAGGCCGTCATCCTCGACACCGGCATCTACGACGCGGCACTCGCCGAGTTCCGCAGCCTGCACGCCCACCTCGCCACCGCCGAGGAGAAGGCGAAGCTGGAGGCTTTCCTGTTCCCCGCCGCCGGTGGCCCAGGCGCCGGCTGCGAACCCAAGGTCAACGCCACCGCCGTCGGACGGAGCCCCGCATGGATCGCCGAGCAGGCCGGTTTCGCGGTCCCCGCCGGCACCTCGGTCATCCTGGTCGAAGCGGAACGGGTCGGTCCGGACGAGCCGTTGACGCGGGAGAAACTGTGCCCGGTGCTGGCCGTGCTGCGGTCTCGGGACGAGCGCCACGGTTTCGACCTGGCCACCGACATGGTCGCCTTCCACGGACAGGGGCACAGCGCCGTCATCCACACCGAGGACACCGCGCTGGCGGAGGCGTACGGCATGCGCATGAAGACCGTGCGGATCATCGTCAACGCTCCCTCCTCGCAAGGCGCCATCGGCGGCATCTACAACGGCCTGCTTCCCTCGCTGACGCTGGGCTGTGGTTCCTGGGGAAGCACCTCGGTGTCCAACAACGTCTCCGCCGCCCAACTGCTGAACGTCAAGCGGGTCTCCACCCGCCGCAACAATCTGCAGTGGTTCAAGGTGCCGCCGAAGATTTACTTCGAGCCGCAGGCCATCCGCTACCTGACCTCCATGCCGGACGTCCACCGCGTCACCGTCGTCACCGACGCGACGATGACCCGTCTGGGCTTCGTCGACCGGATCACCCGCGTCCTGCAACAGCGACGCGAACCGGTCACCCTCCAGATCATCGACAACGTCCGGCCCGAACCGAGCATCGACTCCGTGCAGGACGGCGCCCGTCTCATGCGGGACTTCCGGCCCGACACGATCATCGCGCTCGGCGGCGGCTCCCCGATGGACGCCGCCAAGGTGATGTGGCTGCTGTACGAGCAGCACGCCGCCGGCCACGAGATCGACTTCGCCGACATGCGGCAGAAGTTCTCCGACATCCGCAAACGCGCCTTCCGCTTCCCCACACCGGGCGCGCTCGCCCGCCTGGTCTGCGTGCCGACCACCTCCGGCACCGGCGCGGAGGTCACCCCGTTCGCCGTCATCTCCGACCCGGCCACCGGCAAGAAGTACCCGCTGGCCGACTACGCCCTCACCCCGAGCGTGGCCATCGTCGACCCGCTGCTCACCACCGCCCTGCCACCGTCGCTCGCCGCCGACAGCGGTTTCGACGCCCTGACCCATGCCATCGAGGCGTACGTCTCCGTCTACGCCAACGACTTCACCGACGGCCTCGCCCTGCATGCGATCCGGTTGGTCTTCGGCCATCTCGAGGCAGCGGTGAACGACCGCGACGGGGCGGCGGAGGCACGGGAGAAGATGCACAACGCCGGGACCATCGCGGGCATGGCCTTCGGCAACGCCTTCCTCGGCATCGTCCATGCCATGTCCCACACCCTCGGCGCGACCTTCCACGTGGCGCACGGCCGGACCAACGCGGTGCTGCTGCCGCACGTCGTCCGCTACAACGGCACCGTTCCCACGAAGCTGACCGGCTGGCCCAAGTACGAGACGTACCGGGCGCCCGAGCGCTTCCAGGACATCGCCCGCACCCTCGGCCTGCCCGCCGCCACCCCGGCCGAGGGCGTGGAGTCGCTCGCCCGTGCCGTGGAGCGCCTGCGGGAGGCCGTGGGCATCGAGCCGACGTTCCAGGCCCTCGGCATCAACGAGCGGACATACCTGGACGCCCTCCCCCAGCAGGCCCTCAACGCCTACGAGGACCAGTGCGCACCGGCCAACCCGCGCATGCCGATGCTGGAAGACATGCAGGAGCTGATGCGCGCCGCCTACTACGGCGGCTGAAGAGTGGGTGCCCGGGAGTCCGACGCGGCGGTCTCCCGGGCCCAGGACGCCGCCCCGGACGTCGCGCACGAACGGTTCGATGCCGCGTAAGGGGGGTGGACGGTCCGCACAGCGAACCGCCCACCCCCCGGCGACCGTCCTCGGACCGGTCGTTCACGCCTCGTCGGGCACGATCGCGACGGGGCAGGAGGAATGGTGAAGGACTCGGTGCGCCACCCTTCCCGGGCGGGGCCCAGGTGTGCCGGCCGACGGCGGTCGATCACCAGCAGACCGGCCTCCCTGGAGGCGTCGAGCAGGGCCCGGCCGGTCGGGCCCTCGACGGTTCGCCGGTGCAGTTCCACGTCCGCCGGGGCGTCGGCGAGGGCGGCCTCCAGCTGTCCGGTCGCCCGCTCCTGGTGCAGCCGCTCGGCCTCCCCCGCGAGCAGCGGGTGGTCGGCGGTGTCGTGCGAGGGGCACCGCCAGGCGCGTACCGCGGTGAGCGGGGCGTCGCGGCGCCGGGCCTCCTCGTAGACGAAGCGCTGTGCGGGCGTCGGCGTGTCGGCCGCGCCGACGACGGCGCCGGTGGGCCGTGGGCCGTCGTCGGCCGTGCCGTCGTGGCCGTCGCGCACCACGACGACCGGGCAGTCGGCATGGGCGGCCACGGCCAGGCCGACGGCACCGAGCAGCGCCCCGGCGAGGGCGCCCCGGCCGCGGCTGCCGACGACGACGGCGGCAGCTCCGCGGCTCTCGTGGCTCAGCACGTACTCGGGTTCCTCGGTCACGACCGCGGTCGTGACCGACAGGCCGCTCCGGCGGCGCGGGCCCGCGGCGCGGCGGCGCGCAGAACGGCCTCGCCGCTCCCACCCCCGGACGGGCCGCCGGTTGCGGAGGAGAGCGCGGGGCCCTCGTACCGCTCCCGCATGGAGGCATGCACGATCCGCAGCGGGACTTCCCGCGCAGCGGCCTCGTCGGCCGCCCGGTCGACGGCCCGCAGGCTGGAGTCGGACCCGTCGACGCCCACGACCAGGGGCAGGTTCACCCGTCTCATCCTCCCGCGCCGAGGTCGAAGACGATGCGGGCCTTGATGTCGCCGCGCAGGACCTCGTCGATGGACTCGTTGACCGCGGCGAGGGGCCGGGTCTCCTGGACGACCCTCGTCCGGCCGGCGGCGTGCAGCTGGAAGACCTCGGCGAGGTCCTGTCGGGTGCCGACGATGGAACCGATCACCGAAGTGCCGTTCAGCACCGTGTCGAAGATCGGTATCTCAAGGGTTCCGTGCGCGGGCAGGGCCACCATGACCAGCTTGCCACCGCGTCGGAGACCGGCGTTGACGGCCGCGAAGGCGGCGGGGTTCACCGCCAGGGCGAGCGCGGCGTGCGCGCCGCCGTACCGCTTCAGCTCGGCACCGACGTCCTGGGAGCGGGCGTCGATGACGACGTCCGCGCCCAGTTCCCGGGCGAGTTCGAGTTTGTCGTCGGTGACGTCGATCGCGGCGACGGTGGCGCCGGCGATCTTCGCGTACTGCACCGCCAGGTGCCCCAGTCCGCCCACCCCGGATACGGCGACGAGTTGGGCGGGGCCGACCCCCGCGACCTTCAGCGCCTTGTACGTCGTGACGCCCGCGCAGGTCAGCGGGGCGGCGTCGAAGGGGCTGACACCCTCGGGCACGGGCTGGGCGAAGTCAGCACGGGCAAGCATTTTCTCGGCGTAGCCGCCGTCGCAGCCGTAGCCGGTGTTGACCTGGCTCTCGCACAGCGTCTCCCAGCCGGAGAGGCAGTGCTCGCAGCGCCCGCAGGCACTCCCCAGCCACGGCACGGCGACGCGCTGTCCCACCGACAGGTGGGTGACGCCCTCGCCGAGTTCCTCCACCAGGCCGACGCCCTCGTGGCCGGGGACGAACGGCGGTGTCGGCCTGACCGGCCAGTCTCCGTGCGCGGCGTGGATGTCGGTGTGGCACAGCCCGGAGGCCTCGAGGCGGACGCGGACCTGTCCCGGACCGGGCTCGGGGTCGGGGCGCTCCTCGATGACCAGAGGTGCCCCGAATTCCTTCACGACCGCTGCCTTCATGGTTTGCTCTCCTTCTTGTCCGGGCCTGCCGCGTCGACCGGGCCGACCGGTCGGAGTGGTCGGAGTGGTTCAGTGGTGGGCGACGACGGCGACGGGGGCGGTGGCGTGGTGCATGACCGCGTGGGTGACGGCCCCGATGTGCACGCCGAACGGGCCGCGGCGGACCCGGCGGCCGACCACGACGAGCGAGGCGTCGTGGGAGGCGTCGATCAGGTGGCTCGCGGGGCTGCCGATGCGGGACAGTTCGGTCACCTCGACATCCGGGTACTTCTCCCGCCAGGAGAGGAGCGCCTCGGTGAGTGCGCCTGCCTGCGCGCGGGCGAGGTCCTCACGGGGGTCGTAGCCGCCGGCCATGGTGTAGGCGTAGGAGGACGGCAGGTTCCAGCCCTGGACGACGGTCAGCGTGGCCACGCGTCGCTGCGCCTCCTCGAAGGCGAAGGTGAGCAGTTCCTCATCGGGGCTGCTGGTGTCCAGGCCCAGCACCACGGGCCGGAAGGCGGTGGCCGCGGACGGGATGCCGACCGGGTCCTTGAGATGCTCGTCGACCGCCTGCTCACCTGCCCGGACCAGCACCACGGGCACGTCGGTACGGGCGACCACGGCCTGGCCGACGGATCCGACGAGGAAGCCGCCGATGCCGCTCAGCGCACGGGAGCCGAGCACGAGCAGCTCCGCCTCCCCGGCCAGGTCCGCAAGGATCTCGGCCGGATGGCCCCCGCGCTGCTCGGTGCTCACGTCGACACCGGGGTGGAGCAGTGCCAGTTCCTCGGCGGCCTGACGGGGAATCCGCTCGGTCCAGTGCTGATGCGTCTCGGCACCGAGGAGCGGCGCCTGCGCCATCGGCTCCGGCACCGGCTGCCACACGTGGACGAGCTTCACCGCCGCACCGCGCAGCGCGGCCTCACGGGCAGCCCATTGCGCCGCGGCACGGCTCTCGGGCGATCCGTCGAGTCCCACGGCGATCGTTCCGGGCATGGAGCCCACCTCCTGCGTGCTGTGTCCTGTGGTTCTGCGGTCTGCGCTTGGTCGCTCTTCACTGCATTTCAAGCATTTCGGGCGACGGCTCTCCGGGGCAGGGGCCGATGGTCCCCGTCGGGGACCCGGTGGACCCGGTCCCGGAGGAGGACCGGGGTCCCCTCGACGGACGGATGCGGTGGGCCCGTAGGAGGGCCCACCGCATCCGGGTGTTCAGCGCAGCCACGCGTGGTCGCGGACGTACGGGAGCCTGGCCCACAACCGTCCCAGGCCCAGGGCGTCGCCGGCGGAGACCGCCGCGAGGGCGATGAGCACCACCGCGTAGACGAGGTGGTAATCGGCGAACGGGTTGGTCGACATGCTCGGCGCGCCGTTGGACAGGTGCTGGGCGGGTGGCCACTCGGCCATCCACATCAGCGCCATCATCACGGTGCCCGCGAGCGCCGTCAGACGCAGCGCCACCCCGGCGATCAGGGCGAGACCGATACCGAGCAGGCCGAGCATGAACAACCAGTCCGCCCAGGCCGCTCCGGCCCAGGAGTGGAAGGTGGACTCCATCGGCCCGACGGCCACCGAGCCCAGGAATCCCTTGGTGGGCGAGCCACCGTCGATCCAGCCCTTGCCGGACGGGGTGGCGTAGCCGAGGCCGAAGGTCTTGTCGAGGAAGGCCCACAGGAAGACGAACCCCATCAGCACCCGGGTCGAGGCGAACACATAGGCCCGGACGGTGTGCGTGTCCGTGTGTGCCGACGCGGCGGACTCGGGGGCGGAGGTGGTCCGGTTCCTGCGCAGGGACGGCAGGTGGAAGCCGGCCTTCGGGTTCGTGTGCTGGTGGACGGCCATGGTGGTGGCTCCTTGGGTTGCTTCGGTGACGTTCCGTTCGTTACTGACACCACTCACTCTCCCGGCGTGTGCCGCACAGCGCAGGGTGCCGACCGTCCGTGGCGACGGGCTGAACGTCCCTTTCTGCGCGGGCCGTTCGGCGCTTCCGGCCGTCAGGGCCCCCAGGACGGAACGAGGAACGGCCCGTCCGTAATGCGGGGGGAGGGAGTCCAGCGGCGTACTTCGGAGGGGCGCGGAGCCGGCAGCGGCCGAAAGGGCCTGGCAGCACCCGCCGGATCCGTGGGCGACCGACCGGTTGCCGCGCACGACGTGGGCGGCCGAGTCCCGGAACCGCTCGGACACGAGGAGGGTGGCCGGGAGTCGCTGGAGGGCGGACGGCCCGTGTCCGTCGTCGCCGGGTCTCGGCCCCGACCCGGCTGCGGTGGGGCCGCAGTACGCCCTGGACCGGTTGCCGATGCGGGACTTCGCGGTGCACGGCGGCCGGCGGTACTGCCTGCCCGCCCCTGCGAAACGCATCCGGCGCTCGCGCTGTTGCGCACCGCGCACGACCAGCGTGCGGACCGGCTGTGCGCCGGGCAGGCGTGGGAGCGGGTCCTGCTGGTGGCGACCGCGCGGGGTACGCACGTCGCCGCTGCACCAGGCGCTGGAGTGGACCGACCTGTGCGGCGACCTTCACCGGGTTCCGGACGAGGGCCGCCGGGGGCACCCGCGGAGGGTGATCCGCCTCGGCCACGGCCCCGAGGGGCCCTCTCACCACGTCGCGGCGCCGCCGAGATCATCGACCTCGGCGGCTGACGGCCCGCGCCCCGGCTCGTGCCCATCGTGCTCTTGTCAGTCGTGCGGGACGACCGCCACCGGGGACGCGGCGTGGTGCAGCAGAGCCTGGGTGACCGGACCGATGTGCGTCCCGACGGCTGCCCGGCGGATCCGCCGGCCGACGACCACCAGTGCCGCGTCGTGGGAGGCGTCGACCAGGTGGTGGCCCGCGCCGCCGACGGTGACCTGGGTGGTCACCTCCAAGGCGGGGAACCTCTCCCGCCACGGCCGCAGCACGTCGGCCACTTCGCTCCGTACCTGCGTGGCCATGCCCTTGTTCAGGTCGGGCATGAGCGTGCCGCCGTAGTAGTAGGGCGGCAGCGCCCAGCCGTGGACGACCCGCAGCCGTGCCGCGTGCCGGGAGGCCTCGTCGAACGCGAAGCCGATCACCGCGTCGCAGGGCTGGTGCAGGTCGAGGCCGAGGACGACATCGCGGTGGTCGGCCGTCGGCCGGTCACCAGGGGGTTGGTCCGCCGGCTGTTCCGTCTCGTCGGGTTCGGGGGCCCGCACGAGGACCACGGGCCGCTCGGTGCCGGCGAGGACCGCGAGGGAGACGGAGCCGAGAAGGAACCCGGTGACCCTGCCGAGGCCCCGGGAGCCCAGGACCAGTAGTTGGGCATCCTCTGCGGCCTGCAGCAGGGCGGGGACGGGCAGTCCGGGGATCTCGTCGTCGAGGACGCGCAGACCGGGGTGACGGCGGGTGATCCGCGTCCGAGCCTCGTCCAGGAGCCGTTGCGCGTAGGCGCGTCGGAGATCCCGGGGCGGTGTCGGTGCGCCGAGTGCGCCCGTTGGCGCGTAGGCGGGCATCTGCCAGTCGGAGGCGCTCACCAGGCGCAGGGGCAGATCACGCAGGAGCGCCTCCCCGGCGGCCCAGTCCGCGGCGGCCAGGCTCTCCGGCGAGCCGTCGAGTCCGACGGTGAGGGTGCGGGTCATGAGGTACCTCCTTCGGGATGCTTCGAGTTTCCGCTCCGCGCGGCTGCGGCGGCAGGGCCACTGGTCCTGATTCGGCAGCCGACGGTCCTGTGCGGCGAGGGCGGTCACCGGCGCGGAGGCCGGGCCCCGGCGGGCGCCGGGGCCCTGGTACCGCGGTGTTCAGCCGCGCGGGAGCCGGTCGGCGACGTACTCGGTGAGGTCGAGCAGGCGGTTGGTGTAGCCCCACTCGTTGTCGTACCAGGCGAAGACCTTCACCAGTTCGCCGTGCACCTGCGTCAGCGGGGCGTCCAGTACGCACGAGGCGGCGTCGCCGACGACATCGCGCGAGACGATCGGGGCGTCCGAGACGCGCAGGATTCCCTTGAGCGGACCGTCCGCCGCCTCGCGGAAGGCCGCGTTGATCTCCTGGGCGCTCGTGGGGCGCCGCAGGGTCAGGCTCAGGTCGGTCAGTGAACCGTCCTCGACGGGAACGCGTACGGCGATGCCGTCCAGGGTTCCGGCCAGTCGGGGCAGCACCAGCCCGACGGCGCGGGCGGCACCGGTGCTGGTGGGGATGATGTTGACGGCGGCGCTGCGGCCCCGGCGCAGGTCCTTGTGCGGCCCGTCCAGGACCACTTGGTCGTTGGTGTATCCGTGAATGGTGGTCATGAGGCCCCTGACCAGACCGAAGTTCTCGTCGATCACCTTGACGACGGGAGCCACGCAGTTGGTGGTGCAGGAGGCGTTGGACACCACGTGGTGGCGGCCGGCGTCGTAGGTGCCCTCGTTGACACCCATGACCACGGTGGCGTCCACGTCCTTCCCCGGCACCGACAGCAGTACCTTGCGGGCCCCGGCCGTCAGATGCCGGCCGGCCTGTTCGCGGGTGCGGAAGCGGCCTGTCGCCTCGATGACGATGTCCACCCCGAGGTCGTCCCAGGCCAGTTCGGCGGGGTCGCGCTCGGCACTCACGGTGACGCGGTGGCCGTCCACGGTCAGGGACGTCCCGTCGTGCTCGACGGTACGGTTCAGCCGTCCGTACGTGGAGTCGTAGGCCAGCAGGTGCGCCAGCGTCTGCGCAGAGGTGAGGTCGTTGACCGCCACCAGGTCCACGGGAGTTCCGGTGCCTGCCTCCGCCCGCTCCAGCACACAGCGCAGGTAGTTGCGTCCGATCCGGCCGAAGCCGTTGATGCCCACGCGCACGCTCATGTCCCTCGCCCTCCCGGGGTGTCCGCCGTTGTCCGTGCGTCCAGACTGCGGGCATCGAGGCGGCCGGGGCTTGGGTCGTACGGTGCTGACCGGAGGGACGTTCGCCCCTGCCGGCCGGCCCGCGCCACCGCGCGGACGGCGTCCGGCGGTCAGTGGCCTCGCTGTCGCTGCCGGTCCTGTGCCTGGGTGGCGATGACGGCGGCCTGGACCCTTCGTTCGACGCCGAGCTTGGCGAGCAGGCGGGAGATGTGGTTCTTCACCGTCTTCTCGGCGAGGTAGAGCCGCTGCCCGATCTGGCGGTTCGTCAATCCCTCGCCGATGAGGGCCAGAATCTCCCGCTCCCGCGGGGTCAGCCCCGGCAGCCCCTCGTCTTCCTCGTCCTGCTCCTGGCCTCCGCGCAGCCGCGTCAGCAGCCTCGTGGTGGCGTTGGCGTCCAGCAGGGACTGGCCCGCGGCCACCGTACGCACGGCCGAGACGAGGTCGGAGCCCTGGATCTGCTTCAGCACGTATCCGGAGGCGCCCGCCATGATCGAGTCCAGCAGCGCCTCCTCGTCGTCGAACGAGGTCAGCATCAGACAGGCCAGTTCGGGCATGTTCGAGCGCAGTTCGCGGCACACGCTGACGCCGTCGCCGTCCGGCAGACGGACGTCGAGCACCGCGACGTGCGGGCGCAGCGCGGGTCCCCTGACCAGTGCCTGCTCGGCCGTGGCAGCCTCACCGACCACGCTGATGTCCGGTTCGTCGCTCAGCAGGTCGTGCACCCCTCGCCGTACGACCTCGTGGTCGTCCAGCAGGAAGACCCGGATGGGATCGCCGGTTCCGGGCCGCTCGCTGTCCGCCATGGCATGCTCCTTGTCCCGTGTGTGCGCCGGTGTCCGTTCCGGGCCCGGCCCGCCTGTCCTTCGGTCTCCGCCGCAGGGGCCGACGGGCACGAGGGCCTCGGCCCTGGCATCCTCGCGCATCCCCGCTGCCGACGGCTACCAGGAGGAAGACGGAGCGGCCGGCTACTGCGGGCTTCACTTCGGCCACCCTCGCGGATCGGTACCGGACGACGACCGCGCTGCCGTGGGCCGGCTCCTGTCGCCGTGGTATTCATCTCACGGAGCCAGGGAGAAGTAGTTCTCCTCTTCCTGGGTGAAATGCAGGCGCAGCACGGTGCTGAGGCCGTAGAGGCAGGAGCGCAGGTCGTCCAGCTGTTCCGGAGTCAGTCCGCCGTTGGCGCGGGCGAGTTCCACGTGGGTGGCGATGCGGTGGGACAAGCGCTCGATCTCTACATGGGCGCGGCTCATGGTGGCGGTGGCCTCGGGACCGCCGAGGGTTGAGGCGAGGGCCGGATAGAGCTGGTGTTCTTCGGCGTACTCGTGCGGCAGGAGCCGCTCGGTGAGCAGCCGGTGCGCCTCCTCTACGCCGGCGAGGGCCGTCGGATCGGGTGCGTCGGAGAGACGGTCGGCGGCGGCGCGCACCGATTGCAGGACGTCCTGCAGATCGTCGTGCTCGGCGGCGAAGCGGTGGATGAGTGCCTCGGTGCCGGGTGTGAGCGCCGGCCGCTCGGAGCGGTCGGCACGTACGGCCCGCAGGGCATTGAGAATGACGGCGACGTCGATGCCCTCCTGGAGCAGGGCGCCCGCGGCGGGCGGGATCAGACCGAAGGCGGCCCCGGCCATGGCGACCAGCGACAGCGACATGCCGCCCAGAGCGCTCTGCACGGCGATGCGCCGCGAGCGCTGGGCGATGGCGACGGCGTCGGCCAGGCGGTCGACGCGGTCGGTGGTGAGCACGACGTCCGCGGCCTCGGAGGAGGCCGTGGAACCACGGGCGCCCATGGCGACACCTACGTCCGCGGCAGCCAGGGCGGGTGCGTCGTTGACGCCGTCCCCCACCATGACCGTGACCGCGCGTTCGCGTTCGGAGCGCACGACCCCGACCTTGTCGGCGGGACCGAGTTCGGCGCGCACGCCGTCGAGCCCCAGAACGGCCGCGGCCTCCTGGGCGGGGGCCTCTCGGTCGCCCGTCAGCATCAGCAGTCGCTGAATACCTGCCGCCCGCAGTCGGCGCAGGGCGAGGGGAGCGTCATGACGCAGGGGATCACGCAGGAGGACGGCGCCGGTCAGATGCTCGTCGACAACGAGCCATGCGACGGTCGCCCCGTCGAGAAGGGCGCGGTGGTCCACCGCTCTCGCCCAAGACGAGCCGGCCCGGGCCGGAATGACGCGGCCTACGAAGACCCGGTGACCGTCGACGGTGCCGCTGATTCCCCGACCGGGCTCCTCGGTCACGTCCGCCGGCACCGACAGATTCAGTTCGCGCTCCCGCGCGGCGTCCACGAGGGCACGGGCCAGCACGTGGGGGGAATACTGGTCCAGTGAAGCCGCCGTCCGGAGAACCTGCGCCGGGACCTGACCGGGGGCGGCTGCGACGTCCAGCACGCTCGGACGGCCTCGGGTCAGGGTTCCTGTCTTGTCCAGCAGTACGGTGCGGGCCCGGCCGAGATTCTCCAAGGCGCCGCCGTCGCGGACGACCACGCCGCGGCGGGAGGCACGGGAGAGGCCGGAGACGACGGCGACCGGCGCCGCCAGCAGCAGCGGGCACGGGGTGGCGACCACGAGAACGGCGACCGCGCGCACCGCGGAGCCGCTGACCAGCCATGCCAGTGCCGCCACGACGAGGGTCAGCGGCAGGAACCAGGCGGCGTACTGGTCTGCCAGCCGCACGAGGGGCGCGGACTCCGCACCGGCCTGCTGCGCGAGCCGCACGATCCCGGCATAGGTGCTGTCCTGCTCGGTGGCGGTGGCACGCAGTTCGAAGGCGCCGCCGGCGTTGACCACGCCGCTGCGGACCCCGTCGCCACGGCGCCGCGCGATCTGAAGAGATTCACCCGTGAGCACCGACTCGTCGAGGACAGCTTCGGCACTCTCCACGCGGCCGTCGACCGGCACGGTCTCACCGGGACCGACGACCAGCAGGTCTCCGACGACGACGTCTTCCAGCGGCACCGTGGCCACCTCGCCGGCGGTTCGGCGGCGTGCCGAGCGCGGGGCGTGGGTCAGGAGGGCGTGCAGATCGTGGGAGGCGCGCCGTTGGGCGGCCTCCTCCAGGGTGCGGCCCGTGGCGAGCATGAGCGCGATCAAGGCGCCGGCCAGGAATTCGCCGATGGCCAGGGTGCCGCCCAGGGCGAGTACGGCGATCAGGTCGACGCCCGCACGCCCGTGTCGCAACGCGGCCAGGACCCACACCACTGCGGGGACGATGGCGGCCGCGGTACCCAGCTCCCAGAGGACGTCGGCGACGCCGACGGCGCCCAGAAGCCAGGACGTGAGGCCCACGACGAGAGCCGTGGCCGTCACGGCGAGGAGGGCAGGCTCGAGCCGGGGAGACGCGAGTGCCGATGCCGAGCGGCGCAGTCGTGCGACGACAAGGGAACGGTTCATGGGCACCTCGGTTCGTGCGTGGCGGCATGAAGCCGCCGTTTCCATCGAAACACGGTGCGCCGGACCATGGGCAGAGCCGTCCGGCCCACCCACCGGGCCGGACGGCTCTGCCCATGGTCCGGCGGGAGGAGTGCCGGCGAACACGAGGTCGCGTTTCAGTCCGGCTCCGGGCGAGGAGGACCGCTGGTGTCGACCGGGACGGCCCCGGACCCTGGCGGCCATGGCGTCGGCCACACCGATGTCGGCATCGGACGCGCCCGGGGCCCGGGTACCGAGGCCGACCGCTGCCACGTCCCGGGGAACATGGCAGTGCAGGGCGGTGAGAGCGACGCTGACGCGTTCGGCCGTACGGCGTGCCGCTTCACGGTGAGCCGGGTCGGTCCACGTGGGCTTTCCGGTGCCGGGCAGTCGACGAGGGTCAGGCCGACCGCCGGGGTACGCAGGTGGCGCAGAGCCGTGGCGATGAACCGCCGGGCCGCCCGCATGCCGGGGCGGGGACACCGGGGGCGCACCACATACCCCAGACGCGAGCGAAGAGACAGCCGAGACGTGAACCGACCCAGCGACATGGAGCACGGCGGAAGTTCACTGCGTCGGTCGCGCTTCCACAACAGGTCCTGACCGCCGGAGTGCGGAGGGGGAGCTGGTCGGGCCGCAGTGGCTGATGACCAGGTGCCCCTCTCCCGTCTACCCACAATCGTCGCCTGTGCTTGTTGAGCAGCGCCACGCGTATTCCGGTGGCCGGCAGGAGTGCCTTGCCCCTGGGATGCACTGCACTTGTGAGCGAGGTGCGGAACCTTGTTACGGCACCCGTGCCGTCCACTCCGGGTCGCTGAACTTGGTCGCGGCCAGGTGCTCCGCACGGGCCATCTCCTCGGGGGTGACCCGGCCGGACGTCAGGCCGTGGCGGGCGCGGAAGGAGGCGAGCATGCGGTCGATGACCGTCTCGCGCGGCAGGCCCGTCTGGCGGCGCAGCGGGTCCACACGCTTCTTCGCGCTGGTCGTGCCCTTGTCGGACATCTTCTCCTTGCCGATGCGCAGCACCTCCAGCATCTTGTCCGCGTCGATGTCGTAGCTCATCGTCACGTGATGCAGGACAGCGCCCGGCCCGCCGTCCGTGGCCACCATGCGCTTCTGCGCCGCGCCACCGATCTTGCCGACCTCGGTGGCGATGTCGTTCAGCGGCTGGTACCACGCCTTGATGCCCATGTCGCCGAGCGCGGCGATCACCCACTCGTCGAGGTACGCGTAGGACTCGGCGAACGACAGCCCCGAGACCAACGGGGCCGGCACCGACAGGGAATACGTGACGGTGTTGCCCACCTCCACGAACATGGCACCTCCACCGGAAATGCGTCGGACGACCGTCACACCATGCCGGGCGGCGCCCTCGGGGTCGACCTCGTTGCGCAGGGACTGGAAGCTGCCGATGATGACCGACGGTGCCGCCCACTCCCACACGCGCAGTGTGGGTGGGCGGCGGCCGGCGGCGACCTCGGCGGTCAGGACCTCGTCCAGGGCCATGTGGAGTGCCGGCGACTGCGGCTCGTCGCGGATGAGCTGCCACTCGTAGTCCGACCAGTCCGTCGCCCGCGCCAGGGCCCGGCGGACGGCGACCGCCACCCCCTCCGCCGTGATGCCGTACATCACCGTGCCCTCGGGCAGCCCGCCCTTCACGCGGGCGGCGAGGCCGGCCGCGTCGGTCTCGGCGGGGGCGCCCTCCAGGGCCGCGTCGATGGCGGGCAGCGCCTCGTCCGGTTCGAGGAAGAAGTCGCCCGCCACCCGTACGTTGCGCAGTGCGCCGTCGATCACGTCCAGGTCGACGACCACCAGCTTGCCGCCGGGGATCTTGTACTCGCCGTGCACCGTGCCCGCCTCCATCGCTGTCGCCTCGTCCAAGGCCAACGCTCACCAGGGCATTTTCCTTCCGCTGGAGTGGGCGGCGAACGGACCTCGTGGCACGTCACTCCGACACGGCAAAGGGCAGGGTTGCCGGGCTCAGCCGAAGTAGCCGTCGAAGGTCTTCTGGAACTCCCCGTCGGCGAACCGGTCCCAGTTGATCGACCACGTCATCAGGCCCCGCAGCGCCGGCCATGTCCCGTGGGTGGCGTACGAGCCGCAGTTGGTCTTCTTCGTCAGGCAGTCCAGGGTCTTCGTGACCTCGGCCGGGGGGACGTAGCCGTTGCCCGCGTTCGTGGAGGCCGGCATGCCGATCGCGACCTGGTCGGGGCGCAGCGGCGGGAAGACGTTGTTCGGGTCGCCGGCCACCGGGAAGCCGGTGAGCAGCATGTCGGTCATGGCGATGTGGAAGTCGGCTCCGCCCATGGAGTGGTACTGGTTGTCCAGGCCCATGATCGGGCCCGAGTTGTAGTCCTGGACGTGCAGCAGGGTCAGGTCGTCGCGCAGGGCGTGGATGACGGGGAGGTAGGCGCCGCAGCGCGGGTCCTGGCCGCCCCACTTGCCGGTGCCGTAGAACTGGTAGCCGTTCTGCACGAAGAACGTCTCCGGGGCCATCGTGAGGACGAACTCCGTCCCGTACTTCGCCTTCAGGGTCTTCAGGGCCGAGATCAGGTTCACGACCACGGGCGTGGTGGGGTTCTTGAAGTCGGTGTCGTTGGCGTCCAGCGACAGGGAGTGGCCCTCGAAGTCGACGTCCAGGCCGTCCAGGCCCCAGGTGTCGATGATCTTCGAGACGGAGGAGACGAAGGCGTCCCGGGCGGCCGTCGTGGTCAGCTGGACCTGGCCGTTCTGGCCGCCGATCGAGATCAGCACCTTCTTGCCGGCGGCCTGTTTGGCCTTGATCGCGGCCTTGAAGTCGGCGTCGCTCTCCGCGCCGGGGCACTGGGTGACCGGGCAGCGGTTGAAGCGGATGTCCCCGGAGGTGGCCGAGGTGGGCTCGCCGAAGGCCAGGTCGATGACGTCCCAGCTGTCGGGGACGTCGGCGAGGCGGGTGTAGCCGGCGCCGTTGGCGAAGCCGGCGTGCAGGTAGCCGACGAGGGCGTGGGTGGGCAGGTCGGAGGGGCCGTCACCGGTGCCGGCGCCGGTGGTGGCGGTGACGGCCGCGGACTTCGCGGACTCGCCGGCGGCGTTGACCGCGGTCACCTGGAAGCTGTACGCGGTCGAGGCCGCGAGGCCGGACACGGTCGCCGAGGTGCCGGTCACGGTCTGGATCCGGGTTCCGTCGCGGTGGATCGCGTAGCTCGTCGCGCCGGTCACCGCAGACCAGGACAGGCCGACGGAGGACGAGGTGACCGAGGTGGTCCGGAGGCCGGTGGGGGGAGCGGGCGGCCGGCCGGTTCCGCTGCCGCCGGGGCCGACGAGGGTGATGTCGTCGGCCTGGTAGGCGCCGGTGCCGTACCAGCCGTGGGTGTAGAGCGTGACCTCGGTGGTGGCGGGGCCGGTGCGGAAGGTGGTGCTCAGTTTCTGCCAGTCGGGGGCGGACTGGGTCCAGGCGGAGACGTCGGTGGTGCCGGTGCCGTTCGCGCCGAGGTAGACGTAGGAGCCGCGGACGTACCCGGACAGGGTGTACTGCGCGTCGGGCTGGACGGTCACCGTCTGGGTGCACGGGGCGTTGTCGCTGCCGGCCGGGGTGGCCCGCAACGCGGAACGTCCGCCGTGCACCGGTGAGTCGACGGTCGTGCCGGCCGTGCAGGTCCATCCGGTCAGGCCGGACTCGAAGCCGCCGTTGACCGCGACGTCCGCGTCGGCCGCACCGGCGGGCGACGAGAGCGCGGTGAGAGCGGGCACGGCCAGCAGGGCGGCCGTGAGCGCGGCGAGGACGGATCCGGTACGTCGGGCGCGGTCCACAAGGGCCTCCGGGGGAGGGAGAGTTGGAGGGGCGCAGCGCTCACAACTTGGTCCAGACCAATGCCGTTGTCAAGACGTCCGGGAGCTGCCCACGGCCCCGGCCCCCGGCCCTGGGCCCCGGGAGGCGGGCCCGTCACCGAACCGGGAAGGTTGTCGGTTCGGGGGGTGGAGGGCGGTGGGTGGCGGTGTGCAGGAGCTGGTCGAGGTGGCCCGGGCCCGAAGGGGGCACGACCCGGGGGGCGTCACGGTAACGGTGGGTCTCGGTCTGCCAGGCCTGGTAGCCGCTCATCCAGGCGGCCATGACACGGACGTAGGCGGCGACGTCGGCCTGTTCCCGCTCGGTGAGGGCGAGTTGCGCGCCGACGGTGGGGATCTGTGCGGCGAGGCGGTGGAAGCGCCGCACGCGCCGGTCCACTTCGCCGCGGGCAGCGGTGAGGGCTTCGCCGCGGGTGAGACGGCGGGCCCGTTCCAGGACGAAAACCAGGTTGTCCATGTCACCGCGGGCCTCCTCCTTCTCCAGGGAGTAGACGTCGTTGCACATCAGCGTGACGTCGATGGCGTCCCGGCGCATGAGGCGCAGCTCGGGACTGTGGAAGGCGGACGCGGGGACGGTGAGGCCGGCCGCGCGTTCCCCGAGGGAGAGGGGCAGGTCGGTGGCGGCGATGCCGCGCCGGACCTCGAGGTAGGTACCGAGGTCCGCCGGGGTACCGCGCAGGCGGCCCCGCGCCTCGTGGGCCTGCGCGGCGAAGTAGTACTCCCATTCGTGGGCGGTACGGGCGGTCCAGGCCGGGTGGGCGCCGTCGGTGCCGCGGGCCCGGATGTCGGCGAACGCCCTGGTGCAGGGGTCGGCGCCGGGCGGCGGCGGGGCACCGTGCGCGACGTCGATCAGCACCTGGCAGATGCGGGCGGTCTCGGCGGGGTCGCGGCCGAGGGGACCGTCGAACTGGTCGTCGAAGACGAAGAAGAAGCCCATCGCGTCCGCCAGCAGCTCCAGGGCCGGGCCCCGGGCGTGCGGGAAGCCGAGCGCGGCCAGGCGCGGCATGTCCCAGGAGACGTACCAGGCCAACGACCGGTCGTCGACGGCCAGGCCGGTGCGGCGCACCCAGTCCAGGTGGTGCCGGCGGGCACCGTCGAGGTCGGGGCTGATCCGCGCGGCGGGGAGGTCGAAGGTCATGTCCTGGGGCACGGGACCCTCCCGGAGCCGTGGCGGGCGGCACGGGGCGGGCGGGCGCGCGTCATGCGCGGTCGGCCGGCGTCGTGAGGTCGAGGACGGGCGTCCCGGCCACCCCGGCACCCAGCCGGGCGAGGGAGAAGCCCATGGACTCGCTGACGCTCGCCGGGGTGCTGAACGTCCCGGTGTCGCTGATCCGCGCGAAGCCGTCCCGGACCGCCTCCGGTGTGGGGTCGTGCGTCCACACGACGCCTTCGGTGGCGCCCAGGAAGATCCGTGCGGTGCGGCGGCCGGCCGCGTGCACGAGGTGTCCGGTGCAGGGGGCGCCCTCGTGGGCCAGCAGGGCCACCACCGGGGCGACGTGCCGGGCGGGGAACAGGTCGGTCAGCAGCGCGCTCGTGCCTGCGTCGTCCCGGACCGCCTCCAGGGACATGCGGGTCGCGGCGACGGGTACGACCGCGTTGACCTTGATGCCGTGGGCGGCGCCTTCCGCTGCCACCGCGGTGGTCAGGCCGAGCACGGCGCCTTTTCCCGCGGCGTACGCGCTGAGCCCGGTGTCGCCGAACAGGGCGTCCGAGCAGGTGTTGACGATCCGCCCGTACCCGGCGGCGGTCATGTGCGGCCACACCGCCCGCAGCATGTGCAGTGTCCCGCCCGCATGCGTGTCCAGCACCCGCCGGCATTCGTCGTCGGTGAGCTCGGTCAGCGGGCGCAGGATGGAGATGCCCGCGTTGTTGACCAGGGCGTCCAGCCGCCCGAACCGCTCCAGCGCGGCCGCGGTGAGGGCCCGCGCGCCGGTCGCGGTGGCCACGTCGTGCCCGTCCGCCAGCGCCTGCCCGCCCGCCGCCCGGATCTCCCGCGCCACGTCCTGTGCGGGCACGGGGGACGTGCCGTGTCCGTCGGTCGCGGTCCCCACGTCGTTGACCACGACCTGCGCGCCGCGCGCCGCCAGGAGCAGCGCGTACTCCCGGCCCAGTCCCCTGCCCGCGCCGGTCACCACGATCACGCGGCCGTCGAAACGGACCTCGTCGCACCCCTCGTCCACCGGAACCACCCAGCCCCACCCAGCCCTTTCCGAGACGGCGCGCCGGAGCGGCTTCCCCCGGGCAACCGCCCATCCTGCCCCTGCCGTTCGCGCCCGGGCAGGGAGCACGCCGACCGAGTGGACGCACCCGTGCGCACCCCGGGTGCCGTCGCGCGCTGCGGCGCCCGTGCGCGATCCGGCACGCGCCGTGAACCTCCACCGTCCGCCCGCCGCCCGGCGATGCCGGGGTACGTTGCTCGCATGACCCTCCACACCACCGTTGACCACGCTCAACGCCTCAAGCAACTGCACGCCCGGCACCAGCCGCTCGTGCTGCCGACCGTCTGGGACGTCTGGTCCGCGCGCACGGCAGTGGCCGCCGGATTCCCCGCGCTGACCATCGGCAGCCACCCCCTCGCCGACTCCCGCGGCGCCGACGACCACGAGGGACAGACCTTCGAGGAGGTCGTCGCCGCCGTCGCACCGATCATCGCGGCGGTCGACGTCCCGGTGTCGGTGGACCTGGAGGCCGGATACGGACAGAGGCCCGCCGACCTCGTCGCCGGGCTCGTCGAGGCCGGCGGGGCGGGCCTCAACATCGAGGACACCGTCCACTCCGACGGCGGCCGCGTGCGCAGCACCCAGGAGCACGCCGCCTACGTCGCCGGACTGCGCGCGGCGGCCGACGACGCGGGGGTCCCGCTCTGGGTGAACGGGCGCACCGACCTCTTCCTGCACGCGGAGAACGCCTCCGGTGTCCTCGACGAGGCGATCGAGCGGCTGCGGGCCCTGGAACAGGCCGGCGCCGACAGCGTCTACCCGGTGGGCATCCAGGACGACGACGAGCTGCTCACCGCCGTGACCGGCGCCGTCGGCGTTCCCGTGAACTCCACGGCCCACCCCGTCAAGCACGACCTCGAACGCTTCCGCCGCCTCGGCGTCGGCCGGATCACCTACGGCCCGCTGCTGCAGTTCGCCCTGACGGACAGCATGAAGGACATGCTCACGTCCTGGGCACCCTGAAGGGTCGGTACGGCTCGCGCCCGGCCGCCCCGCGGCCCGGGTGGGGCCGGCGACAACTCACGTCTCGAACAGGGCAGATGAGAGTACGATCACCGAAAAAGTACGGTGGGGAACCACCCCGCGGACGACGGAGCCTGCCATGACCAGCGACACCCCCCAGCCGCCCCGGATCGACACCAGCAAGGCCCACCCCGCACGGGTCTACGACTGGCTGCTGGGCGGCAAGGACAACTACCCCGTCGACGAGGCCGTGGGCAACACCCTGCCGCCCGAGGCCCGGGACGGGGCGCGGCAGAACCGTGAGTTCATGCACCGCGCGGCGGCCTACCTCGCCGCCCAGGGCATCGACCAGTTCCTCGACATCGGCACCGGCATCCCCACCGCGCCCAACCTGCACCAGATCGTGCAGCGGGCGGTGCCGTCCGCCCGCATCGTCTACGCCGACAACGACCCGATCGTGCTGCGGCACGCCGAGGCCCTGCTCATCAGCGACCCCGCGGGTGCGACCGACTACATCCAGGCCGATGTGCGCAACCCGGAGGAGATAGTCGAGCACGCGCGCGGCGTCCTCGACTTCGACCGCCCGATCGCGCTCTCGGTGATCGCCCTGATGCACTTCATCTCCGACGAGCAGGACGCCCACGGCATCGTCCGCAGGCTGGTGGACGTCCTGCCCTCCGGCAGCTACCTGGTCCTCTCGCACGCCGGGATCGACGTGTTCCCGGAGCTGGCGCAGCAGGTGGTCGACCAGTACGCGAAGGGCGGCATCCGTCTCGCCTTCCGCACCCGCGACGAGGTGGCCCGCTTCTTCGACGGGCTCGAGATGGTCCCCCCGGGCCTGGTCACCGCCACCGAGTGGACGGGCTCCCCCACTCCCCCGGCCGACCCGGAGGGCAGCGGCATCTACGCGGCGGTGGCCCGCATTCCCTGACGCGGCCCCGCAGGGACAGCGGCACTCGGGCCGCCCGGCTTCTGCCGGGCGGCCCGACCGTGTCGCACGGCCCGGTCGTGACCGCTACCCGAGCCCCGTCGCGCGGAACGTCCAGTGCCCGGAGCCGATCCGGTACACCGCCTCCGTGTCACCCGTACGCACCAGGTGCGCGCCCTTGGGGGCGTGTGCGTGGCCGCCGAGGAGCGGGACGTGGACCTCGGCCGTGCTGCCCGCCGGGACGTCCACCGTCAGCCGGAACTCGTCGGCGTCACGCTTCCAGTCGGTGCGGGCGAGGCCGTACGGGGTGCGGTACGAGCCGGACGCGGACGTCAGGTCGCCCTCGACGGCCGGGTCGATCAGCAGCTCCCGGTAGCCCACCGAATCCGCCGTCTGGTCGAGGCCCGCGACCCGGGTGGTGAACCAGGAGTCGATGGCGCCGAGCATGAAGTGGTTCTGCGACTGGCCCGCGCCGCCGTCCCAGGACTCGCCGAGCGTGGTGTTGCCGGCCAGCACC
Organism: Streptomyces sp. NBC_00670; assembly: GCF_036226765.1. Taxonomy (NCBI): domain Bacteria; kingdom Bacillati; phylum Actinomycetota; class Actinomycetes; order Kitasatosporales; family Streptomycetaceae; genus Streptomyces; species Streptomyces sp. NBC_00670. Next base: position 540,879 of record NZ_CP109017.1, read on the forward strand.
TGGTAGCCGTAGCTGGGGCTGGTCGTCTGTGTGGCGATCTTCTCGACGATGTCGTCGCGGCCCGCGCCCGACAGCACCCGGAACGCGGACGGCAGGGAGATCTCGCCGAGTTGCAGGTGGTAGCCCGCGTCCTTGACGGACGTCGTGAAGTGGGCGAGCAGCCTGTCCTTCTCCCCCGCCGGGTAGGCGCCCATGTCCAGCGCGAGCGCCTCCGCGCCCTGGCCGCCCCCGCCGAAGGTGCCGGTGGCGTCGTCGTAGTACTTCGCGGCGAGCGCCCGGGCGCTCTCGTCGGCCTGCGTCCGGTACGCGGCGGCCGAGTCGTCGTCGCCGAGCACACCGGCGATGCGGCTGAGCGCGTCGACCACCCGCCAGTAGCCGAAGGTGCCGGCCACCGCGCGCGGGAAGGTGCGGTCGGGGGTGAACCAGTCGCCGAGGCCGTAGTCGAGGATGCCGCCGGAGACCTGGGTCTTCAGGAAGTCGGCGTACTGCCTCATCTTCGGGTAGTACGTCTTCAGCGTCTCCTTGTCGCCGTACGTGGTGTACAGCTGCCAGGGGACGAGGACGAACGCGCCGCCCCAGTTGGAGTCGTTGCGGTAGGCGCCGGGCAGGCTGGTGTACTCGGGGACGGTGGAGGGAACCAGCCCCTCCGCGGTCTGCGCGTCGGCCATGTCCCGGACGATCTTGCGGAGTTGGGACTGCATGTCGTAGTTGGCGGCCAGGGCGGGGAACACCAGCTGGTCCTGCTCCAGCCAGCCCAGTTTCTCGCGGCTGGGGCAGTCGGTGAGGACGCTCATCATGTTGCCCTCGATCGCCCCGCGGATGAGCGAGTGGATGCCGTTGATCAGCGAGTCCGAGCTCTCGAAGGTGCCGGCGGAGGTGTTGTCCGTGCGCAGCACCTTGCCGCGTACGGTGATCTTCGCGCCCTCGGGCACGCCCTTCAGCTCCAGGTAGCGGAAGCCGTGGTAGCTGAAGGTGGGGTGCCAGGTCTCGTTCCGGCCGCCGCCGCTGGTGTAGCTGTCCCACAGCGGTGCGCCGACGTTGCTGATCGACTGGAAGGCGTGGCCGTCCTTGAGGCTCTCGGCCGGATAGGCGCGGATGGTGGTGCCCTTGGGCGCGGTCACGGTGATCTCGGGCCAGCCGGCGATGTTGCGGCCGAGGTCGAAGACCCGGCTGCCCTCGGCGCCGTCGACCTCCTTGCCGGTGAGGGTTTCGACGACGCGGATCGGCTCGGTCTCGCGGGCGCTCAGCTCGGCGGGCTGCGCGGTGCTGCCGGGGGCGCCTACGGAGACCGCGTGCCGCCACTTTTGGTGGTCCCCGCTCGGTTCGTCCCAGTGCGGGATCTCGCGGCGGGCGTCGTAGTCCTCGCCGCCGTACCAGTTGGAGGAGGTGGTGGGTCCGAGCGTGGTGCGCCAGTCGTCGCCGCTGGTGACGGTGCGGGTGGTGCCGTCGGCCAGGGTGACCTCCAGGCGGGCGATCAGCTTGGGGTCGCTGAGGTTGCCGTACAGCTTGCGGTAGCGGTCGGCGGTGCTGACCACGTTGGACATGCCGTTGCCGAGGGCGACGCCGATGGTGTTGGCGCCGGTGCGGAGCTGGTCGGTGACGTCGTAGGTGGCGTACTGGACGCGGTCGCCGTAGGTGGTGTTGGCGGGTTCCAGGACGGCGTCGCCGACCGCCTCGCCGTTGATCGTGGCGTCGTAGACGCCGAGCCCGGCGATGTAGAGGCGGGCGCTGCGCACATGCTTGGGGAGGGCGAAGTCGTCGGTGAGCAGCGGGAGTCCGGACGGCAGGTACGGCTCGGGCGGCTTCTGTCCGGTGACGGCGGCGAGGCGCGTGAACGGGCCGGCGGCGTCGTCGGCGCTGGACAGTGCGTAGTCGACGGGGAAGTCGGGGACCTTGCCGTCGTCGGTGAGGACGTCGGCGCGCGGGTAGAGCGCGATCTCGTCGAAGGTCTTCGCCGACTTCAGGTCCAGGGTGAGGGTGACCGGTGCCTTGGAGACGTCGGCGGAGGTGTGTGCGGCGCTGGAGTAGCCGGCGGCGGTCTGCAGGGCGCTGTTGGGCAGCCCGTCGACGGCGAGCGCGGGCTCCCATGTCTTGCGGAGGGTGTTGGTCTCGGAGGCGGTGACCGCGGCGCCCTTCGCCAGCCCGGTGGCGGAGGCCTCTGAGTCACGGACGTCGATCTCGCCGAGCTGGAGCCGCCAGGTGAGGTCGGGGAAGTTCTCGGCGAGCGGCAGTCCCAGCCTGGTGACGTCGAGGCGGAGGTAACGGGCCGTGGTGCGGGGGACCTTGACGACGACCGGCTGGAGGGTCTTCGTGCTCAAGCGCCAGTCGGGGTGGGTGATCCAGTCGGCGCCCCAGTCCGACTGCTCGGTCAGACCGGTCTCGAAGACGGCGGGGTCGCTCCAGCCGGAGGTGACGCCGCCGTGCCCCGACCAGAGCATGACCCGCCAGTACACGCGGGTGCGGGAGCCGAGCTTCTTGCCCGCGTACGTGGCCTCGGGCGTGGCCGAGCGGACCTTGCCGGAGTCCCACAGATCGGGCCGGCCGCTGCGCAGCAGCCGCTCGGAGGTGGCGGCCTGGACGCGGTAGGCGCCCTGGAGGACGCCGGTGGCGCGGGCGGTGGTCTCCCAGCTCAGCTCGGGTGTGGTGTCGTCGATGCCGAGCGCCCGGGTGAGGTGCTGGGTCTGGAGCGCGGTCGGATTGATGGCGCCGGCGGTCGCGGCGTCGGCGGTGACCGCGCCGGCCAGCACGGTGGCGAAGGCGGTGGTGGCGGCGAGCAGGGCCGCGGGGTGGTGTCCTCGCAGGCGGCGTGGTCTGCGCATGGTGCTCCTCGGGAGTGGTGGGTGCATGGCTTGGCGGGGAGTGAACTCCGGTCAGTCGCGCCGTAGTTCGGCCGTGACACGGCGCGCGAACCGGACGGCCACGGGGCCGAGCAGCCCGGACGGGATCGGCTTGTTGCGCTCGTTGGAGAGGGTGTTGGCGACGCGGACGGTGACGGTGTTGCGGCCCGCCTTCACCTGGTCGGTGATGTCGGCGGTGAACGGCGCCCACAGCAGCGCGGGCAGTTCCTCGCCGTTGACGGTGACGAGGGCGACCTCGCGCACGTCGCCGAGGTCGAGCAGGACCCGGCGTCCGGTGAGCTGCGCGGCCGTGAGGTCGATGTCCTTGGCGTAGGTGCCACTGCCGGAGAACAGCCGGTCGTGGTCGGTCCAGGTGCCGAGCGGCGCGGTGACCGGGGTGGCGGCGTCCTTCTCGAAGGTGAACGTCCAGTCGCCCTCGACGGTGACCGGGTCGAGCGCGTCGTCGACGCGGACGGTGCCCCGGTAGGTGCGGTGGCCGTCGGTGCCGGTGAGCCGGTGCTCCCCCGGTGCCGTCGCCTCGACGGTCGCCCGCAGCGTCGTGCCGTGCCGTTGGACGCCGAGGACGGGCAGCGGGGAGTCGGTGAGGTGGGGCACGGTGTGCCCGGTGTGCGGGACGACCACGACGGCCGTCTGGTACGCCTCCAGGGCGAGCGGCACCTTCAGGCCGCTCTTGCCGTCGCGGTACACCGGCGCCGGGCGGGTCTCGCCGGTCGCCGGGTCCCACAGTTCGGGCGCCCCGGTGACGGGCAGCGTGGCGACGGTCTCGACGCGCTCGCCGCTCTCGTTGTTGAACAGGAACGCGGTGTCCTTGCCGCGGTGCACGCGCACCGCCCGTACGGCTTCTCGCGCCGGGTCCAGTACGGCGACGGCGGCACCGGCGGCCTGTGCGGCGGCGCCCAGTGTGTCGGTGCCGGTGACGCGGACCGCGCGCCCGCGGCCGAGGGTACGGCTGCCGGGCAGGCCGTCGCCGAACAGGTCGGCCAGGGCGTGGGTGAGGGAGCGGTCCTTGCCGTTCGCCTCCTCGTCCTGAAGGGAGCCGACGGCGACGACCGTGCCGCCGGCCCGTACGAAGTCGCGCAGCAGGGACACCCCGGCGACGTCCAGGACGGGTGTCGTCGGCAGCACCACCAGGTCGTAACGGGCGTCGCCCACGGCGAGCCGGCCGCCGCTCACCCTGGCGTGCGCGAGCAGGGCCTTGTCGCCGGTGAGTGCGCCTTCGTGCAGCAGGTCGAAGTCGACCTGGGCGCGCTCCAGTGCGTACGCGGCGTCGGTGAGCGCGGAGTCGACGGGGCCCTGGGCGTCGGTGCCGGTGGTGGTCTGCTCGGCGGCCCGCTGCGGCTGGAGCAGCGCGGTGCGCACCCCGGAGGTGCCGCGCGAGACCTCCATGACGCGGCCGATCCACTCGGCGAGCGGGCGCATCGCCCACCACCAGGGGGCGCGCGGGCCGAACGGCGGCGGGAAGTAGACGAGGGTCTCGTCGGTCCACAGTGCGTGCAGCACGGTGAGGTTGATGCCCCGGGTGGCCTGCGCGCCGACGGTCGCGTGCACGAAGGCGGGGGTGACCTGCCAGCCCATGTTGCCGAACATCTCCAGCAACGCCCGCTCCCGGCCCATCTGGTGGGCGACGGAGGAGGGGCTGCGGGCGATCATGTTCTGCTCGCCGAGGACGTACTCGGCGGTGATGATGTCACCGCCGGGCACCTGCGCCCACTGGTGGACCTTGTGCAGGTCGCCGGTGGAGGGGATGCGCTTGGCCGGGGAGGTCTCGTCGTAGAGCGGGTTGGTGATGAGGGCGACGCCCCGCTTGTCGTACCAGCGGGACTGCTTCTCGAAGTACGTCGCGAAGCGGTTGGAGACCGCCTGCCAGTAACGGCCCCGCGCGATCCGGCCGTCGCGGCCCAGGTCGTCGAAGGCGCTCGCGTAGGCGAGGCCGGGGGTGGTGCCGACGTCGCTGAGCGCCCGCTCCAGGGTGGGCGACCAGGGCAGCCGGTTGAAGTGGGCCTGGGCGGAGGCGAAGAACGGCTCGTCGTCCCAGAACCCGGGGACGACGGTGCCGAAGTAGCGGTGGAAGCGGCGGTGGTACTCCCCCGGCACGATGTCGAGGAACAGCTCCACCGGCTCGTCGTCGAGCAGGTCGACGTAACTGCGGCTGTAGCCCTGGGAGTCGTCGACGAGCGGGATGCCGCCGAACAGGTCGATCTGCCAACGGCCCTCGGGCGCCTGCCAGATGTGGCTCCCGTCGAGCTTTCCGGTGAGGTCGACGACATCGTCCGCGTCGGTGGAGCCGACGGGCCGGGCCGCGGCGGCGGCCGGGGCGGGGGTGCCGTCCACGGGGGCGCGGTCGGGGAAGTCGCCCGCGGCGGCGGAGGTGTCGAAGGTGGAGGTGTGGAGCGTGGCGCCGTCGGCGGCGGTGACGGTGAGGCTGTCCCACAGGGAGCGCTGCGCGGACACCGCCCGCACACCCACCCCGCCGGCGGCGTACGCGGTGTCGGTGACGGTGCCCTTGTCCCTGCCGTCGAGGGTGACGGACAGGCCCTCACCACGCACGGTGACGACGACGGTGTGGTACTTGGTCTTGTTGAAGCCGTCGGTGCGGGTGCTGCGGAGGAGCTCGACGGGGTCCTTGCCGGCGGCGAGGCGCTGGACGGTGACGACGCCGGTCTGGTCGAAGGTGACGCCGTAGCCGTTGCGTCCGTCGGCCGAGGCGCGCACGACGAGTCCGGCGCCGGTGTACTCGGCCTTGGCGCTCGCGGTGATGGTGCAGTCGGTCCAGGTGTCACTGCCACGCAGGACGGCCGCCCCGTCGAGGATGCCCGCGTCGGCCACCAGGTGCCCGGCCTCCACCCCGACCCCCGTGCTGCGGCGCAGGTCGACGCGGGCGGGGCCCTCGACGACGGTGGTGGAGCGCCACAGTGCCTTCAGGCGCAGGTCGGGGCGGGGCGCGTAGGTGCGGGAGCCGACGGTGCCGCCCTTGACGATGTACTCGCCCGCGCGGCCGCTCGGGAAGTGGTCGTCGTTGAACAGCCACACCCGCATACCGGTGCGCCTGGCCTCCTCCAGGGTGTGGCCGACGATGTCGAACCACTCCTCGGTGAAGAACACCGGCCGCATCTGGTCGTTGTCGAAGGAGAAGAGGATGACCTCGTACATGCCCTTGGAGCGCAGGTCGGCGAGTTGCCGGTCGACGAGTTCGGGGGTGACGGGGCCGTTCCAGTACCAGTAGACGGTGGGCCGGCTGTCCTTGCGGGGGTCGGCGAAGTCCTTGGCGCGGAAGGTGCCCGGGATGTGCGCGGTGGCCGCCCCGGCGGGGGCGGCGTGCGCGGCCGTCGCGGGGACGCCGAGGGCGAGCAGGGCGCCGGTGGCGCCGGTCGCGGCGACGAAGGTGCGTCTGGACAGACCGTCTCCGTCGTGCGTCCCGGGGGTGACGGTGCTGTCGGGGGTGTCGGGCATGGTGGTACTCCTGCGGGGTGCGGGTGCGTTCCTGCGAGTGGGGAGAAGGGGTACGGCGGCGGATCAGCCCGTGGCGAGCCGGGCCACCTCGGCGGCGGTGAGCGTCCGGTTGTGGAGTCGGAAGTCCCGTACCGCGCCGTGCAGGTATGGGTGCGTGCTGTTCTGCGAACGGCCCAGATAGTTGCGGGTACTGGCGCCGAGCAGCAGCGGTGACACCACCATGGCGGGGTTGCGCCCGGACTCCTCGCCGTCGACGTACAGCACACCGGTGCCGCCGCCGAGGGTGAGGGCGACATGGGTCCACCGGCCGACGGGCAGCGGGCCGGCCGCGTCGACGACGTCCTCGCCCTCCATTCCGGCGATCTTCAGCGCGGCGCGGGCGCGTCCGGCGCCGGTGGTGGCGGCGAGGAAGAGGTAGGTCTCCTTGTGGTAGCCGAGGTCGAAGACGCGGGCGGAGTTGGCGAGGGCGTCGACGCGGACCCGGACGCTCACGGTCAACTCGGCGAGCCCGCTGGGCAGTCCGGCGGGGAGGACGACATGGCCGTCCTGTCCGTCGAGGGCCACGGCGGTGGCGCCGTCGTCCGTGGTCCATGAGGAACCGCCCGCCAGATTGGCCGGGCCGAAGGTGCGGGTGCGGTCGGTGGCGGTGGTGCCGGTGCCTTCGTCGAGCGGGTAGCGGGCGACGTCCCGTGCGCGGCCGGGTTCCGGGGCCACCGCCCAGTAGACGTTGTAGCGCTGGTGCTGGACCTCGTGGAACGGGCGCAGCGAGACACGGTCGCCGTCGGCGAGCGCGGTGAACGTGACGCCGCTTCCGCCGGAGGTGGCGCGCAGGGTGTCGGGGCGGATGGCGGGCACGGTGGCGAGGGCGGTGCCGCCGTACTCACCGGCGAGCACGAGGGGCCCGTACGACACCGACCGCACCTGCGGGTTGTCGGGCGCCGCCCGCCACACCGGGGTGCGCGGCAGGCGCAGTTCGACGGTGTCGCCGGTGCGCCAGTGCCGTTCGATCGTGGCGTACGTGCCGGGGCGCGGCCGGGGTCCGGGGGCGCGGTGGCCGTTGACCTCGAGCACGGCCCGGCGTCCGGTGTCGGCCACCCAGGAGGGGATGCGGATCCTCAGCGCGAAGCGGGCGTCGCCGTCGGTGACGGTGAGCCTGGTGCGCCCGCTGCTCGGTTCGCCCGCGTCCTGGCGGATCGTCACGTCCTGCTCGTCCCAACGCAGCCGGGAGGGGATGAACAGGTTGACGTAGAGCGCCGGGTGGCGGGTGTCGCGGGAGCGGAAGTAGACGGTGTCGGCGAACTTGGTGTGTGTCTCCAGGCCAGTGCCGTGGTCGCAGGAGAAGTTGTCGTAGTCGCTGCTGTAACTGCCGGACGCGGCGCCGAGGCCGCCCTTGCCCTCGCGCTGCGAGCCGGCCCACAGTCCGGTGTAGTAGGTGACGAAGCCGTGGGCGGAGTCGGGGTCCTGCTCGCCGAGCAGCTGGTTGTGCAGGGTCCACTCGTAGTGGTCCATGAAGTCGGTGCGCTCGGGCCGGTGTTGGAAGAGATGGCGGCCGAGCTTGAGCATGTTGTAGCTGTTGCAGTTCTCGCAGGTGACCTCGGAGAGCCGGCTGACGATCTCGTCGGGCGGGCCGAAGAGTTCCTTGTTGGAGTTGCCGCCGATGGCGTACGAGTGGTGGCGGACGACGGTGGTCCAGAAGGTGTCGGCGATGGTGAGGTAGCGCGCGTCGCCGGTGGCCTCGTAACTGGGCACGGTGCCGACCACCTTGGCGATCTCGGTGTTGGCGTGCCGTCCGTCGAGCTCGTCCCGGCCGGCGGCGAGCGGGGCGTACAGGTCCTCGTGGTCGAAGCGCTGGGCGGTGCGCAGATGAGCCGTGTCACCGGTGACCTGGTAGAGGCGGGTGAGGACGTCGTTCATGCCGCCGAACTCGACCTTGAGCACCGTCTGCATCAGCTCGTGGGAGAGCGGGGCGGTGCGGGCGTCGGTCCAGGCCGCCATCGCCCGGAGTACCTCCAACGCCTGCTTGTTGCCGCTGAGTTGGTACTGGTCGAGCAGCCCGGCCATGATCTTGTGCAGGGTGTAGTACGGGGCCCAGGGCTTGCCGCCGGCCTCCAGCTGGTCGAAGACCGACTCGGGGAACGCCGACAGGTAGCCGCGGTGGAACCCGGCGGCCGGGGCGGCCTCCTGGCACTCGGCGAGCGCGGCAACCAGGGCGCGCCCCTTGGCCGCGTAGGCGTCGTCGCCGGTGCCCGCGTGGGCCTGGGCGAGCCCGCTGAGCAGATGGCCGGTGGTGTGGCCGCGGAGCTGGACGGTGGGCGCCTCCCAGCCGCCGCAGGGTTCGGCGGTCGAGGGCAGCCCCACGTTGAGGCGGAAGGTGTGCAGCAGCCGGTCGGTGTCGACGAAGAGCAGATACGCGCAGGTGCGACGCATGTTGGCGAGGAAGGGGCTCTCCAGCAGGCGGACGGAGGAGAGCGGGAACGGGGCCAGGGGGGCGCGCGGGGAGGTGTGCTCCGGGACGCCGGTCCCGGTCGCCGTCGACGCGGTGGCCGGCGGGGGCGCGGCTGCGGCCGTGGGTGCCGACACGGCGACGGCGGCCGTGGCGGCGGAGGCGGCGAACAGGACCTGTCTGCGGGACGGTTGCGGCAAGGTGCCGTGCTCCCTTCGGGCGTGCGGCATCGCCTCCGGGCCCGGGCGCGGGTGGTGCGGGCGGTGCGCGGGGCCGGAGGGGGACCTGGGTGGGGTGAGTGGGGCGCGAGCGGTCGAGGACAGGGGCGGCCGGCGGCGGGGCATGACGCCGCGAGGTGTTGAATCGTTTTATGTCGTCCGGCGGAGACGGTAAGTGGGCGCACGGCGAGCGTCAAGACTTCTCACAGCGGATGATGTTGGGCCGCACAGTCCGCGGTGGGGCGATTCACACGACGTCAATTCCCTGACCTGGCCTGTTGATGGACCTGTCGGCGCGAGAACGAGGTGCGGGGAACCGTCGGCCGGAACACCGCGCCAGCGCCACGACGGAGCCCCGCCGGAGGAATTGAATCGTTCAACCCCAGCGCGCCTCCCCAGCCGGAAGGGTGACACCGAGGCACGCCACCCACGCCCTCGGCCAGTTCCCCCTCCCACCGGCCTGCGCAACGGTTCGGCCAGATTGATGGCCGGTTGTCCTCTTGCCCCGCGGTTCGCCCCTCCCGCCCGGGTAGCCATACGAACGTCCGCTCGGGCGAGCGCGGGTGGGGGGTGCCGGCCGTGGAGGTACGGAGGGGACCGTGGGAGACGACGGGCGGCCCGTGGCGCGCCCGTCGCCGACGCACGGTCGACACGCTGCGGGCGCAGGGGCGGTACGGTCCCGAACTGCGGGACGTGCTGCCCGCGTTCGCCGCGCTGGTGGTGCTCGCGTGCGCGCTGGTGGCCGGATTCGCCCTGCTGTACCGGGCCGGCGGCGCGCTCGCCCCGACGGCGATCGCGGTCGTGGTGCTCCTGGCGCTCCTCATGCTGTTCCTGTACCGCCGTCCGCTCGCCCGCCGCCGGCGCGGTTACTACACCCCCGAGGAACTGGCGGAGTTGGACGTGGCGGGGCTGGTCAAGGCGGTGGCGAGGATGCTGCGGCGGGAGGGGTGGCGGGTGCGGCGGCCGTCGCACCCGGACCTTCCGCGGCTGGTGGCGCGGGACGCCGGGGGCCGGTTGCTGGAGGTGGCGTTCCGCCCCGTCGCCGAACCGCTGCCGGGCGAGGACCCACTGTGCGCGGCGGCGGGGTCGCGCGCGCGGCAGCCGTTGCTGATGGTGGTGCACCGGGGCGCCTTCAGCCGACGGGACGCGCTGTGGGCGCGCCGGCAGGGCGACGTGCACCTCATCGACGGGCCCCGGCTGAAGCGTTGGGCGGCGGGCACGCCGCTGAACGAGTTGCGCGGCCTCGACGACGTGCCGTGAGCCGGGCGGCCACCCCACGGATGGAGGCATCCAATCCCTCACCTGTTGTTCATATCATGTAACAGTTTGTGCATGATTGGTCATCAGAACTCTGACTCGGTCCTCCGCCGTGGCCTGCGCCCCGGCGGACTCCGTACGGCGCTCACGCTCCTGACGACCGCCGCGGCCCTGCTCACCGTTCCGACGGCGGCCGCGGCAGCCGCCCCCGCCGGGCTGCGGGGCCCCGACTGGGACGCCATCGCCGCGTGCGAGTCCAGCGGAAACTGGCAGGCCAACACGGGCAACGGCCACTACGGCGGACTGCAGTTCAAGCAGTCGAGCTGGGTCGCGGCCGGCGGCCTGAAGTACGCCGCCCGCGCCGACCTGGCCACCCGCACGGAACAAATCGCCGTCGCCCGCAAACTGGCCGCCCTCCAGGGCATGTCGGCGTGGACCTGCGCCTGACCCATACGCCGCCCGCCTGGGCCTGAGCCAGAGGCGCAGGCGGGCGTGAGGCGCGCTTCGGGCCGGCCGGTTCGCCGAGACCGGCCGCGGCCACTGGTTCCCCGTCGGGTGACGGCCGGGGGCGGGCCCCGGGGAGGCAGACCCTCAGGTCCGCGCCCTCGTCGGGTCCCGATACCGTCCCGGTATCGTGCCCGGCATGGAGGTACGTACGCTGCGCTACTTCGTGGCGGTCGCCGAGGAGTTGCACTTCGGGCGGGCGGCCGCACGGTTGCGTATGACCCAGCCGCCGTTGAGCCGGGCGATCCGGCAGTTGGAGGCGGACCTCGGGTGCGCCCTGCTGCTCCGCTCCCCCGCCGGGGTCTCGCTCACGCCCGCCGGTGCCGTGCTGTACGAGGAGGCGTGCGCGCTGCTCGCGCGGGTCGACGGGATGAGGGCCCGGGTCGCGGCGGCCGCGGGCACCCCCACGCTGACGGTCGGCATCCTCGCCGACAGCGTCGAACAGATGGGCCCCCGGCTGGCCGAGGCGTACCGGCGGCGCCGGCCCGAGGTGCGCGTCCGCATCCGCGAGGCGGACCTCGCCGACCCGACGGCGGGACTGCGGGCCGGGCGCGTCGACGTGGCGCTGACCCGGACGCCGTTCGACGACACCGGTGTCAGCACCCGGGTCCTGCGGTCCGACCCGGTCGGGGTCGTCCTGCGCACGGACGATCCGCTGGCCGGCCGCGACCGTCTCGGCCCGCCCGAGCTGGCCGGGCGCCGCTGGTTCCGGTTCCCCGACGGGACGGACCCGGTGTGGGGGGCCTACTGGACCCGCCCCGCGGGCGTCGAGCCGTCGGCCCACGACGACGGCCCGGTCGTGCGGACGGTCCACGAGTGCGTGCAGTCCGTGCTGTGGGACGGGGCCGTGGGGCTGACCCTGCTCGGCCACCCCCTCCCCGGGGGACTCACCGCCGTGCCGCTGGACGGCATGGACCCGAGCCGGCTGGTCGTCGCCTGGAACACCGGCCGTGACACCCCGCTGATCCGCGCCTTCGTGCACCTCACCACGGACCTGTACCGCGAGGAGCGCGGCCGGGCGTCCGCGACGGCGGCCGGTGGGCACGCGGGACCCGGCGCGTAAGGGGGCGGGTGGGCGTGCGGGGACCCGCACGTGAGGATGCCGGTGCGGCGCTCGGTCAGCGCGGCGGGGTGTCCGGGCGGGCCGTGTGGTCGGGGTGGCCGCCGGTGCGGCGGGTCTCCTTGAGTTCCGCCTCGTAGAGGTGGTCGCGGCCGTCCGCCAGGTCCTCGCGGGCCGCCGCCTCCAGGGCCCTGAAGGGCTCGTAGTAGGTGGCGTTGTAGGCCTCGACGATCTGGAAGGTCCAGTGTCCGGGGATCACGTTGCGGCCGAGGATCTCCCGCTGCACCCGGTCGGCCCATCCGTCGTGGCCCGCCGCGCGCAGCAGTTCCACCGCCTGGTCGAGTTCGAAGTCGGCGGTGCCGGTGAGCTGGTGCAGCGTGTAGAGGTGGCCGCGGGCCCGTTCGGTCGTCTCCAGTGCCTTGGACAGGGCGCCCAGGGCCTCCACGGTGGTGTCCGTGACCCCGTCGGGGCGCCGGTGGGCGCGGTCCGGGCCGTCGTCGTGCGTATGCGTGGCTCCCATGGGTTCCATCCCTGCCACCGGGGCGGCGCGGGCACGCGTGCGGGCGGGCGAGGGGGGCCGTTCGGGTGGTGGTACGGGCGGGGCCGTCCGGTCGAGTTGAGAAAGTCTTTGCGGTTGGCCGATTCCCGTCGGGGGCCGTCGGGTGCGGGCCGCTGCCGGGCCCTCCCGCGCGCCGCCGGAGTTTTCCCGTACGCAAAGTGCGGCCGAAAGTGCGGGGTCGCCCCGCCACCCGCCGGGCCGGTCGCGTTGACCGCGTCCGGGAGGTGCCACAGGCTCGGAGCACACCACATAGGTGCTTCATACAACTGGTTCGGCCAGCGGGAGGTAACACATGTGCGGCATCACCGGCTGGGTCTCCTTCGACCGCGAGCTGCGCGCCGAGGAGGCGACGCTGCGCGCGATGACCGAGACGATGGCCTGCCGCGGCCCCGACGACCGCGGCGTCTGGGCCGAGGGCCCCGCGGCGCTCGGCCACCGCAGGCTCGCCATCATCGACCTGCCCGGCGGCCGGCAGCCCATGACCGCCGAGACCCCGCAGGGAACGGTGGCGCTGGTCTACTCCGGGGAGACCTACAACTTCACCGAACTGCGCCGCGAACTCACCGACCGCGGGCACCGGTTCACCACCGACTCCGACACCGAGGTCGTCCTGCGCGGCTATCTGGAGTGGGGCGACGCGCTGGCCGAGCGGCTCAACGGCATGTACGCCTTCGCGCTCTGGGACAGCCGCCGGCAGCGGCTCGTCATGGTCCGCGACCGCATGGGCATCAAGCCCTTCTACTACTCCCCCACCGCCGACGGCGTTCTGTTCGGCTCGGAGCCCAAGGCGATCCTCGCCAACCCGCTGGCCTCCCGCCGGGTGCGCCTGGACGGCCTGCGCGAGCTGTTCACATTCGTCAAGACGCCGGGGCACGCCGTGTGGGACGGCATCCGCGAGGTCGAGCCGGGCACGGTGGTCACCGTCGACCGCGAAGGGGTGCGCACCCGCGTCTACTGGGAGCTTCAGACCCGCCCGCACACCGACGACCGGGACACCACGATCGCCACCGTGCGCACGCTGCTCGACGACATCGTGCGCCGCCAGCTCGTCGCCGACGTGCCGCGCTGCACCCTGCTCTCCGGCGGCCTGGACTCCTCCGCGATGACGGCGCTGGCGGCCCAACAGCTCGGCGAGCACGGCGAGAAGGTGCGCAGCTTCGCCGTCGACTTCGCCGGGCAGGCCGACAACTTCGTCGCCGACGAACTGCGCGGCACCCCCGACACCCCGTTCGTGCACGACGTGGCCCGCACCTCCGGCACCGAGCACCAGGACATCGTCCTGGACGCGCAGGCTCTCGCCGACCCCGAGGTGCGGGCGAAGGTCGTGCGCGCCCGCGATCTGCCCGCGGGCTTCGGCGACATGGACGCCTCGCTGTACCTGCTGTTCAAGGCGGTCCGCGCGCAGTCCACGGTCGCGCTGTCCGGGGAGTCGGCGGACGAGGTGTTCGGCGGCTATCTGCAGTTCTTCGACGAGGAGGCCCGGCGCGCGGACGCCTTCCCGTGGCTCGTGCGGTTCGGCCGTCACTTCGGTGACGACACCGGCGTCCTGCGCCCGGAGCTCACCCGCTCCCTCGATCTGGAGGGGTACGTCGCCGACAGCTACCGCACCGCCGTCTCGGGCATCCAACGCCTGGACGGGGAGAGCGACTTCGAATGGCGGATGCGGAAGATCTGCCATCTGCACCTGACCCGGTTCGTGCGGGTGCTGCTCGACCGCAAGGACCGGATGAGCATGGCGGTCGGGCTCGAGGTCCGGGTGCCGTTCTGCGACCACCGGCTGGTCGAGTACGTCTACAACGCGCCCTGGGCGCTGAAGTCGTTCGACGGCCGCGAGAAGAGCCTGCTGCGGGAGGCGACGGCGGACGTGCTGCCGAAGTCGGTGTACGACAGGGTCAAGAGCCCGTATCCGTCCACGCAGGACCCCAAGTACGGTCTCGCCCTCCAGGACCACGCCAAGGATCTGCTCTCCACCCCCTCGCACCCGGTCTTCGCGCTCGTGGACCGGGAGCGGCTGCGCGAACTGGCCCGCCGCGACACTCCGGTGGGCACGCAGGCGGCCCGCCGCGGTCTGGAGAAGACGCTGGACCTGGCGGTGTGGATGGACCTGTACGGACCGGAACTCGTCCTGGACGAGTGAGGGGGGAACTCCGCGCCGGTTTCTTCTCCGCCGTGACCGATGAGTCCGGGGCGCGGGACCGGTCTACTTGTCAGGACGCCACCGCACGGCCGGTGGCGTTCGGACGGGACGACCGGAGAGAAGCGGAGGCGGGAGCATGGCGACGCTGGAGGATGTGCTCACGGAGCACGTCGGCAAGGGCTGGGCGCCCGGGGCGGTGGCGTTGGTGGCCCGGGGCGAGGAGGTCGAGGCTGCGGCCGTCGGCACACGGGCGCTCGGGGGCTCCGAGGCGATGACCCGGGACACGTTGTTCCGGATCGCCTCGCTCACGAAGCCCCTCACGGCCGCGGCGGTGATGGTCCTGGTGGACGACGGCCGGCTCTCCCTGGACGACCCGGTCGCCACCTGGCTGCCGGAACTCGCGCACCCGCGCGTCGTCAGGACTCCGCGGAGCGAACTGGACGACACGGTCCCGGCGGCCCGGCCGATCACCGTGTTCCACCTGCTCGCCTCCCAGGCGGGATACGGCCTGGCCCCCGACTTCTCGCTGCCGCACGTGCGGGGGCTGTTCGGGCTGCAGGGCGGAAGCTGGGAGCCGGCGGGCTTCCCCTCCGCCGACACCTGGATGGCCCGGCTCGGGGACTACCCGCTGCTGCACCACCCGGGCGACGCCTGGCTCTACAACACCTGTTCCGACGTCCAGGGGGTGCTCGTCGCCCGGGTGACCGGACGGCCGCTGCCGGAGTTCCTGGCCGAGCGGCTCCTGGCACCGCTCGGCATGGCGGACACCGGCTTCTCCGTGCCGCCGGGCAGGCGGGACCGGTTCGCCACGTACTACCAGCCCACTCCGGACGGCGGTCTGACGGCGGCCGACGGTCCCGACGGCATGTGGAGCGAGGAGCCGGCGTTCGCCTCCGGCGCCGGCGGCCTCGTCTCGACCGTCGACGACTATCTGGCCTTCGCCCGGATGCTGCTGGCCGACGGAGAAACGCCCGACGGACGGCGGGTGCTCTCGGCGTCCTCGGTACGGCTGATGCGCACCGACCACACGAGCGCCGACCGGCGTGCCGCGAGCGAGCTGTTCCTCCAGGGGCAGGGCTGGGGCTTCGGCGGCTCGGTGGACATCGCGGAGCGCGACCCGTGGAACTCCCCCGGCCGCTACGGCTGGGTCGGCGGCACGGGCACCACGGCCCACCTCGACCCCGCCACCGGCACGGTCGCCCTCCTGATGACCCAGCGGGCCATGGGCGGCCCGGTCCCGGAGGAGATCATGCGGGACTTCTGGCGGTACGCGGCCCGGGCGTGAGGTCCGGGTACGGGGGCCTGTGCGGCGGGGGTACTCAGCCCCGGTGATCGGTGGCGGAGACGATGCCGTAGGTGACGAGCCCGTAGGCGACGTGCGGGACGACGTCGGAGAGCCAGTCCTTGGCCGACCACTCGCGGGGGTCGCTGACCCCCATGCGGGCCATCGGCAGGTCGGTCGCGGCCATGGCCAGGGCACCGGTGACCGGCCCGCCCAGCCACACCGGGAGGCGGACGCCCGCGCGGTGGACGAGCGAGACGGCGACCCCGGCCGCGACGCCGACGGCGATGCCCGACAGGGCACCGAGGCCGGAGAGCCGGTTGTCCCGCTGGTCCCCGGCGCCGGGGACCGGGTGCCCGGTGCCGGTGGTGACCTTGTCCACCACGTCCTCCGGGGCGCTGCTGGTGGGCCTGCCGCGCAGCGCCATGTCGGCGTAGGTGACGGCGTTGAGTGCGGTCGTGCCGGCAGCTCCCGCTGCGCAGCCCCGCGCGAGGGTCTGGAACATGCTCCGACGGGTTCCCCGCCACCCCCGCCGAAACCGGCGGTGCGCCCGTCGGCGTCAGTACAGCATGCCGAGCGCGCCCGGCAGCACCCGTGCGGTGACGGGCAGGACGGCCTCGACCTCGCCGTCCGCCCCGTAGGGGACCGCGCGGTCGGCCTCGATGCGGATCTCCCGGCCGCGCAGCACGCGCACCTCGCGGCGGTGGACGTGGGCGCCGGTCCGCAGCTCGCGCATGAGGGTGAAGAAGAGCCGCCGCGGTGCGTGGCTGATCAGCACCACTTCCAGCAGGCCGTCGTCGACGCGGGCGCCGGGTGCGATGAGCCGGCCGGAGCCGTAGTACGGGGAGTTGGCGGCGACGACGGTGTAACCGCGGTGCGTGTGCTCCTCGCCGTCGACCGTGACGCGGTAGCGGGCGGGCCGCCAGGTGGTGACCGCGCGCAGGCCCCCGGCGTAGTAGGAGGCGGCGCCGCGCAGCAGTGCCGCGTGGTTGGCGTGCCGGTTGGCCAGCGCGTCGACGCCCGCGTACACGCTGCCCAGGACGACGGTGCGGTGGTGGACCGCGGACTCGACCTCGACGGCGTCCACGGGGCGCGGCTCGTGGTGGAGCAGGACCCGGGCGAGCTCGGCGGGGTCGGGGGGCAGGCGCAGGGCGCGGGCGAAGTCGTTGCCGCGCCCGGCGGGCACCAGGCCGAGGACGGTGCCGGTGCCGCTGAGGGCTCCGCCGATGCCGCCGGCCATGCCGTCCCCGCCGACGGCGAGCACCACCCGGCCGTCCTCCCCGGCGCGCCGGGCGAGCTCCTGGGCGTGCGGCAGGCTGCGGCTGTACGCGGTCTCCAGCTCGGCGCCCGCCTCGCGCAGCGGGCGGGCCACCTTCAGCAGGGCCGCGGCCGCGGTGGAGCCGCCCGCGGTGGGGTTGACGACGGCGGTGAACCGTCGCGTGGGGTGGGGCATCGGTGCGCCTCCTCAGCCGGCGGACGGGGGGACGGGCGAACCGGCGGGCCGGTCGTCGGGGAGCAGGACGCCCGGGTTGAGGATCCCGTCGGGGTCCAGCCGGCGTTTGACGGCGCGCAGCACCTCGACGCCGAGGGGGCCCGCCTCGCGCACGTATCCGTCCCGGTGGTCGGTGCCGACCCCGTGGTGGTGGCTGATCGTGCCGCCCGCGGCGAGGATCGCCTCGCTCGAGGCCCGCTTGGCCGGCGCCCAGTGCGCCACCGGGTCCGCGCCCTGGGCCGAGACGACGGTGAAGTAGAGCGAGGCGCCGTTCTCGTACACGTGGGAGATGTGGCACATCACCAACGGCGGGGTCCCGGCCCCGGTGAGCGTGGCGGTGAGCGCCTCGCGGACGGCGGCGTACAGGCCGGGCAGCCGGGACCAGAACGCGGCGGTCTCCAGCGTCTCGGCGAACGCGCCCGCGTCGAGCAGCGAGTCGCGCAGGTACGGCGCCGCGTAGCGGCCCTCGGCCCAGTGGGTGCCGGGTTCCTCGCCCAGGTACGTGCCGCCGCAGTCGCGCAGGACGGCGGCGGCGCGCTCGCGGCGGTGGGCGGTGTCCTCCTCGGTGCCCTCGTACCCCGTGACGGCGAGGCAGCCGGTGCCCTCGAGCGCGTCCGGGGAGCCGAGGTGCCCGGGCCGGGCGAGGCCGACGAGGGTCTCCGTCTCGTCGGAGAGCCGCAGCACGGTGGGCCGGGGCCCGTCCTGGGCGAGCCGGCGCAGGGCGGCCGTGCCTTCCTCGAAGGACGCGAACCGCCAGCCCTCGTAGACGCGCGTGCGCGGAACGGGGCGGATCCGCACCGTCACGGAGGTGATCACGCCGAACGCGCCCTCGGAGCCGAGGACGAGCTGGCGCAGGTCGGGCCCGGCGGCCGAGCGGGGGGCGCGGCCGGCGTCGAGGGTGCCCTCGGGGGTGGCGAGGGTGAGGCCCAGCACCATCTCGTCGAAGCGGCCGTACCCGGCGGAGGCCTGCCCGCTGGAGCGGGCCGCCGCGAAGCCGCCGATGGTGGCCCACTCGTAGGACTGCGGGAAGTGCCCGAGGGTGAAGCCGTGCGCGGCGAGGAGCGCCTCGGCGTCCGGGGCGCGCAGGCCGGGCTGGAGGGTGGCGGTGCGGGAGACGGGGTCGAGGTCGAGCAGCCGGTCCATGCGGCGCAGGTCCAGGGCGACGAAGGGGCCGCGGCCGTCGGGGGCGAGGCCGCCGACGACGGAGGTGCCGCCGCCGAACGGGACGCAGGCCAGGCCGTGGTCCGCGCAGGTCCGCAGGACGGCGAGCACCTCGTCGTGGCTCGCGGGGAGGACGACGGCGGCCGGGGCGTCGGCGGTGTCGCCCCGCCGCAGCCGCAGGAGGTCGGGGGTGGACTTGCCGCGGGTGTGCCGGACGCGGGTCTCGGTGTCGGTGCGGACGTGCGCCGGGTCGTCGCCGACGGCGGCGGCCAGGGCGGCGCGGGCGGCCGGGGTGAGCGGCGACGCGAGGACGGTGAGGTCGTCCAGGGCGAGCGGCGGGTCGGTGCGCGGGGTGACGCCGAGCAGGTCGCGCAGCAGGCCGGTGACCGGCTCGGGCAGCGCGGTCGCCCGTGCGGGGTCGCCCCAGCCGCTCCACAGCATGTCCATCGTGGGTGTCCTCACCGGTCGTTGGTGCGTCGTCGGTCGGGCGGGGCCGTGTCGGGCGGGCCGTCTTGTGTGGGGTCCGCCACCCGGCGTTACACTGTGACACATGACGCCTATTCGTCACAATGGCTCGGACGGTACCGCCGGCGCGGACGGTCGCGGGGGCGCGGACAGCGATCCGGTGCTCGACGCGGTGCGCGACCGTGTCCTGGCCGTCGGGGTCCGCCGCACCACCCTCACCGACGTGGCCCGCCGTGCGGGTGTCTCCCGGATGACGCTGTACCGGCGGTGGCCGGACGTGCGCACCCTGGTCGGCGATCTGATGACCCGGGAGTGGATCGCGGTGGCCACCGCGGCGATGCCCGCACCGGCGGCGGACCTCTCCGCCCGGGACCGGATCGTCGCCTCGCTGGTGGACGGGGTCGGCGCCTTCCGGGCGCACCCCCTCTTCCGCAAGATCGTCGACGTCGATCCGGAACTGCTGCTGCCCTACGTCCTGGACCGGCGCGGGGCGAGCCAGGACGCCCTCCTCGAACTGCTCGCGACGGCCGTGCGCGAGGGCCACGCGGACGGCTCCGTACGCCCCGGGCACCCCGAACGGCAGGCGCGGACGCTGCTGCTGGTCGTGCAGTCGTTCACGCTGTCGCTGCGCACGATGACCGACGAGGACGACCCGGAGCTGACCGCCGCGGCCTTCACCGCCGAGCTGCGCACCCTGCTGGAGAGGACCCTCGCCCCGTGACCGCCCCGACCGCACCGTCACCGGCCGCCTCCACCTCCCTGTCCGCCGCCCGCCGTACCCGCGAACTGGCCGCGACCGTCGGCGGTCCGGCCGTCGACGTCCTGGTCGTGGGCCTCGGCGTCACCGGCGCCGGGGTGGCCCTGGACGCCGCCTCCCGGGGCCTTTCGGTGGCCGCGATCGACGCCCACGACCTCGCGTTCGGCACCTCGCGCTGGAGCTCCAAGCTGGTCCACGGCGGGCTGCGCTACCTCGCCGCCGGGCAGTTCGACGTGGCGTACGAGAGCGCGGTGGAGCGCGGGGTGCTGATGGAGCGGACCGCGCCCCATCTGGTCCGCGCCCAGCCGTTCGTACTGCCGCTGACCCCGCTGGTGTCGCGCGGCGGCGCCGCCCTGGCGTGGGCGGGGTTCCGCGCCGGTGACGCGCTGCGGGTCGCCGCGCGCACCGCCCGCGCCACCCTGCCGGCCCCGCGCCGGCTGACCGCCGTCGAGACCCGGCACGCGGCACCCGCGCTGCGGACCGCCGGGCTGCGCGGCGGGCTGCTGTCCTGGGACGGCCGGCTCGTCGACGACGCCCGCCTGGTGACCGCGCTCGCGCGCACCGCGGCGGGCCACGGCGCACGGGTCCTCACCCGTGTCCGGGCGCTGGAGCTCGACGGCTCCGGCGCCCGGGTGCGCGACGAACTGACCGGCGAGGAGGGCGTGATCCGGGCCAGGGCCGTGGTCAACGCCGCCGGGGTGTGGGCGGGCGGCCTCGTCGACGGCGTACGCATCCGGCCCTCGCGCGGCACCCATCTCGTCCTGCGCGGGGAGCACCTCGGCCCGCTGCCGGCCGGGCTGCACATCCCGGTCCCCGGCGAGACCAACCGGTTCGTGCTCGTCCTGCCGCAGGACGACGGGCGGGTCTACGTGGGCCTCACCGACGAACCCGTGGCGGGGGACGCGGTCCCGGACGTGCCCGAGGTGCCGGAGACCGACATCGGGTTCCTGCTGGACGTGGTGGGGACCGCGCTGGAGGTGCCGGTGCGGCGGGCGGACGTGGTGGGGGCGTTCGCGGGGCTGCGGCCGTTGCTGGACGGCGGGGCGGGGCCCGGGAGCGGTACCGCCGACCTCTCGCGGCGGCACGCGGTGCTCACGTCGTCGGAAGGGGTGGTCACGGTGGTCGGCGGCAAGCTGACGACGTACCGGCGGATGGCACAGGACGCGGTCGACGCGGTGGTGGCCGGGGGACGGGTCGT
This sequence comes from Streptomyces sp. NBC_00670, assembly GCF_036226765.1. NCBI lineage: Bacteria > Bacillati > Actinomycetota > Actinomycetes > Kitasatosporales > Streptomycetaceae > Streptomyces > Streptomyces sp. NBC_00670. Next base: position 561,720 of record NZ_CP109017.1, read on the forward strand.
GGCGGGGCCCTCGCGGACGGTGGGGGTGCCGTTGGTGGGGGCGGGTGCGGGGGCGCCCGCGGGGGCGGGGGTACCGGAGCGGCTGGTGCGGCGGTACGGGGCGGAGGCGGTGGCCGTGCACGCGCTGGGGGTGGCGGATGCGGGGCTGCGGGAGGCGGTGGTTGCCGGGTATCCCGTGACGCGGGCGGAGCTGTGGTGGGCGGTGCGGCACGAGGGGGCGCTGAATGTGGGGGACCTGCTGGACCGGCGTTGCCGGATCGGGCTCGTCGCCGGGGAGCGGGAGGTTGCGGTGGGGGTGGCGCGGGAGATGTTGAGCGGGGTGGGTGGGGGCTGAGCGGGGGCGGTGGGGCGGGGATGACGGTGTGGTTTTTCGCCTCCGCCGCCCCTGCCCTTCCCGTCCTCAAGGGGCTCTGCCGTCCTCAAGGGGCTCTGCCCCTTTGACCCTGGCACGGGACTTCGTCCCGTTCGCGCAGTTCCCCGCGCCCCTTGCATGCTCGGCGCGCGCGTCGGCTTTGCGGTGTTTACGATCCGAATGTGGCACATACGCTCGAAGAACTCGTGGCGATGCAGCGCGCCGCCGATCAGGCGCGCAACCGCGTCGAGGAGTTGCGCGACTCCTTCGGGCCGCCCGCGCACGCCGCGTGGACCGACGTCCAGACGGACACCTACGAGACCGCCTGGCGGGCCTGGCGGGACCTCGCCCGGGACGTACAGGCCGCGGTGACCCGGTACGCCAAGGACGAGGACAAGCCGCGCAACTCCGTCGAGGAGGACGTCAAGCGGACGGCCCGGCATCCGCCGGCGGCTCAGTAGAGCTTCTTCACCGCCGTGACGGTCGTGGCCTCGAAGTCCGCCACCTGGGCCTGCGCGAACGTGCCCATCTGCCCCCACCGCACGACGGTCACGGTGGTGCCGTCGACGCCGACGGAGAACAGGTGGATGTCCGAGGCGCCGTACGACTCGGTGTGGACGCCGAACACCTCGGCGCCCTCCTCGACGTTCAGCCGGCCGTAGTACCTGCTCTGCGCGGTGACGTCGGGGTTCTCGGCCATCACCTTCCGCGCGCAGCCTGCGAGGTCCTTGCGCAGCAGCGCGGCGAACTCCTGCGCCCGCCGCACGCTGGACTCGACGACCGTCGCCTGCACCGCGTTGGTGTCGAAGTCGGTCCAGAACTGGCGGTGCACGGTGGTCGACGGCAGTGCCTCGCCCACGCAGAACGGCAGCGGGTCCGGCTGCCCGGCGGTCACGTCCCCGGCGTACCAGTCCGAGGACGCGTTCGGCGGGAGTTCGCCCGGCTCCAGGAACCGGGGCGTCGCGGCGGCCGGCGCCGCGGCCGTCGCCGGGACGGTGCCCAGGCCGACGGCGACGACGGCCACCGGTGCGGCCAGGGCCGCGTGGACGCGGCGGACGCGGCGGTTGCGAGTGGTCATGGTCTTCCTCCTGTTGGTCGTACGAGGCGTGCACGGCCCCATGACGGTGCACGCCTCCTACGACTCGCGAGGCCCTCGATGCGTTGCCCCCTCTCACCAGGAACGGGGCGTCCGCCGTTCACCACGGCATCCGCGTGCCGTCCCAGGAGAAGAAGCCGCCGGTGGGGCCGTCCTCCGGGAGCAGGGCGAGCCGGACCGCGCCCGCCGCCGCCTCCGCCGGGTCCCCGGCCGCCGCCAGGGCGGCCCTGGGGTGCAGATCCGTCGCCCGCAGTCCGGGGGCCATCGCGTTGACCTTGAAGCCCTCGTCCGCCAGGGCCTGCCCGTAGTACAGGGTCAGCGCGTTGAGCGCCGCCTTGCCGGAACGGTAGGCCGCGCCCTGCCCCCGGAAGGCGGCGAACTCCCGCTCCGGGTCCGCGCTCCAGTCCAGCGAGCCGGTGCCGCTGGAGATGTTGACGATCCGGGGCGCCGGGGAGCGGCGCAGCGCGGGCAGGAAGGCGTTGGTGACGGCGAGGACACCGAACAGGTTGGTCTCGTAGGTGCGGCGCATGCCCTCCAGGCTCAGCTCGGGCGGCCGGCTGTCCTCCACGACGACACCCGCGTTGTTGACCAGGACGTCCAGCCGGTCGACCCGCTCCGCCGCGGCGGCGATGCCGTCGGCGTCGGTGACGTCGAGGACCAGGAGCCGGGCGGTACCGCCGATCTCCCGGACCGCCTTCTCGCCCCGTTCGGCGTCCCGCGAGCCCACGTGCACGGTGAAGCCCTCGGCGGCCAGGAGGCGTGCGATCTCCTTGCCGATTCCCTTGTTGGCACCGGTGACCAGTGCTGTGCGATCGTTCATGGCATCGACGATTCCCCGACCGCGTGCGGCCCGCCAGGGACAACCTGTACCAGGCGGCCGAACGCCCCAGGAGAGAGCATGCCGAGGCAGGAACTGGCCCGCTTTCTGCGGGACCGCCGCGCACGACTGCGCCCCGAGGAGCTGGGGCTGCCCGCCGACGACCACCGCCGCACCCCCGGGCTGCGCCGGGAGGAGGTGGCGGAGCTCGCCCACATGTCCGTCGACTACTACGTCCGGCTCGAACAGGCCCGCGGGCCGCGCCCGTCACCGCGCATCCTGGACGGACTGGCCGGGGCGCTGCGGCTGGCCCCGGCCGAGCGCAGCCACCTCTTCCGGCTCGCGGGGGCGAGCGCGCCGCCGGGCACCCGTGCGGTGCGGCGGGTGAGCCCGCACGTGGCCGGCATGCTGCGTCGGCTGCCGGACACGGGCGCGGTCGTCACCGACGCCGCCTACGACGTCGTCGCCTGCAACCCCCTGGCCCGCGCGCTGGTCGGGGACGACCTCGGCCGGGAGAGCAACCTGGCCCGGCGCCGCTTCCTCGGCCGGGGGCGTAATCACTCCAGCACCGGCGCCGAGGAGTTCGGGCGGATCGCGGTGGCCCGGCTGCGGCGGTCGGCGGACCGGTATCCCCGGGACCCGGCCCTGGCCGCCCTGCTGGCCGAACTGCACGCCGGCAGCGCAGAGTTCCGGCAGCTGTGGGAGGAGCGGCCGGTCCATGCCCCCGGGCACCGCGCGAAGACCCTCGACCATCCCACGGCGGGGCGGCTGCGCCTCAACTGCGATGTGCTGCTGGTGCCGGAGGAGGACCAGGAGGTCGTACTGATCACGGCGGACGCCGGCTCGTCCACCGCGCGCTCCTTCCACCGGCTCGCGACGCTCACGGCGGCGGAGACGGCCGGACACGCGGCCGCTTCCGCGGGCGCGGGCCCGGGCGCGCACGGGACCGGCTGATCCGGGGCCCGTGGACCCGGTCCTCATGGAATGTCACCGTGCCAGTCGAAGCGGCGCGGGTCGTCGGTCCGCGGGGCGTACTGGGCGCGGCCGCCCGGGCCGAAGCGGCCTATCTCCGTGGGCAGGGCGACCCCGCGTCCCGGTCCGGACCCCGGTCCGCCGGTCGCATCCGTGACGTCGGTGAGGTCGGTGACGTCGAGGAGCAGGCCGTCCAGCGGGCCGCCCACCAGTTGGGCGTAGGCCCGCCCCGGTCGCGGCCCGCCGTCCTCGGGGTCGGCGCCGTAGACCCTGCCGCGCATGAACTCCAGCTCATCCATACCGGGCAGCTTCGCATCCACCACTGACAGTGACCTCTCCCCCGCCCCGCCGTCCCGTACGCATGTACGACCGGCGGGCGGGAACCCGGTCCGGCAACGGGGCGTCGCACCCGGCGCCCGCCGGACACTCCGCCTACGGAAGGGGCCCGCCCGTGACAGCCCGGGGGTCTTCGAGGTCAACGGCACATTCGGGGCCGGCGGTGCGGGGGACGCGGCTCGGCACGCTCGAGCCCGGCACCCGGCAGCGGTCGCAACTGCGCGACCGTCTCACCGACATCGCCTGGACCGCGCTGTTCACCGTGCTGGTGCTGTGGACGGTCTGGAGCGCGGTCGGCGCGATGCGGGGCACGACCGCGTGGGTCTACTGTGCCGTGGCGTGCGTCCTGCTGGCGGTGACCGCGGTGCTGCGGGCGGCGGCGCTGCGACGCCGGGGGCGTTGACGGCGGGCCCTCGTCACCGGCCCACCGCGTCCAGCAGGTGCGGTCCGTTGTTGCGGACGTTGTTGACGGCGGTGGAGACCTCGCGGGCGTCGAGTCGGCCCTCGGCGGGCCGGGAGAGCAGGGCGCGCAGGGCGTCGGGGTCCTGGTGGGCGGGGTCGAGCCAGGCGTCGTAGTGCTCGGGGGTCAGGGCGAGCGGCATGCGCGGGTGGACCCGGCCGGCCTCGTCGGTCGCCTCGGTGGTGAGGATCGTGCAGGTCGTCAGCCAGGCGTCGGGGTCGTCGTCGTGGGTGACGGCGGGGTCGCGCCAGTACTCGTAGAGTCCGGCGAGCGCCATCACCTGGTCGTCCTCGGGGTGGATGAAGTACGGCTGCTTGCGGGGCCTGCCGCCGCCTTCGGGGGTGATCTGCTGCCACTCGTAGAAGCCGTCGGCGGGCAGCAGGCAGCGGCGCCGGACGAAGGCGCTGCGGAAGGCGGGCTTCTCGTGCGCGGTCTCGACGCGGGCGTTGATCATTCGGGCGCCGATCTTGACGTCCTTCGCCCAGGAGGGCACGAGTCCCCAGCGCAGGGGGCGCAGTTGGCGTCGTACGGGCTGTGCGTCGTCCGTGCGCGGGGCGCGTTCCAGGACGGCCCAGACCCGGTCCGTCGGGGCGACGTTCCAGCTGGGGGCGAGCGTCTCCTCGGGGCGCCGGTCGGTGACCTCGAAGAGTCGGGTCAGGTCCTCGGGGCTCCTGGTGGAGGCGTAGCGGCCGCACATACGGCCACTGTGCCATGGCCGGGGCGGGCGGTGGGCGCGGTCGGTGCGGTCCGTCTGTTCTCGTGCGGTGCGGCCGGTGCGCGGCGGCCCGGCCCCGTCGTGGCGGGGCCGGGCCGTGGGGTGGCCGTCGGGGCGCGGGCTCCGGCGGCCCGCCGACTCAGCGGGCGTCGCGGCCGTAGCGGCGCTCGAAGCGCTCCACCCGGCCGGCGGTGTCCACCACGCGCCGGGCGCCGGTGTAGAACGGGTGGCTCGCCGACGAGATCTCGACGTCGACCAGCGGGTAGGTGTTTCCGTCCGTCCACTCGATCGTCTTCGACGTCCGTGCGGCGGAGCGGGTCAGGAACGCGGAGTCGGCGGCGCGGTCGCGGAAGACGACCGGCCTGGTCTCGGGATGGATACCGGGCCTCATGGTGTTTCCCTCCTCGTGGCCGTTCGCCGGGGCGGGCGGCCGGTGGTGCGGTGTGGCTGTGCGGGGCGCGGCGCTGCGCCTGTGGTGCGGCGGTCCGGCGCCTTCCGCGGAGCGGTCAGCGCTCCTCGCGGAACGGGACGTGCTGTCCGGCCACCGGGTCGAACTTCCGCAGGACGAGCCGGTCGGGGTCGTTGCGGCGGTTCTTGCGCGTCACGTAGGTGACGCCGGTCCCGGCGGTCGACTTGAGCCTGACGACGGGGCGCAGGGTGGTGCGTGCCATGAGGGTCCTCCTTCCACCGACACATTCCGGGGTTGTCCCGGGCATGTCAGTCACATGGGCTGTAACGCGGGGGCCCGGCCGGGCATTCCCGTCGTGGCGCGGGAGAGCTCGGGATGTGCGGTGTGGTCGCGACTGCGGGTTCGTTGTGGTTGAGCGCGCAGTTCCCCGCCCCCCTGGAGGCCCCTGCGGGGCCCCGGGGCGGACGGGGTGGTCCGCTCCTGGGACTGGCTACCGTGCCGTCATTCGCAGGGCGCCGTCCATGCGGATTGTTTCGCCGTTGAGGTAGTCGTGGTCGGCGATCATGGTGACCAGGCGGGCGTATTCCTCGGGGTGGGCCAGGCGCGGGGGGAAGGGGACGCTCGCACCGAGGCCGGCGCGGACCTCGTCGCTGAAGCCGGCCATCATCGGCGTGTCCACGATGCCGGGCGCGATGGTGACGACGCGGATGCCGTACTGGGCCAGGTCCCGCGCCGCGGTGACCGTCATGCCGGCGACGCCGGCCTTGGACGCGGCGTACGCGATCTGGCCGATCTGGCCCTCGAACGCGGCGATCGAGGCGGTGTTGACGATGAGCCCGCGCTGCCCCTCGGCGTCGGGCTCCTGTCCGGCGAGCGCGGCCGCGGCCAGGCGCAGCACGTTGAACGTGCCGACGAGGTTGACGTCGACGACCGTACGGAACAGGTCCAGGTCGTGCGGCCCGCGGCGGCCGAAGACGCGGGCGGACGGCGCGATGCCGGCGCAGTTGACGGCGAGCCGCAGCGGCGCCCCGTCGGCCTCGACGCGGTCCAGGGCCTCGCGTACCGGCGCCTCCTGGGTGACGTCGGCGGCGAGGAGGGTGACGCCGTGGGGGAGGGTGCCGGCGCCCGCCACCGCCTTGTCGAGGTCGAGGCCGTAGACGGTGGCGCCGCGGGCGGCGAGGGCGGCCGCGGTGGCGGCACCGAGCCCGGAGGCGGCACCGGTGACGAGGGCGGCGGATCCTGCGAGGTTCATGAGGTCTTCCCACTCCTGGAGGTGTACGGACGAAGCGGCGGTCACGCGCGCCGCGCGGGCGCGTTCAGGCTGCCAGACCACGGCTGATGACCAGCCGCTGGATCTGGTTGGTGCCCTCGAAGATCTGCATGATCTTCGCCTCCCGCATGTACCGCTCGACGGGGAAGTCACGCGTGTAGCCGTACCCGCCGAGCACCTGGACGGCGTCGGTGGTGACCTTCATGGCCGCGTCGGTGGCGACCAGCTTGGCCACGCTGGCCTGGCGGCCGAACGTGTGCCCGAGGTCGCGGCGGCGGGCCGCGTCGAGGTACGTGGCGCGGGCGGAGTCGACGGCGGCGGTCATGTCGGCGAGGAGGAAGCCGAGCCCCTGGTGGTCGACGAGGCGCCGGCCGAAGGTGGTGCGCTCGTTGGCGTAGTCGACGGCGACGTCGAGCGCGGCCTGGGCGAGCCCGGTGGCGCAGGCGGCGATGCCGAGCCGGCCGCAGTCCAGCGCGCTGAAGGCGATCGCGAGCCCCTGGCCCTCCGTGCCGATCAGCCGGTCGGCGTCGAGCAGCGCGCCGTCCCAGTGGGCGGCGGCGGTGGGCACGGCGTGCAGCCCCATCTTGCGCTCGGGCGGGTCGAAGCCCAGCCCGTCGACGGCGCCGGGGGCGAGGAAGCAGGACACGCCGTGCGGGCCTGGCGCGGTGCGGGCGAAGAGGGAGTAGAAGTCCGCCTTGCCGCCGTGCGTGACCCACGCCTTGGTGCCGGTGATCCGGTAGCCGTCGACCACGGGCTCGGCCTTGCAGGTCAGCGCGGCCGCGTCCGAGCCGGCGCCCGGCTCGGAGAGGCTGTACCCGCCGATCCACTCGCCCGCGAGCATGGCGGGCAGCCAGCGCTTCTTCTGCTCCTCGGTGCCGAAGGCGTGCAGCGGGTGGCAGGCCAGGGTGTGGACGCTGGTGGCCACCGCGACGGACGCCCAGCGGGCGGCGAGCTCCTCCAGCACCTGGAGGTAGACCTCGTAGGGCTGGCCTCCGCCGCCGTACTCCTCGGGATAGACCAGGCCGAGCAGCCCGGCCCGGCCGAGGGTGGCGAACAGGCCCTCGGGGTAGCTCTCGGCCCGTTCGTGCTCCTCGACGCGCGGGGCGAGTTCCTTGTCGGCGATCTCCCTGGTGAGGGCGATGAGATCCGCGGCTTCGGGGGTGGGAAGCAGTCGGTCGACGTCCATGGCGACTCCTAGCGGTACTCCTTGTGGTACTAGAGTACCGCTTTACGTAGCGCCCGCCACAGGTATTGGAATACTGGGCCGGGTGATCGACACCTCTGCCGCCGACGGCCCGAAACCGACCGGGCGGGGCGCCGCCCGCCGCTCCGAGCTGTTCGACGAGCTGGTGGACCTTCTGGTCACCGAGGGCTTCGCCCATCTGACCCTGGACGACCTCGCCGCCCGGCTGCACTGCTCCAAGCGCACCCTGTACGGCCTGGCCGGCAGCAAGGAGCAGCTCGTCCGGACGGCGGTGGTGCATTTCTTCCGGCGGGCGACGGCGCACGTGGAGGGGGCGCTCGCCGCCGAGGCCGAGCCCGCCGGGCGGCTCGCCGCCTATCTGGGCGCGGTGTCGGCGGAGCTGGCACCGGCCTCGCCGCGGTTCTTCGACGACGTGGCCGCGTTCGAGCCGGCCGCGGAGGTCTACGACCGCAACACCCGGGCCGCCGCGCAGCGCATCCAGCAGCTCATCGACGAGGGCATGGCCTCGGGCGCGTTCCGCGAGGTGCATGTGGCCTTCGCGGCGGACGTGATCAGTTCGGTGATGGTGCGGATCCAGCGCCGCCAGGTGGCCGCCACCACCGGTCTGACCGACGCGCAGGCCTACGCCCACCTGGCGGAACTGCTGCTGCACGGCCTAGCCCGCTGAGCCCGGCTCCGGTCAGCTCTCGGCGCTGTCCCCGGACGGCGGGGCGGCCGCGGCCCGCAGGGCGCCCCGGCGGACCGCCGAGGGCAGGGTGCCGGGGTCGAAGAAGTCGTTGCGCACGGTCGCGTCGACCAGCCGGCCGTCCACCGCGAAGCCGGGTGTGCCGTTCACGCCGTCGTCGTCGAACGCCTTCTCGGAGGCGGTGACGAACGAGCGGTACTTCATGCCCTTGACGGCGGCGTCGAAGCCGGCGTCGCGCAGGCCGTCCACCCGTGCGGCCATGCGCAGCAGGAAGGCGTCGGTGTAGCCGTCGACGGCCTCCTCGGGCTGATGGTCGAACAGGACGTCGTGGTATTCGAGGAACAGGCCCTTCTCCAGTGCGGCCCGCAGCGCGTTGGCCGCCTTCCGCGAGCCCTCGCCGCCGAGGTTGTCGTCCAGGAACGAGGCGAGCGTGTACTCGGTCCTGACCTCGCCGGACACCGTCATGTCCCGCAGCTCGTCGGCGCCGGAGTTCTCGAACTCGGCGCAGACCGGGCAGCGCAGGTCCTCGTAGACGCGCACCGCGGTGCGGGCCTTCGGCGAGCCGACGACGATGGTCGTGCCGTCCGCGGCGAGGCGTTCGGGCAGATGCCCGGAGTCGGCGAAGGAGTCGGCGACGGCCTTGCCGCCGGGCGACGCCTCCGCGTGCGCCTTGCCGTCGCCGCTCCCCCGGTCCCTGCCGCCGTCCGTACCACCGCCCGTGTCGCAGCCGGCCGCCAGCAGGACGGCGGCGAGGACCCCGGCGGAGACGGCGGCGCCGCGCGCGCGAAGGCGGCGGACACCGGCGCGCCCCGCGCCGCCGCGTGCGGGGTCTCTCCGTGCGGCACCGCTTCGCCCGGACAGCTTTTCGTTCGCAGTCATGGATCTTTCCCTCCCCTGTGTGCGGAGGAGACCCTATGCGATCTCCGGCCCCCCGCGCACAGGGCGTCGGGCCTGCTCAGACGCGGGTCGGCCGCTCGCTGTCGAAGGGCGGGGGCAGCCGGTGCCCGGGGTCCGGGTCGAGGAGCGCGGTGACCGCCGTCGCCGCCAGACGGTGCCAGGTCGCGGCCCGGCGCAGCATCGCGTGCTCGCCGCCGTCGATCAGCGCCAGCCGGGCGCGGGCGCCCGCCTCGCCGGCGCGGCGGGCGAGGTCGGCCGCGCCCTGCGGGTCGGTGACCCGGTCGCGGTCGCCGTGCAGGATCAGGACCGTCCGCTCGCGCAGCTGGGCGACCGGTTCCCCCGGCGGGCACCACGGGGCCAGTGCCAGCACGCCCGACACCCGCGGGTGTTCCGCCGCCCGGAGCGCCGCGCGGCCGCCCATCGAGTGGCCGACGAGGACGACGGGCACCTCGGGGTGGAGCCGGTTCAGTTCCGCCAGGGCGCGCTCGGCGTCCCGCGCCGGGTCGGCCCGGGTGCCGTTCCAGCCGCGGTGCCGGTAGACGACGCTGCCGAGCAGCACCCGTGCGTCCGCAGGGGTCGCGCGCCTGATCGCCCGGGCGAAGGGCCACATACGCAGGGCGGCCGGGTCCCACGTGGGGACCGGTTCGAGGCCGTCGGCGCGGCCGCCGTGCAGTAACAGCACGGCGGCCCGCGGGTCCGCCACGTCCCGGGTCAGTCGCAGTGCCGACGGCAGTGGTGCCGAGGGCGTGCCCGGGGCCGCCGCCGGCCCGCCGGACGGGTGTGGCGGCGGGTTCCCGGCCCCGGTCTCCGCGGCCGGCCCCGAAGCCCCCGCACTGCCCGCCGTCTCCGACGTCTCCGGCATCTCTGTCACCGTGTCGCTCCCCACTCGTCCCGGCCCGCCGGGCCATCGGTCGGCGCGTGCCGTGCGCACGCGCCTCTCAATGATCCGTTGCCGCCCGCCCCGCGGTTCGGCCGGGGGCCGGGTCAGTCCCGTGCCCCGCGGGCCGTCGAGCGGATGGCCAGTTCGGCGGCCTCCAGGGTGACGAGCGGGGACGTGCCCGCCAGCCCCGGTACGCAGACCACCGTGCCCTTCTCCAGGTCACGCAGCGAGGCGTCGATCACCTGGCCCACGGGCATCCCGCCCTCCTCGTGCACCCCCTGCTCGCGCCCGGGCACCGGTGCCTCGCCCCGGGAGAGGTGGAACTCGGTGGCCGTCAGGCCGGGGCACAGCACCTGGATCCGCAACGGCGTCTTCGCGAGCTCCGCCGCCAGCGTGCGCGTGAAGGTGACCACGTACCCCTTCGAACCGCCGTACACCGCCCGCTCGGGCAGCGGATGCGGCGGCAGGGCGCCGGCGAAGGCGAGCTGGGAGGAGACGTTCACCACCGTGCCGCGGCCCCGCTCCAGCATGGCGGGGACCGCCGCGCGGGTCAGGGCGGTGACGGCGAGGACGTTGACGTGCAGCACCTTGGCCATCAGGGCCGGTTCCAGCTCGGCGAACGGGCCGTAGCCGTTGATCCCCGCGTTGTTGAGCAGGAAGCCGATGTCCCCGCGTGCCACGCGGTCGGCCACCCGGGCCAGGTCGTCCGGCCGGGCGAGGTCGGCGACCAGGGGTCCGGCCGCGGTGCCGGTCTCCGCGCGGAGCCGGGCCGCCAGGTCGTCGAGACGGTCGGCGCGCCGGGCCACCAGGACGGTGTCCCAGCCGTCGGCCGCCAGCCGTGCCGCGTAGGCCGCGCCGATGCCGGAGGAGGCACCCGTCACCAGCGCCGTACCGCGCCGCCCGTCGCCGCTCCCGCTCACCTGTCCACCCATCGCCTCGCCCTTCGCCGTACCCACTGATGCGTCCGTACGTGTCCGTGTGTCGTACGTGTCCGTGTGTCGTACGTGTCCGTGTGTTCCCCCCTCCCGCCGACCTGCCGTGTCCCCGCCCCGCCCCTTGGTATCCCGCGCTTGCGCCGCCGCGCCGGTCGACACTCCGCTCCCGCGGGTACCCGGCCCGCGCACGCACGGCGCCCCGCCCGTACGGCGGACCCGGCAAACGGGTGAGCCGCGGCAGCCGTACGGCCGGGGGCGGGCGGTCAGTGGGCGGTGCGGGCCGCGGTGTGGAGGTGTTCGAGGGCGTCGAGGACGACGGTCCGGCGGTGCCAGGACAGCCAGCGGCCCGCCGCCGCGCCGGTCTCCTCCAGCGCCCGCAGCTGCGCGGCCGTGAACCCGGCGAGCGGACGGGTGTGGTGGGAGGAGATCACGCCGAGCACCGCCCCGGCCCTGTTCACCATCGGCACGCTGTGGCAGGCACGGCTGCCGGCCTGGAGGATCGTCGTGCGGGACTCCTCGTCGAAGACGTCCGCGGTGGCGACGTCCGGCACCGTCACCTGGCGGCGCTGCTCCGCGGCCTCATGACAGGACGTGGTCGGCCCCTCGACGAAGGCGAAGTAGTCGGTGAACCGCCGGTTCAGGCCGATGTGCTTCTCCATGCGCAGCACACCGCCCTCGACCAGCTGGACGTTGCCCATGCCGGCCTGGGTGATGTTCAGCACCCGGCGCAGCACCCCGGAGAGGACCGCGCCGTGGCTGTCGCGGTCACCGGGGGCCACGGGCACACCCGGCAGCGGGGGCGGGCTGTAGCGGGCGCGGCCCGGGAACCAGGTGGCGGCGTCGGCGGCGGGGGCCGGGGTGCGGACCACCGCGTCGGCGAGGGTGTGCAGCCTGATGTTGCGGCGCTGCGAGGCCTCCCGCAGCAGCGCGAACGCCGTGGCGGGGTCGGGCAGCCGGTAACGCTCCATCAGGACGCCCTGGGCCAGGGAGATGCCGGGGTGGGCGTGCAGCCGGTTGCGCAGTTCCGTGGTGCGCCGCTCCAGTTCCGCGGTGTGCTCCCGCAGTGCGGCGTTCTCGCGCCGCAGGGCCTCGAGGCCGGATGCCTCGCCCGGACCGGATCCGGGTGCCTCGCCGGTGCCGGGTGCGCCGGTGTCCCGGCCGCCCATGTCGCGCAGCGGCGGGTACTCCGGTTCCTGGCTCATGAAGGGGTGCTCCTGTGGTGGGGGCAGCAGGCGGTGACATGACCACGCGGCACCGCGACCGGCTCGGCCGGTACCGCGGACACCACGGGCGTGCCTGCTTCCCAAGCACCTGCCGCGAGCCTACCCCGCCACGCCGTGCCGCCCACCCCGGACGGCACGCGCCCACACCCGCGCACTCTCACCCGCACCCCGGCACCCCGTCACCAGAACGCGCCGTACGGTCCCGCCCCGGGCGACTCGTCGGCGTAGGCGATCCGGGCGGTGACCCGTTTGCCGACGGCCTCGCGGCGGATCTGGAAGTCCTGCGCGAGCGCGCTGACGATCTCCAGACCGTGCTGGCCCACCCGCCCGGGGTCCGCCGTCCTGGCCGTGGGCAGTAGCGGGTCGCTGTCCCAGACGGCCACCTCGACGGTGTCCCCGACGATCCGCAGACTGAGCAGGACCGGTCCGGGGGCGTACTTCCTGGCGTTGGTGACCAGTTCGCTGACCACGAGCTGGGTGATCTCCAGCGCCCGCTCGGCGACCGGCAGCGCGTACTCCGTGCGGGCGGAGGTGAGGAAGTCGACGGCGAGGCGCCGGGCGTCCGCGATGGAGGCCGAGTCGCCGTCCAGCGCGGCGGAGGTCCGTGGGAGACCGCCGTCCGACGCCGTACCGTCCTCGTCGCCGGGTACCGCTTCCATACAGGCCGCCTTCGTTGCCCCCATCACGCGCTCGCACATACCCCCGAAACCCGCTTCACACGCCTGTGAAACACCACATGGCTCCGCCGGCCCCGAAGGGCCGGCGGAGCCGTCGCCGGGTGTCCGGGTCACTTGCCGGGCATCAGCACGGTGTCGACGATGTACACATTGGCGTTGGCCGTCTTGACGTTGCCGCAGACCACCTTCGAGGAGTCGTTCACGGTGTACGACTCGCCGGAGCCGGAGGTGGTGAGCTTCTCCTTCTCCAGGGTGGTGAAGGAGCCCTTCTCCAGGTCCTTCGGCGTGAGCCTCCGGCCGACGACGTGGTAGGTGAGGATCTTCGTCAGCCGGGCCTTGTCGGCCAGGACCTTGTCCAGGGTCGCCTTCGGGATCTTCGCGAACGCGTCGTTGGTGGGCGCGAAGACGGTGATGTCCTTGGCGTTGTTCAGGGTGTCGACGAGGCCGGCCTTCTTCACCGCCGAGACGAGGGTGGACAGCGCCGGGTTGTTCGAGGCGGCGGTGGCCACCGGGTCCTGGGCCATGCCGTCGAAGGAACCGGCGCCGGACCTCGGCACGGAGGAACAGGCCGGGCCGAACGGCTCGTCCATCGTGTCCGTCTTCCCGGCGTCGTCCGAGCCCGTCGCCTTGTCGGTGGCGGTCGCCGACGCCTTGCCCGAGTCGGAGGAGGCGCTGTCGCTCTTGCCGTCGTCGGAGCAGGCGGTCAGCGCCAGCGGCAGCAGGGCGGCGGTGGCGACGGCCACGGCGGTACGACGGATCACGCGCTTCATGAAGGGTCTCCTGAGTGTGGTGGTGCGGTGTCGTGCGGCTCGGACGCCGCACGGCGGGGGAAGGCAGTGCGGGCACTGCGGCTGGGGGGAAGGGCCTGTCGGTGGCGCCCGGGTGTCGTCAGTCCACGGTGACCACCACCGAGTGCCATCCGCTCGCCCCGTCGGGGACGGTGCGGGTGCGCTTCTCCGGCTGGACCTCGCCGGTCCGGTCCGTGGCCCGGACGGTCAGGGTGTGGCCGCCGGGGGCCGCCCGCCACGGCAGCGACCACTGCCGCCAGGTGTCGGCCGTGTCCTGCGCGGCGAGGTCGGCGGTCCGCCAGGGGCCGTCGTCGACGCGGACCTCGACCCGCTCGATGCCCCGGTGCTGTGCCCACGCCACCCCGGCGACCATGACGGTGCCGGCCTCGGGGCGGGCGAAGGGCTTGGGGGTGTCGATGCGGGACCCGGTCTTGACGGACGCCTTCCGGGCCCAGCCGCGCTTGACCCAGTAGGGGTCGTAGGAGTCGAACGTGGTGAGTTCGATGTCCTCGATCCATTTGCAGGCCGAGACGAAGCCGTACAGGCCGGGGACGACCATGCGGACGGGGAAGCCGTGGACGAAGGGCAGCGGTTCGCCGTTCATGCCGACGGCGAGCAGCGCGTCCCGTCCGTCCATGACGTCTTCGACGGGGGCGCCGAGGGTCATGCCGTCCACGGACCGGGCGATGAGCTGGTCGGCGGGACCGCCGTGGGAGGGCGGCCTCACCCCGCAGTCGGCCAGCAGGTCGGCCAGGCGGACGCCGATCCAGCGGGCGTTGCCCACGTACGGGCCGCCGACCTCGTTGGAGACGCAGGTCAGGGTGATGTCCCGTTCGACCAGGTCCCGGTGGAGCAGGTCGTCGTAGGTGAACGTGCGGCTGCGGGCGACGCCCTTGCCGTGGATCCGCAGCCGCCAGGCGCCGGCGTCCACCTTCGGCACCACCAGGGCGGTGTCGACGCGGTAGAAGTCCTCGTTCGGCGTCACGAAGGGGCTGAGGCCGGGGATCCTCAGCCGGGCGGCCTTGGGTATCGGGTCGGCCGTCGAGCCGGGCGCGGGAAGCACCACGGCGTCGCGGGAGGCGACGGCGCCCCGGCCGCTCGCCCGGTTCAGGTACCGGCCGCCGGCGCCCACCGCGGTGGAGGCGGCGGCCGCGGCGCCCGCGGCGACGAGGAACCCGCGCCGGTCCCAGCCGGCGTCCCTTCCGGCGGCGGCCGCGGGCGCGGACCCCGCGGTGGCCGCGGGCCGGTCCCCGCTCGGCGGGGAGTCCGGCGCGGGCGGCTTCGGGAGGAGCCGGCCCACCAGGACGTACAGCAGGACGGCCCCGGCGGCGCCCCCGACCAGGGAGGGCACGGCGTCGGTCCAGCCCTCCGAGTCGGGGCGGCCGGTGGCGGCGACGGCGCCGACGAGACCGAAGAGGAGCACGCCCGCCGAGCCGGTGCGGCGCCGGTGCAGCGCGGCCGTGCCGAGCAGCAGCGCGATCACGGCGAGGATCGCGACGATCCCGAGTTGCAGCACCAGTTTGTCGTCGGTGCCGAAGTGCCGGATCGCCCAGTCCTTCACGGCGGCGGGTGTGCGGTCGATGACGGCGGAGCCCACCGCGACCACCGGACCCGCCTCGGGGCGGACGGCGGCCGACACCAGCTCGGCCACGGCGAGTGCCGCGTACCCCGCGAGGAGCCCGCTCGCCGCGGCGAGCGCATGCCGCGTCCGGGTGGCCGGCCGGTGCTGTGTCTTTCCTTCGTCGCTCACGTGGGGAATCCGGCGCCGGCGGCTGCGCGGATTGGCCGATCACTCAATTGGGGGGAATTATTTTCCGGACCAATCCGGGGCGCTTCCGGTTACGGATCAATACGGGGAACCCTGCGAAGAAGACCAGCTCAGCGGGCTGTCCGTGAGATACGGAAAAAGCGCCGGCCGCCGCGGAAAGCGGCGACCGACGCTCGTGGGGAAAATACCGAGACGCGGTGACGAATTCGGTTCTCAGGCCGAGAACGGCACCAGGGCGAGCGGTGTGGACGTCGGCCGGGGCGAGCCCCCGGCGGGTTCGAGGGTGACGCCCATGCCGGACGCGCCGTCGAGGGCGCCCTTCAGCAGGACGGCCTCCGTGGAGCGGTCGGGGTCCATCAGACCGGCCGGCCGCATGCTGCCGCCGTCGTCGAACCAGAGCTGGTAGACCTTGCCCTCGGGGGGCCGGTCCATCCCGGCGACCACGAACACCGCCCGGTTCTCGCTCTTGGAGACCACGACGGTGCCGGTGGCGCCCTTGAGGTCGGCGGTGCGGGTCCTGGCGTCGGGTGCGGCCAGGACGGCCGCGATCTCGTCCACCCGGTGCTCGGCCCGCCGCGCCTGTTCCTGGGCGTCGTCGGCCTGTTGGTGCTGCCACACCGCGGTGCCGCCGAGGGCGGCCGCGGCGGCGAGGCAGGCGGCCAGTGCCCACCGGAACAGCCGCCGCGTCCGGGCACCGCCGGTGCCCGCGGGGCGTGCCGCGGGGGTGGTGTGCGGGGGCTCCTGGCGGACGGTGGTGATGCGCCGCAGCACCTCTTCCTTGAGCTGCGGGCGGGGCGGCGTGGCGGCGGCGCCGCCCAGCCGGGCGGCGGTCGCGGTCAGTTCGCGGACCTCCGCGGCGCACGGCGCGCAGAGGGACAGATGCCGTGCGAAGGCGTCCCGTTCCCGCTCGTCGAGGGCGTGCAGGGCGTAGGCGCCGGTCAGCGTGTGCAGGTCGGCCGTGTCGGCGGTCATGCGGTCACCCCCAGGCAGTCGCGCAGCCGGATGAGTCCGTCCCGCAGCCGGGTCTTGACGGTGCCGAGCGGCAGCGTCAGCAGTTCGGCGACCTCGCGGTAGGTCAGCCCCCGGTAGTAGGCGAGGTCGACCGCCTGGCGCTGCACCTCGGTGAGGGTGCGCACACAGCGGCGTACCTGTTCGCGCTCCAGGCTCGCCTCGACCTCTTCGGTGACCTCGTCGTACTCGGGGGTGCGCTCCAGCAGGGCGGCCCTGTGCTCGCGGGCGGCGGAGGCGTCGACCGAGCGGACCCGGTCGACGGCGCGGCGGTGGGCGAGGGTCAGGATCCAGTTCCGGACGCTGCCGCGCTCGGGGCGGTAGTTGGCGGCGGTGCGCCAGACCTCCACCAGCACCTCCTGGGCGACCTCCTCGGACTGCGCCCTGTCGCGCAGCACGCTGCGGGCGATGCCCAGTACGGAGCCGACGACGGCGTCGTAGACGGAGGCGAAGGCCTCCTGGTCGCCCTGGGCGACGCCGCGCAGCAGTTCTTGCAGGTCGGGCTGGGCGGAGGGGTGGGGCCCAATCCGTACGGGCTCTCTCACGTCATGGTCCTTCGGTCCTTCGGGGCGGGCGGACGGCGGGTGCCTGCTCGGGCGGGTACCCGGCGGTGGTGCGGGCACATGGGTGATCCGTAGCCGAGGGCCCGGCGGTTTGGTCGGCGGTGGCATAGCGCGTGACCATGGCGACGAGTTCGTTCTCGAGCCGGGTGGCGTCGAGCGGGTCGGGGGCGGCGATGAGCTGGTGGACGAGGAGTTCGACCGTGGCGACGATCAGCCGGGCGGCGACGTATGTGTCCTCCACGTGGGCGTCGGGGTGGCGGACGAGGAGGTCCTCGACGTAGCGGACGCGTTCCTGCTCGTAGCCGGAGACGCGCTCGAACAGTTCGGCGGAGCGGGGCGCCTGTTCGGCCATGACCTGGAGCAGGTGCGGGTCGTGGCGGTGGTTCTCGATGACGATGCGCACATGGGCGCGGAAGATGCCCTCCAGGGTGCCGGGCAGCGCCCCGTCCTGGAGACGCAGGAGCGCCTCCCGCCCGTCGTCGAGGTGACGGGTCACCAGCTCCAGCAGGATGGCGTCCTTGTTCGGGTAGTACTGGTAGAGCGAGCCGATGGAGATCCGGGCCCGTTCGGCGATCCGGTTGGTGGTCCCCGCGGCATAGCCCTGCTCGGCGAAAACGTGAGCAGCGGCGTCGAGGATGCGCTGCCGGGTGAGTTCGGCCCGGGCCTGGCGGGGCTGTTTACGTGGCTGAAGCCGGCGTCGCTCCGAGGTCACGGCACCTCCTGGGCGGGGTGGGGAATGCGAGTGGCGGACGACCTGAATAATTGCTCACAATAGTGCCATGACCTGCGGCGCAGCGGTGCGTCACCGTTTCGCGCCGCCGTCGGCGGATGGGCGGGGCGGCACGGCAGGGCCCCGGGCACCCGCCGCTGCCGCCCGCTGTGGAAGGAGCCCTCATGGCGCACACCCGCACCCGCCCCCGGCCGCTCTCGCCGGAAAAGGTCCTCGCCCTGATCGGGGACCGCGACCCCATGGCCACGAGCAAGATCATCGATCACATCGACGAGCAGTTCCGTCGTTTCATCGCGCACTCGCCCTTCCTGACGATGGCCACGGCGGACGCGGCGGGCAACGCCGACTGCTCGCCCCGCGGCGACTACCCGGGCTTCGTGAAGGTCCTGGACGAGCACACGCTCGCCCTTCCGGACCGGCCCGGCAACAGGATCGCCGACTCCTTCCGCAACCTCGCCGAGAACGACGGCATCGGACTGCTGTTCCTCATCCCCGGTATGCGGGAGACCCTGCGGGTCAACGGCCGCGCCTACCCGACCGACGAGCCGGAGGTGCTGGCCCGGCTGCAGGCCGAGGGCCGGACGCCGCAGCTGGCGATCGTCGTGCGGGTGGAGCAGGCGTACGGGCACTGCGGCCGCGCGCTCATCCGGTCCCGGCTGTGGGACCCGGCGAGCCGGGCGCTGGCCGACGAGATGCCGACGGCCGGCGAGATGTTCACCGCCCAGCTCGGCCTGGACATCGACCCGAAGGTGCTCGACGACGGCCTCGAAGAGGCCTACCGGAAGCTGTACTGACCATGCCGCCGACCACATCACCGACCCCGTCCTCCCCCGTTCCCCCACCTACCGGCCGACAAGGCGGAGCACCGATGCAGCAGACCCTTGTGGAGCGCGTGGAGCCGCTCGCGCGGGACGTCGTCTCCCTCGTCCTGCGCGGGTCCGGCGGCCCGCTCGCCCCGTGGGAGCCGGGGGCGCACCTCGACCTCCTGCTGCCGAACTGGCTGACCCGGCAGTACTCGCTGTGCGGGGACCCGGCGGACCGGGACACCTACCGTGTCGCGGTGCGGCACGAGCGGCTCAGCCGGGGCGGCTCGGAGTACGTCCACCGCTTCCTGCGCCCGGGCCGGCCGCTGCGGGTGTCGCTGCCGCGGAACAACTTCCCGCTGCTGCCCGCGCCGGAGTACCTCTTCCTCGCCGGGGGCATCGGCATCACCCCGCTGCTGCCGATGCTGCGGGCGGCCGTCGACGCGGGGGTGCCGGCCTCGCTCGTGTACGTGGGCAGCTCGGCCGCGTCCATGCCGTTCCTCGACGAGGTGCGCTCCCGGGGCGGCGAGCGGGTGCACGTCGTCGACACCGGGGAGCACGGCAGGCCCGACCTCGCCGCGCACGCCGCCGCGCTGGGCCCCGAGGCCCTGGTCTACTGCTGCGGTCCCGAAGCGATGCTGCGCGCGGCCGAGGCGGTGTTCCCGGCCGGCCGGCTGCACGCGGAGCGGTTCCGGCCCGCCGTCCGGGAGTTCGCGCCCGACGCACCGTTCGAGGCGGTCTGCGCCCGCTCCGGGCAGACGCTCCAGGTGCCGGCGGACGAGTCGCTGCTGAGCGTGCTCCAGCACGCCGGGCACCCGCTGCCGTCCGGCTGCCGCGAGGGCGTCTGCGGAAGCTGCGAACTCACCGTCGTGGACGGCGAGCCCGAGCACCGCGACGAGATCGGCGCCCCCGCCGGGCGCATGTACCCGTGCGTGTCCCGGTCGCTGTCGCCCCGGCTCGTCGTGGACCTCTGACGGACCCGTTCAGTCGGCCGGGGCCGAGGCGGACCGGTCGAGCGAGGCCCGCAACTGGTGGAGCCGGACCGCGAGATGGAGGCGGAGCGCGGAGTCCGGGGAGCGCCAGTCCTCGCCGAGCAGCACACCGATCCGGTGCAGCCGCTTGAGCAGCGTGTTCATGTGCACGTGCAGCGCGGTGGCGGTCTGGCGCAGATTGCCGGAGTGGGCGAAGTAGGCGGCCGTGGTGGCGACGAGGTCGGTGGCGCGCCGCCGGTCGTAGTCGAGGAGCGCGCCGAGCTCGTCGGTGAGGAACCGGTCGAGGTCATGGGTGCGCTGGGGGTCGAAGACGAGCGCGTACATCGCGTACTGGCGGGTGGTCGCCCCCCGGTCGTCCTCCCCCAGTGCGCGCATCACCTCCACACAGCGCTGGGCCAGCGAGAACGAGCGCGCGCGTTCCTGCCCCGCGACCCGGTCGGCGACCAGCAGCAGCGGCGCGCCCAGCGTGCGGCGCAGCCCCTGGTGGAGGGTGCGCGCCGCCTCCTCGACGTCGTCGGCGCGCAAGAGCATCGTCGCCCGGCCGAGGTACTCGCCCGCCAGCCCCGACCACTCGGGGGAGACGGAGTTCAGCCGGCGGACGACGTCGCTGGCGGGTTTGCCGGGGCAGTCGGCCACGACGAGGACGTCGAGGTGGTCGACGTCGACGCCCCGGGCGAGCGCCCGGTCGCGGTGGGCCGGGTGCAGGGGCGCACGGGACAGCAGTTCGGTGAGGAGTTCGCCGCGCACCCGCTCCTCCGCCTCGACCCGGGCGTCACGCATGAGGACCAGCAGTCCCATGATCTGGGCGGAACGTTCCAGCATGCGGATGTCCGCCGGTTCCGGCGCCGCCCCGCGCGCCAGGGACAGCGCGCCGAGGTGGCTGCCGCCGGCGTGGACGGCCGCGACGCTGCGCACGACCCCGTCCGCGCCGCGCGCGGAGGCGCACCGTCCGGTGCTGCGCGCCTCCTCCAGCAGTGCCCGCACCGGTTCCCGGTCCTCGTCGGCCGGCCGGCCCGCGGCGCACCGGACGGCGACGATCCGGTCGTCGCGGTCCAGGACGGTGACCGTGCCGCTCAGATGCTCGACGAGCAGCCGCGCGATGTCGCCGGGGCCGCCGCCCGTGAGGACGACGTGGGTGAGCGCCTCGTGCACGGCGGCGGCCCGCTCGACCGACGTGACCTGCTCCTCGATGGTGCGGTACGCCTCCTGCAGCCGTTGCAGGGAGACACGGCTCTGCTCGTACAGCCGGGCGTTGTTGAGGGCGATCGCGGCGTGGTCGGCGAAGGCGCTGAGGAGGGCCACCTCGTCCTTCTCGAAGGGACGTTCGGTGCGGTCGGCGGCGAAGAGGACGCCGACCACCCGCTCGCCCACCAGGAGCGGCACGCCCAGCAGCGCCACGAGCCCCTCGTCGGGCACGAGCGAGTCGAACACGGAACGGTGGCTGAGGACCTGCGCCTCGCGGTAGTTGCTCACCCAGAACGGGGCCCGGGACTCGATCACCCGGGCGCCGAGTCCGCCCCCGGGGGGCATCCACGCCGAGGAGAACTCGTGCGAGATCGTGCCGGCCGAGGCACTCAGCTTGAGGTTGCCCTCCGCGTCCAGCAGCGAGAGGTAGGCGATGTCGCTGCCGATCAGTTCGTGGGCGTGCCGGACGATCGAGGAGAGCACCTCGCCCACCTCGCCGAGCGCGGCCAGCGAGCGGGCCGTCGCGTACAGGCTGCTGAGTTCGCGTTCGCGCCGCAGCCGGTAGGAGACCAGTTCGCCGTGGTCGCGGGAGCCTTGGTCGCGGAAGCCGTGGTCGCGGGGGCCCGGGTCGTGCGGGCCGTGGTCGCGGGGGCCCCGGTCGTGGGCGCCGTCGGCGCCGGAATCGCTCTGCGGCATCAGGGTCCCTGTCGATGTGCCCGCGGGGCGGGGGTGGGTCGGATCAGGGGTGGACGTCCCTCACACCCCAGGGCGGCGACAAGTGTACGTACGTTCCATCCTACGGAGCCCCCGCTCAGCCCTACTCTCACCCCAACGCGGACGGTTGTGATGCGGGTCGCAGCCGCCCGTCACAGTAGCGGCGCCCGACGGCCGGCGGGCGAACGTCCCTCGCTCACCCTCTTCCACACCCCAGGGGGCACCACCCATGACTTCCTCCGCTCACGCGCACCTCCCCGACAGCGACAGCGGCACCGACGGCGGCACCGACCCCGGCACCGCCGCTCCCCCGCCCGTCGCCGACCGCGCCGCGCACCGCAAGCTGCTCGCGGCCGGGCTCCTTGGCAGTTCGATCGAGTGGTACGACTTCTTCCTGTACGGCACGGCGGCGGCGCTCGTCTTCCCGGACGTCTTCTTCCCCCACTCCTCCGCCCTGACCGGCACCCTGCTCTCCTTCAGCACGTTCTGGGCCGGCTTCGTGGCCCGTCCGCTCGGCGGACTCCTCGCCGGTCACTTCGGCGACAAGTACGGCCGCAAGCCCACGGTCGTGGTCTGTCTCATCGGCATGGCCCTCGCCACGTTCCTGATCGGCTGTCTGCCCAGCGCCGGAACGGTCGGCGCGCTCGCCCCGACCCTGCTGGTGCTGCTGCGCTTCGTGCAGGGCATCGCGGCCGGCGGGCAGTGGGGCGGGATCGCGCTGCTGCTCACGGAGTCGGCCGGGCCCAAGCGCCGCGGGTTCGCGGGCACGTTCGGCCAGACCAGCGTGCCGGTCGCCGTCATCATCTCCACCCTGATCTTCACCACGGTCAGCGCCTCTATGTCGGACGAGGCCCTGACCGACTGGGGCTGGCGCATCCCGTTCCTGCTCAGCGCGGTGATGTTCCCGGTGGTGCTGTACATCCAGCGCAAGGTCGAGGACACCCCGGACTTCCGCAGGCTCCAGGAGGCGGCGGCACGCAAGCAGGACGCGGTCGTGGTGCGGGCGCCGCTGGCCGAGGCCGTGCGCCGCAACTGGCGCACGATCCTGCTCGCCTGCGGCACCCTGTCCGCCACCAACAGCCTGTTCTACGTCAGCATCACCGGCCTGCTGAGCTACGGCACCAAGACGCTGGACATGAACCGCAACTCGCTGCTGACGGCCACGCTGCTGGCCGCGGTGCTGATGACGGCGATCCTCCCCTACACCGGGAAGCTCTCGGACCGCTACGGCCGGCGCACCCTCATCCTCATCGGCGGAGCCGGCGTGGTGGCCTGGGCGTTCCCCTACTTCGCGCTGGTGGGGACGGCGTCGGCGCCGATGATCTTCATCGCGGTCGCCGTCGGCTTCGTCTTCCAGGGCCTGACCTACGGGCCGATGGCCGCCTACTTCGGTGAGCTGTTCGCGCCCAACGTCCGCTATTCCGGCGCCTCGCTGGCCTACCAGCTCTCGGCGATCGTCGTCAGCGGCAGCACGCCGGTCCTGATGACCGCGCTGATCGCCGAGACGGACAGCACCGTCCTGGTCGCGGCCTTCATCGCCCTGATGGGCGCGGTCACCTTCGTCTGCGCCTGGTTCCTGCCGGAGACCAACACCGCCGAGGTGCGCCGGGACCCCGAGGCGCTCCCCGGGGCGCACCTGTACCTCTGACGCACGGCCGGGCACCGGGAACCGCGGTGTCCGGCCTTTCCCCCACGGCTTCCCGGCCACTTCCCGAACGACGAGGAGAGCGCACATATGTTCACCCCTGAACCCGAGTTCCCGCTCGGCGACATCCCCAAGGAGTACGCGGCGGAGCGCCCGGACGCGGTCGCGGTGCGGGCGGAGGACGAGGAGCTGACCTGGGACGGGCTGTACCGGGCGAGCAACGCGGTCGCACGCGGTCTGCAACTCTCCGGCGTCGGGCCCGGACGCATCGTCCCGCTGATGCTGCCCAACGGTGTCGACGTGGTCGTGGCGGCCTTCGCCTGTCTGAAGATCGGCGCCGTGCCGCAGCCGCTCTCGACGCGGCTGGCCGCCCCCGAGGAGCAGGCCATCCTCGAACTGTCCGACCCGGTGGCCGTCGTGGGCCGGGAGGAGGGCGCGCCCGTGGGCGACGGCCGGCTGCGGGCCACCACGGTGGCGGCCTTGCGCCGGCTCGGCGGCACGGACGACGACCTGCCGACGGAGGTCGGCCCCTCGTGGAAGGCGCCCACCTCGGGCGGCTCCACCGGCCGCCCGAAGATCATCCTCTCGGGCTCGTCGGGCACGTTCCACGCCTTCGACAGCGAGGCCTGGGGCATCGGCAGCCGGGAGCGGGCGCTCATCACGGCACCCGTCCACCACAACGCGCCCTTCTCCACGGCCATGACGGTCCTGTTCAACGGCGGCACGGTCACCCTGCTCGGCCGGTTCGACGCCGAGCGGGTGCTGGCCGAGGTGGAGCGGCACGCGGTCACCTGGATGTACCTGGTGCCGACGATGATGCGGCGCATCCTGGCCCTGCCCGAGGAGACCCGGCACCGCTACGACCTCTCCTCGCTGGTGTCGGTGTGGCACTGCGCGGAGCCGTGCCCGCCGGCGATCAAGCAGGCGTGGATCGACTGGCTCGGCGCCGAGCGGATCTTCGAACTCTACGCCGGGACGGAGGCGCAGGCCGGGTGCACCATCTCGGGCCCCGAATGGCTCGAGCACCGCGGCTCGGTGGGCCGTACGACGTGGGGCGAGATCAAGATCGTGGGGCTGGACGGGACCCCGGTCACCGAGTCCGGCCACAGCGGCGAGGTCTTCATGCGGGTCCCGCCGGGCAATCCGCCCGCCTTCCGCTACCTGGGCGCGGAGGTGAGGGAGATCGACGGGTGGTCGACTCTGGGGGACATCGGCGAGTTCGACGCGGACGGCTATCTGTACCTGCACGACCGCCGGTCGGACATGCTGCTGGTGGGCGGGGTGAACGTCTACCCCGCCGAGATCGAGGGCGCGCTCGCCGAGCACCCGGACGTGCTCTCCAGCGCGGTGATCGGACTGCCGGACGCGGACCGCGGCAACCGGATCCACGCGATCGTGCAGGTGGAGGAGGGGTGCACGACGACGGCGGACGAGATCGGCGCGTTCCTCGCCGGCCGGCTCTCCCCGCACAAGCGCCCCCGGTCGATCGAACTCGTCGACACGCCGTTGCGCAGCGCGGCGGGCAAGGTCAGGCGCTCGGCGCTCCGCGCGCAACGCCTGCACGAGGCCGCACCCCATTAGGGGCGGAGCCCCGAAGGGGCGCGGGGCTGTATCGACGTGCGGCTCCGCCGCGTGGGCCCGCGCGGACGCACGGTGCGCCTCGGGTGGCCCGGCGGATGCGCTGTACAGGCCCGAACGAGGGGGGCGGGTGGGACGGTCCGGATGCGCGGGGAGCCGACGGCCGGGGCGTCCGGCGGTCCCGGTTCGGGGCGCCGGACCATGAGCGGCCGGCGCCCCGCTGAGCGCGGCACGGTCCCGTCGGGCGCGCGGCGGGTGCGCCCGGTGACGCCGGCCAGCGCTTCGAACGTGGCGGCGTAGGCGGCGACGACCGGTCCCGGGGGGTCGTGCGGCTGATCCATACGGCCGATCGTAGGCGCACCGGGCACCGCGGTGCCGTGACCGCCGGGCACGGTGCACGTTGCCCCGGGAGAACGGTGGACCCGCGCCGGGCGGGGACACGCGTACGAGAGGCAGGGGCAGGGACATGACCCCACAACACCTGAACCGTCGACGGTTCCTGACGGTCTCCGCGGCGGGTGCCGCGGGCGTCGCGACGACGACGGCACCGGCCGGGGCGCTCACCGCGCCCGACCGGGTCGGACGCCGCACGGTCAGCTACCACGAGCTGACGGGCGGTTCGGTCACCGCAGACCGCGCCGGGCGTACCGTCGTCGCGGAGGTGCAGGGCGTCCTGTGGCGCGTACCGCCCGGCGGCGGCACGGCCGAGCCGCTCACCGACTGGACCCTGGAGGCCACCCGGCCCGCCCTCTCCCCCGACGGCGAGCGGATCGCCGTCTGCGGCTACCGCGGCGGCACCTTCCACCTGTGGCTGCTGCGCACCGACGGCGGCGAGCCTCGCCGGCTCACCGACGGGCCGTGGGACGACCGGGGCGCCGCCTGGTCACCCGACGGACGGCGGATCGCCTTCTCCTCCGAGCGCGGCGGCGACCCGGTCACCGGCGCCTCCTTCGGACTGTGGGTGTACGACACGGCCGACGGCCGTCTGCGACAGGTGACCGGCGGAGCCGACGCCGGCTTCGACGACTACGACCCGGTCTGGTGGCCGGACGGCGATTCCCTGGTGTGCGTGCGCGCCGCCCATCTGCCCGGCGGCGGCGACGGCGGCCGCGCCCTGGTGCGGGTCCCGCTCGCGGGCGGTACGGCGGAGGTCGTCCGTACCGTGCCGGAGGGCCGGCTGGTGGGCCCGTCCGTCTCCCCTGACGGCCGGATCGCGTGCGTCCACCTGTCCGGCGCGCCCGCCGCCTCTCCCCTGCCGCCCGCCAGGACGCTGCTGACGGTGGACGGGGAGACGGTGACCGCGGACGAGGACCTGGCGGCCGCCCCACCCTGCTGGCTCGACGAGGACCGACTGCTGTACGTGGCGGACGGCCGCATCCGTATCCGTACCGTCGGCGCGCCCGGCGCGAAGCACGGCACAAAACCCGCCGTCCGCGACCTCCCCTTCACCGCCCGCACCGCCATGCCCCGCCCCTCCTGGCACCCCAAGTCCCGGAATCTGGAGGCCGGTTCGTCCTTCCCCGTGCGCGGCATCCACCGGCCCGTCCTCTCCCCGGACGGGCACACCGCCGCCTTCGTCGCGCTCGACGCGCTGTGGCTGCTGCGCGCCGGCCGGGCGCCCCGCAGGGTGCTGCGGGCCGCGCCCGGCCACTACCTCCAGTCCCCGGCGTGGGCGCCCGACGGGCGCACGCTGCTGTACTGCACCGACCGGGACGGGCTGACCGCCGTGCACCGCGTCGGCCTCGACGGCACGGGCGACACCGCGCTCACGGAGGGCGGCCGCCTCTACCCCGCGCTGTCGCCGGACGGCTCCCGGCTGGCCTGCCAGGACGTCACCGGGAACCTCCTCGTGCGCGACCTGGCCACCGGCGAGGAGCGGGTAGTGGCCCGGCCGCTCGCGGCCGACGGCCCGCCGGGCGCCCCCAGTTGGTCACCGGACGGCCGGTATCTCGCCTACTGCGACCGCAACCGGCTCAACCAGCGCTTCCGCGAGGGCTACCACCTCGTCCGCGTCGTCGACACCCGCACGGGCACCGCCCGCAGCCACCTGCCGGCCGCGCACCAGTCGCTCTCCGACCGGTACGCCGCCGGGCCCGTCTGGTCCCCGGACGGCCGCTGGATGGCGCTGGTCGCGGAGTCCGTGCTGTGGCTGCTGCCCGTCACCGCCGACGGCATTCCCGCGGGGTCCGCCCGCCGGCTCACCGACGAACCGGCCGACCACCCGAGCTGGTCCGGCGACGCACGCACCCTGCTGTACCTCTCCAACGGCCGGCTGCGCCTGCTCTCCCTGGACGCGGACGGCTCCCCCGGCCGCACCCGCACCCTGCCCCTCCGCCTCACCGCCCGGCGCACGGTCCCCCCGCGCGCCGGGAAACTGCGCGTGCACGCCGGGCAGTTGTGGGACGCCACCGGCAGCGCCCCGCGCCACGACGTGGACATCCTCGTCGACGGCAACCGGATCACCGCCGTCGAACCCCACCGCCGGCACCGCCCGGCCCACCGCACCCTCGACCTGTCCGACCGGACCGTGCTGCCCGGCCTGTTCGACAGCCACACCCACCCGTACACCGCGACCTACGGCGCCCGGCAGGCCCTCACCGCCCTCGCCTACGGCATCACCACCACCGCCTGCATGGGCGGGCCCCTGTACGAGACGGTGCGGCTGCGGGAGTCCGCCGACGCCGGGCGCGCCCCCGGCCCGCGTCAACTGGCCTGCGCCGAACTGCTCGACGGCGCCCGTACCGCGTACAGCATGGGCCGCGCCCACCGCACCCCGGAGGGCGTCGAGCGCACCCTGCGCCGGGCCGCCGCACTGGACGTGGACTTCGTCAAGACCTACGTGCGCGCCCCGGGCGAGGTCATGGCGCGGGCCGCCGAGGCGGCGCACCGGCTGGGCGTGCCGAGCGGCAGCCACCTCTGCTCCCCCGGCCGCGCGGCGGGCCAGGATCTGACCACGCATCTGCAGGCCACCCAGCGCCTGCCCCACGGCCACGCCACCACGCCGCTGGGCCGTCTCCACCAGGACCTGCTCGCCCAGTACGGCGACGACGACTTCCGCATGATCATCACGCCGTTCGGCGCGCAGTACCTCCTCGGCGCCGACCCCGCCCTCGCCGACGACCCCCGGGTGAGCGCCCTGATGCCGCCGTGGGACGTCGCCGCCGTACGGGAACGCGCGGGGACCGCGCCCACCGCGCCGCAGTTGCGGGCGCTGGCCACCGAGACGGCCGACTACCGGCGTCTTGCCGACCGGGGCGCGGTCCTCGCTCTCGGCACCGACTCCCCGCTGGTCCCCGTCGGCCTGTCCCTGCACCTCGGGCTGCGCGCCCTGCACGCGCACGGGTTCACCGCGGCCGAGGCCCTGCACCTGGCCACCAGCGTGCCCTCCCGGCTGTTCGGCCTCGACGGGGAGCTCGGCACGGTCCAGGAGGGGCGGATCGCCGACCTCACCGTCGTCCGGGGCGATCCGTTCACCGATTTCGCCACCCTCGTCGACACCCCGCTGGTCCTGCGCGACGGCGTGCCGTACCGGCAGAGCGACCTCACCGCCACGTTCGCGGACGGCCCGACGCCCGCACCGCCGGAGGGCACCGACTGGCGGACGGTGGGCCGGGCCCTGCGGGCGGGGCACTGCTGCCATCCCGGCGAGCGGTAGCCGGCGGGCGCCCGCGGATGCGAGGTCACCCGTCCGGACGCATCCTGGACCGGTGAGCCGTACCTATGCCTTCCGGGGTACCGGCGCCCCCACGACCCGCCGGACCGACCGTCAGACCCTCGCGCTGGCGGCGATGCTGTTCGCCGTCGCGATGACGTTCATCGACCAGACCATCGTCGCCATCGCGGCCCCCGACATCGTCCGGGAGCTGGGGCTGTCGGCGTCCGGGATGCAGTGGGTGGTGAACGCGTATCTGCTGGCGCTCGCGGCGTTCTTCGCACTGGGTGGCCGGCTCGCGGATCTGCTCGGGGCCCGGCGGGTGGTCGTCGTCGGCACGCTGCTGTTCGTGGTCTCCTCGGTGCTGTGCGGGTGCGTCCCGGTGGGCGGGATCGCGCAGACGTGGTTGATCGCGTTCCGGGTGACGCAGGGTATCGGCGCGGCGCTGCTGTTCCCGGCGGCGCTCGCGGTGGTGGTCTCGGTGTTCCCGGTGGAGCGCCGGGGCCGGGCGCTGGCGCTGTTCTTCGGGCTGTCCGGGGCGCTGACCGTCCTCGGTCCGCTGCTCGGCGGCTGGCTCACCTCGTGGACCTGGCGCGCCGTCTTCTGGGTCAACGTGCCGGTGGCGCTCGTGGCCCTGGTGCTGACGTATCTGGCCCGGCTGGAGGACCGGCCGCGCGCCGAGTCCCTGGACCTGCGCGGCGCCGCGCTGATCGTGGCCGGAATGGGCCTGAGCGTCCTCGGCTTCCAGCAGGCCGCGACCTGGGGCTGGGACAGCGGGGCGACCTGGGGGTGCATCGCGGGTGGCGCCGCGCTCCTCGTGCTGTTCCGGCGGTACGAGCGCGGGGTGCGCCAGCCGCTGATCAGGCTGCGGGTGTTCCGGGACCCGGCGTTCCGGGCGGACACGCTGGTGCTGTTCTTCGCGATGCTCGCGTTCGTCCCGCTGTTCTTCTTCGCCTCCGTGTACGCGCAGGTGTGCCTGAGCGCCTCGCCCACCCAGGCGGCGCTCTTCCTGCTGTACTTCTTCGCGGGCTTCGCGCTCGCCTCCCAGTGGGGCGGCCGCATCCTCGACAAGCGCGGCGCCCGCCCGGCGCTGAAGCTCGGCACGGCGCTGGGCGCCCTCGGCTTCGCACTGTGGGCGAACCGGCTGACCGACCTGTCGATGCACGACCAGTGGCCGTACGCCGCCATGGCCGGCGCCGGCATCGGGTTCCTGCTCGCCCCCGCCTCCACGGATGCCGTCAACCGGGCGATCGGCGCCTCGTACGGCGAGGTCACCGGCGTCACCCAGACCGTGCGCAACTACGCGGCCAGCGTGGGCCTGGCCGTCTTCGGCGCGCTGCTCACCCATGTCACGGCCGAGAACGTGGCCGGCACCCTGCGCGCGCGTGGTCTGCCGCCGGGCACGGCGCACGGGGCGGCCCGCGAGATCGCCGAGTCCGTCACGGGCAACGGGGACGCCCACGTCCCCCAGGGCTCCGGGCAGGCGTCCTCGGCGGCACGGGAGGCGATGGCCGCCGTACGGATGGACTTCGCCGAGGCCAACCAGTGGGTGTTCTACGGCATGGCCATCTGCCTCGGCCTCGCCTACCTGTGCGCGCTGCGCCACCCGGGCGACCGGGTGACGGCCCCGGTGGCGGAGCCCGCGCGGCCGAAGGCACCGGTCTCCTGAGAGGATCCGGAGACCCCTGACATGGTGACGTCCCCCGGTGACGACGGGCGGGCGGGCCGGAGGCGCGCGAGGATCGGTGAATGGGCGTGGGAGTGGGTCTCGTGCTGTCGGTCGTCTTCGCGCTGTGCGCGGCGTTCAGCAACGCGCTGGCCACCGTGTTGCAGCGGCGGGCCGCGCTGAGCGTGCCCGAGTCGCGGGGGTTCCGCCTCGGGCTCGTCGTGGACCTGCTGCACCGGCCGGTGTGGATGGCCGGGATGCTCGCGGTGGTGGTGGCCGGGATCGGGCAGGCGGCGGCGCTGGCCACCGGCCCGCTCTCGCTCGTCCAGCCGCTGTTCGTGCTGGAACTGCCGCTGGCCCTGCTGATCGCCTCCCTGGTGACACGGAGCCGGCTGCCGGGCGTGCTGTGGGTGGCCGTGGCCTCGGTGGTCGCCGGGCTCGGGCTCGCCCTGGCGGCCGCGTCGCCCTCCGGGCACCAGGAGCACGTGACCCCCGACCGGTGGATCCCGGCGCTGGTGGCCTGCGCCGGGTTCGTGGTGCTGCTGGTGGTTGCCGGGTTCAGACGGCCGAACGGCAAGGCGCGGGCCGGCTGTCTGGGCGCGGCCACCGCCGTCTGCTACGCGCTGACCGCCGGGCTGATGAAGTCCGCCATGGCGGTCCTGGACGGCTCCGGAATCGTCGCCTTCCTCACCGCGTGGCAGACGTACGCGTTCGCGGCGGCCGGTGTGTGCGCGGTGCTGCTCCTCGAGCACGCGATGCAGGGCGGGCCGCTGGTCGCCTCCCAACCGGCGCTCACCCTCGGCGACGCGACGGTGAGCCTGCTGCTCGGGGTGGCGCTGTACCAGGAACACATCCGCACGGGGTGGTGGCTGCTGCCGCAGCTGCTGGGCGTGGGCCTGATCGTCACGGGTGTGCTGGTGCTGGCGCACCGGGGGACGGATCTGCGCAACGAGGCGCGGGAGGCCGAGGGCCGGACGGCCCCGGCCTCCTGAGGCCGCCTGAGCGGCCTCCGCCCTCGCTACCGCGTCTGCCCCCGTTCGAAGTAGGCGACCAGTTCCGGGTCCAGCTCCGGCACCTCGCGGGGTGTGCCGCCGTCCCGCAGCGACGCGGTGGCCCGTACCCCGGCGGCGACGGCCATCCGCGCGGCGACGGGCGAGGTGTCCGTGGCGCCGCCCTCGCGCACGAACCGGAGGAACTCGTCGATCAGCAGCGGGTCGGCGCCGCCGTGCCCCTCCTCCCCGTCGTCGCCCTCCTCGGTGACCGGTACGGCGTACTCCGCGTCGGCCTGCGCCCGGTAGGTGGAGCGGCGGGAGTTCCACACCCGGACCACCGCTCCTTCCTCGTCGCCGAAGTTCTCCAGCCGGCCGGCGTCGCCGATGACGGTGTAGTTGCGCCAGTAGTCGGGGGTGAAGTGGCACTGCTGGTAGGCGGCGAGGACCCCGTTGTCCAGGCGCATGTTGAGCAGCGACACGTCCTCGACGTCGATGACCGGGTTGAGTCCGCGCTGGGTGGCCGGGGGCCAGTGGCCGTCCTCGGTGTGCCAGTCGGCGTACTTGGGCTCGCCGGGGGCCCGGCGGTGCGGGTTGTCCCCGTAGACCATCAGGTCGCCGAGGGCCTGCACCCGCCGTGCGTAGCCGCCGGCGAGCCAGTGCAGTACGTCGATGTCGTGGGCGGCCTTCTGGAGCAGCAGCCCGGTGGTGTGGCGCCGTTCCGCGTGCCAGTCCTTGAAGTACCAGTCACCGCCGTACCCCACGAAGTGCCGCACCCAGATGGTCTTGACCTCGCCGATCTCGCCGCGCGCGATGATGTCGCGCATCAGCCGGATCACCGGCATGTGCCGCATGTTGTGTCCGACGTAGAGGCGGGTGCCGGTCTCGTACGCCGTGCGCAGGATCGCGTCGCAGCGCTCGACGGTGATGTCGAGGGGTTTCTCGACGAAGACCGGCTTGCCCGCCTCCAGCGCCTCGCGGGCGAGGTCGGCGTGGGTGTGGTCGGGGGTGAGGACGAGGACCGCGTCGATGTCGGGGGCGTGGATCACCTCCCTGTGGTCGTCGGTCAGGCGCGCCCCGGGGAACGCCGCTTCCGCCTCCTTGCGGGCCGCGCCGTCGGGGTCGGCGAGCGCGGCGATCCGTGCCCCGTTGCCCGGTCGGTGGGCGGTGCGCGCGAGCGAGCCGCGCAGTCCGAAGCCGAGGACACCGAGGCGGAGTTCGCGGGGGGCGTCGGTCATGACAGGTGCGCCTTTCTGGTGGGTGGTGCGTGGTGTGTCGTGGTGGTGGCGGGCGGGTGTCAGCTCACGGTGATCCTGTCGATGTCGGGTGCCCAGCCGTCGGGGTTGGCGAGGGTGACGGTGTTGTCCGTACCCGCGCGCAGGTCCAGTCGCACCGTGGTGCTGGCTGTGGTGTTCCAGTCGGCGGTCGGGGCGAAGGAGAGGGTCCGGGGGGTGCCGTCGCCCGCCTGGACGGTGGCCGTGCGGGCGGTCTGGGTGGCGTAGTGCACGGTGACGGTGCGGGTGCCTCCGGTGCCGCCGTCGACGTGGCGGAAGGTGAGGGTGGCGCCGTTGCCGACGTATCCCACCTTGGCTCCGCCGGAGCAGCCGCCGCAGTCGGCCACGAGCGCCCCGCCGGTCAGGGTGTTGCCGGACGCCTCGGCCTCGTAGCTCGCCGTGCCGGTGTCCTGGCCCGGGCCGACGGTCATCGCGCCGAGGTCGAGCCAGCCGTCGCTGTTCTGGCCGGCGTTGGCGAAGCGCAGCTTCTTGGCGCGGGAGCTGACCTTCTCCAGGGGGTTGTCGGCCTTCATCACGAGCCGGTAGCCGCCCTGGCCGACGCCGCTGAGGTCGACGGAGGTGTCGAAGTAGCGCGGACTGCCGAAGTCGAGGTAGGTGGGGTCGGAGCCCACTTTCCAGTCCGGGAAGGCCCTGATCCGGGTGGGCATGACCGTGCGCAGGTCCCAGGAGGTGTCCCAGTCCTTGACGACGTCGCCGGAGGCGTTCTTGAGGCCGAGGCGGACCTTCCAGGGGTAGTAGAAGGGCGCGACGCCGGTGTTGGTGATCCGTACGCCGACCTTGGTGGTGCCCTGGGCGGTGTCGTGGAAGTAGGCGTCGGTGACACCCAGGTTGTAGCCCATCAGCCGGACCGCGGCGGCCACGTTCGGGTCGGTGGCGGAGTAGTTCGCGCTGCCCTCGTTGATCTTCCAGGTGGTGTGCTCCAGCTCGAGGCACGCCTTCATGTTGTCCACGTCGCCGGACCCGCCGGGCCAGTTCGCGAAGGCGGTGGGCTGGATCTCGGGCCGTACCTCGCCGCCCATCGAGGCGGTGGTCCAGCGGTTCTCGACGCCGTGTTCGACGGCCTTCTGCAACTGGGCCCAGGGGGCGCCGCCCATCGACTCGGGCAGGGTGAGGCCCTGCGCGGGCGAGCCCTCCCGGTAGCAGAAGGAGTCGTCGTGGTAGCCCACGGAGGGCCGGCTGTCGGCGGCGCCGCCCGCGGAGTCGGGGTAGCGCAGCTCGATCCTGGTGTGGGTGAACGCCTTGGCGTACGCGTCGACGATCCCGGCGGCGTGGGCGTCGGTGGGCATGTAGTTCGGGTACGCGTCGCCGGAGGTGTCGGTGTCGTAGGGCCAGGTGTGCCATTCGCCCCACAGGCCGATCAGCCCCAGGTGGATGAAGCCCAGGCGCGGGTCGCCGTCGTAGCGGGCGCCGAAGGCGGCGATGAACTGCTTGAGGGCGTCCAGCAGGTAGGGGCTGTCGTAGTCGGGGCTGGTGGTGCCCCAGTAGGCGTTGTCGCGGTTGTCCACGTGCCCGGCGAAGCAGGGCGGGATGGCGTTGGTGGGGTGGCTGCCGGTGCTGTGCGGATACTCGATGTAGAAGCGGACGGCGGCCTGGTTGCCGGCCGCGGCGATGGCGTCCAGGGCGTCGTCCAGGACCCCCCAGTCGTAGTGGGCGCAGTCGGAGGCGTCGTTCATGACCTCCGACAGACCGAAGTAGGACCAGGTCAGCGAGTGCGGATAGCCCGTGTTCTGGTCGCTGCCCGCCTGGTAGAAGCGGGCGAATCCCTTGAGCGGGTTGTCCAGTGGCGCGTCGGCGGCGGCCAGGGCGTGGACCGGGAGCGTGGGGTCGGGGTCCGGGCCGGGTGCCGGCCGGTCGGGGACACCGCCCGCGGCCGCGGCGGCACCGGACGCGGTGCCGGCGGTGACGGGAGCGGCGTGGGCGGTGGTGCCGGGCAGTGCCGTGAGGGCGAGGGCGAGGGCCGCCGAGCAGAGAGCGGCCCACAGCCCTCTGCGGCGTCCGGGCGAGAACGTGCGCATGGTCGGCCTCCGGGGGTTCGGTTGCGGTGGGGGTGGCCGGTGGCCCGGCCGCAGGTCCGGACCGGTGCGAGGTCCGGTCCGGGGTCCGGCGCGAGGTCCGGCGAGCGTGGCTGAATCCCGATCAGTTATGCGCCACCATTGACAAAGTTTCGCTGTTGCTCATCAATATGTGGGCACAGCGCTCCACTGGCAAGAGGTGCGGCGCAGATCTTCTTCGGAGGCGTGAGTATGGGCGCCAGCACGGCAGTTGCGCCGCCCCGGCAGCGCGGCGGGGGCCGCACGGGCAAGGGCGCGAGCCCGGGGCGGCCCCGGAAGGCGCGCGACGACAGGAAGGCGGCCTGGCTGTTCCTCGCCCCGGCCCTGGCGGGATTCGCGCTGTTCTACGCCTATCCGACCGCCCGGGGCATCTACTACTCGCTCACCGACTACAGTCTGCTCACCGACCCGCACTTCACCGGCACGGCGAACTACCGGCAGCTGATCGGCGACGACCAGTTCTGGAACGCGCTCAAGGTCACCGGCTACTACGTCGTGCTGAACATCGGCTCGCAGATGATCCTCGCCCTGGGGCTCGCGACGCTGATGCACCGGCTGACCCGCTCGGTGGCGCTGCGCGCGATGCTGCTCGTGCCCTGGCTGGTGCCCAACGTGACCGTGGGCCTGCTGTGGATGTGGATGCTCGACGCCAACCTCGGCTTCGTCAACCACCTCCTGGGCGCCTTCGGCGTGGGCCCCACCGGCTTCTTCACCTCACCGACCTGGGCGATGCCCACCGTCGCCGGCATCAACGCCTGGGCCTACACCGGCTACACGGCGCTGCTGCTCTACGCGGGCATGCTCCAGATCCCGCAACACCTGTACGAGAGCGCCTCGTTGGACGGCGCGGGCGAGTGGCGCATGTTCACCCGCATCACCCTGCCGCTGCTGCGCCCGGTCCTGGCACTGGTCCTGGTGGTCTCCCTGATCGGCTCGTTCCAGATCTTCGACACGATCGCCGTGACCACCAAGGGCGGCCCGGTCGGCGCCACGCGGGTCATCTACTTCTACATCTACGAACAGGCCTTCACGTACTTCCACATGGGGTACGCCTCCGCCGTCGCCGTGATCCTCGCACTGCTCCTCGGTGTGCTGACCGCCGTGCAGATGCGGCTGCTGCGCGCGTCCCGTTCGGACCTGGCCTGAGGAGCGACCATGACACGCACGCGCACCCGCAACCGGCCGACGCCGGGCCGCGTCCTCGCCTGGGCGCTGATGATCGCCGCACTGGTGGCGACGCTCTTCCCGTTCTACTGGATGGTCCGCACCGCCCTGACCCCCGCGGCCGATCTCTACTCCGACTCCACGGGCCCCTTCCCCCAGCACCCCACGATGATCAACTTCTGGCGGGTGCTCGGCCTGACCAGCCAGGAGGAGGCCAGGGCCGCCGGCGGCTCCGGGGCGCAGGTCGACTTCCTGCGCTATCTGCTCAACTCCGTCGTCTACAGCGGGCTGATCGCCTCCCTTCAGACGCTGTTCTGCGCGATGGCCGGCTACGCCTTCGCCCGGCTGCGCTTCCCCGGCCGGGACGCGGTCTTCGGGGTGCTGATCGCCGCGCTGATGGTGCCGCCGATCTTCACCGTGCTGCCCAACTTCGTGCTCGTGAAGAACCTCGGCTGGCTCAACACCTTCGCCGGCATGGTCGCGCCGAGCGTGCTGATGACGCCGTTCGCCGTGTTCTTCCTGCGCCAGTTCTTCCTGTCCATCCCGCGTGAGGTGGAGGAGGCAGCCGTCCTGGACGGGGTCGGCGCCTGGGGCGTCTTCTGGCGTGTGGTGATGCCGATGAGCCGGGGCCCCCTGCTCACCATCGGACTGACGACCGCGGTGTGGGCCTGGAAGGACTATCTGTGGCCGCTGCTGACCGGCCGCGAGGAGGAGACCCGCGTGCTGACGGTGGCGCTCGGCATCTTCCAGCAGCAGTCCCCCAACACCCAGCCGGACTGGACCGGTCTGATGGCCGGCTCCACCCTCTCCGTGCTGCCTGTCCTCGTGATCCTCATCCTCCTCGGCCGCCGTCTGGTCGAGTCGCTGAACTTC
Organism: Streptomyces sp. NBC_00670; assembly: GCF_036226765.1. Taxonomy (NCBI): domain Bacteria; kingdom Bacillati; phylum Actinomycetota; class Actinomycetes; order Kitasatosporales; family Streptomycetaceae; genus Streptomyces; species Streptomyces sp. NBC_00670. The sequence continues at coordinate 598,112 of NZ_CP109017.1, forward strand.
ACCGGCATCAAGTGAGCCGGCACTCCCCCTCCTTCGTCACCGCACGCTCCTGAGAGAGGCATCCGACATGCGATCCACCCACCGGCGCGCCGCCGCGGCCCTGCTGTGCCTGGCCGCGACCTCCACCTTCGTCTCCTGCGGCAGCTCCGACGAGGGCTCCGGCGGCACCACGCTCAACTACTGGCTGTGGGACGACAAGCAGCTCCCCGCCTACCAGGAGTGCGCGACCGCGTTCCACAAGGCCAACCCGGACATCACCGTCAAGATCACCCAGACGGCGTGGGCCCAGTACTGGCAGAACCTCACCACCCAGCTCACCTCCGGCGACGCCCCGGACGTGTGGACCAACCAGAGCTCGTACTATCCGCAGTTCGCCACCAGCAACCAGCTCCTGGACCTGCAGCCGCTGATCGAGCGGGACAAGGTGGACCTCTCCGCCTACCAGAGCGGCCTGGCCGACGTCTGGGCCAAGGACGGCAAGCGCTACGGGCTGCCCAAGGACTGGGACACCATGGCGCTGGTCTACAACACCACGATGCTGAAGAAGCAGGGCCTCACCAAGGCCGAGCTGGACAAGCTCACCTGGAACCCGTCCGACGGCGGCACGCTGGAGCAGGCGATCGCCAAGTCCACCGTCGACACCAAGGGCCGCAACGGACTCGACCCCGACTTCGACAAGAACCACATCAAGGTCTACGGGTTCCTGCCCGAGTGGGCCGACGGCTCGCAGGGGCAGAACGGCTGGGGCGACCTGGCCGCCGCCAACGGGTTCAGCTACCTCGACAAGAACCCCTGGGGCACCCACTACAACTACGACGACCCCAAGCTCGCCGAGACCATCGCCTGGTTCAAGCACCTGATCGACAAGGGGTACGCGCCCCGCTTCGACAAGCAGTCCACGGTCGCCAACTCCGAGCTGCTCTCGGCGGGCAAGGGAGCCATCATGGTCACCGGCTCGTGGACCATCTCCACCTTCACCGACCCCAAGGTCAAGGAGAAGCTGGCCTTCGCCCCGCTGCCGGTCGGGCCCGCCGGGCGCAAGAGCGCCATCAACGGGCTGGCCGACTCCATCTGGGCCGGCACCAAGCACCAGGAGCAGGCCTGGCAATGGGTCAAGTACCTGGGCTCCGCCGACTGCCAGGACCGCGTGGCCGAGCACGCCGTGGTCTTCCCCGCGCTGAAGTCCGCCACCCAGAAGGCGCTGGCCGCGCACAAGGCCAAGGGGCACGACGTCAGCGTGTTCACCGACGTCACGGCCGCGAAGGAGACCTTCCCGCTGCCCGTCACCGAGCACGGCACCGAGATCAACCCGCTGGTACAGGACGCCATCCAGTCCGTCATCCTCGGCCAGGCCCAGCCGCGGAAGGCGCTGAAGGACGCCAACGACAAGGTCAACGCCCTCTTCAAGTAGCCGATCCGGCACCGCGCCTCCCGCCCGGTCCACGTTCCGCCCGGCTCACTTCCCACCCGGCTCACGCAAGGAGATCCATGGCCCAGCTCCTCACCCTCGGCGCGCGCACCTTCGCCGTCGAACTGGAGGACGACGCCCCGCCGCAGGCCGTCGACGGCGGCCTGCTGCTGCCTCCCGGACGCGCCGCCGTCCTGCACGGACTCGGCGACGCCCTCTTCTACCGGCACGGACACAACTCCTGGAGCCCCTGCGGCTGGCGGCGGCTCTCGGAGGCGCCGCTGCGCATCGAGAGCGCCCAGCGCCGGCTGACCGCCGACGACACCACCTGGGACGACCCCACCCGGCACCACTCCTCCGCCGTCGCCGCCCTCCAGGGCGCCGACGGGCAAGTGCTGCTGCTGGGCGCCCTCGGCCTGGACGTGCCACGGCTCACCGCCGACCGCGACACCCTCGCCGGCTGGTACGAGCACGCCACGGCCCCCTGGTTCCTGGCGTACGGCGCCGAGGACGACGTCTTCGCCGCCTACGCCCGCCACCTGGGCGCCCGGCTGGGGCACAGCACCCGGCGCGCGGGCAACGTGTGGTGCAGCTGGTACGCCTACTACGAGAACATCACCGAGGAACAGCTCACCAAGGACATCGCCGCCCTGCGCGGCCTCCCCTTCGACGTCGTCCAGGTCGACGACGGCTGGGAGCGGAGGGTGGGCGACTGGGAGGCCAACGACAAGTTCCCCTCCGGGATGCGGGGCCTGGCGGAGCGCATCACCGGCGCGGGGCTGCGCCCGGGGCTGTGGATCGCGCCCTTCATCGTGCTCCCCGACTCCCGCACCGCCCGCGAGCACCCCGACCTGCTGCTGCGGGACGAGGACGGGCGGCCCGCGGTGGCCGGCCACAACTGGGGCAGCCCCTACTGGGCCCTCGACCTGACGCTGCCCGCCGCCCAGGACCACCTGCGCGGCATCATCCGCCGCGTCGTCAGGGAGTGGGGGTACACCTACCTCAAGCTGGACTTCCTCCAGGGCGCCACCACGCCGGGGCGGCACGCGCACCCCATGGGCCGCGAGGAGGTCTACCGCACCGGACTGCGGATCATCCGCGAGGAGGCGGGCCCGGACGCGTACCTCCTGGCCAGCGGGGCGCCGCTGCTGCCCTCGCTCGGGCTGGCGGACGGGCTGCGCAGCGGCCCCGACGTCGCTCCGCTGTGGGAGCACTACGCCACCCAGGACCCCTCGGACGCCCTGGCGCGCAACGCCGTCGTCAATACGGTGCACCGGCTGTGGCAGTCGCCGCTGCTGGAGGTGGACCCGGACGTCGTCTACTTCCGCAGCCGGCTGAACCTCCTCACCGACCAGCAGCAGGGCCTGCTGCGCGACCTCGCGGACATCTGCGGTTTCCGGGCCGTCTCCGACCCGCCGGGGTGGCTCCGTCCGGACGAACTGCAGGCCATGACACGGTACTTGCGGGCCCGCCCGGAGATCCGGAAGGTGGACCGTTACCGGTTCCTGCTCGACGGACGGGAGGTGGACTTCGCCCCGGTGGTGAACCCGGGTCAGGAGCAGCGCTACCCCATCGCCTGACCTCCGCCGAGGACGTCCGGCGAACGCCGAAGTCCGGACGCGGAGGAACCGGAGTTAGTAAACTGTCTAGCATTATCCAGCGGTGAGGACCGCGACCCACTGCAGGGAGCAGCACATGGCGACGACCGGTACGGATCCGGCCCGGATGCGCGAGATGAACCAGTTGACCATCGTGTGGGCCCTGCGCGGCAACCCGCCCTCGACGGTCACCGAGCTCGCCGGCCGGACGGGGCTGTCCCGGCCCGCTGTGGACGTGCTGGTGCAGCAGCTGGTGGCCGACGGCTGGGCCGAGGTCGAGGAGCCCGGGGCCAGCAGTACCGTCGGGCGGCCCGCCCGACGGTACTGCTTCCGCGCCGATGCCGGGCATGTGCTCGGCATCGACATCGGCGTGCACAAGATCCTCGTCATGCTCAGCGATCTGGAGGGCAATCTCGTCCAGACGCTGCGCCGCCCGGCCGATCCGGAGGCCGGGCCCGACGAGCGGATGGCGACGGTCGACCGGTCCATCGACGAGGTGCTGGAACGCGCCGGGATGACGGCGGCCGACATCTGGGCGGTCACCGTCGGCGTGACCGGGCCGGTCGACGCGAGCGGGCGTACGTCGCTGTTCACCCCCCTGCCGGGCTGGGACGAGGCCGATCCGGTGACCCATCTCAGGGACCGCTTCGGCTGCCCCGTCCAGGTCGAGAACGACTGCAAGCTCGCCGCGGTCGCCGAGCGCTGGAAGGGCGTGGCGCAGGACGCCGACGACATCGTGTACATCCTGGCCGGCATCCGCACCGGCGCCGGTCTGATCATCGACGGGACGCTGCGTCGCGGGCACGGCGGCGCGGCGGGCGAGATCGGCGCGTTGAAGGCCGTGCGCTGGCTCGACGCGCCGGGCCACCTCGCCAACTGCCCCGGAGTGCCCGCGACGGCCGCGCAGGGCGAGGCCGCCGCCTGGGTGTTCCAGGCGGCGCGCACGGGCGACCGGGCCGCCAGGTCGGCGGTCCGGCGCTACGCCCGCGACCTCGCCGTCGGCGTGGCCGCGCTGACCCTCACGCTCGATCCGCAGGTCGTCGTCTACGGCGGCGGCTTCTCCCGGTCCGCGGACGTCGTCCTGCCGCCGCTGCGGCAGGAGCTGACCAAGCACTGCCTGCGCCTTCCGGAGCTGCGCACCTCGACGCTGGGCGACGAGAGCGTGGCGCTGGGGGCGTTGCGGCTGGCCCTCGACGAGGTCGACGACCGGCTGCTCAGCGGCCAGCTCGCGGCCCCCACCGCCCCGCGGGTCTAGACCCGCGCTCGTCCCCTCCGCTCAGGCCAGGTCCAGCAGGACGGACAGCGTCTGGTGGAGCAGGCCGCCGGGGTCCTCGGGCAGGTCCGGGGAGCGCCAGGCCACGAAGCCGTCGGGGCGGACGAGGACCGCGCCCTTCGGAGTGACGCCGTGGGCCTCGGCCCAGTCGTCCTCGGGCTGCATGTCGGCGCCCGGTGCGGTGCCCAGGCGGTAGGCGCGCAGCGGGATCGACAGGATCGCGGCGACCTGCTGCGCGGCCTCGTGCCAGGCGGGTGTGGTGGCGTCGCAAAGGAGCACCGGGGTGCGCTCGTACAGGTCGAGCGTGGAGAGCCGTTCGGGGCCGCGCCGCAGCCACAGGTGCGGGGCGCGGCTGCCCGGTTCGCCGGTCAGCCGCAGCCCCTCGGGGACGGCGGGGCCGTCGGGTGCGGCGCCGATCACCGCGCCGCGCGGGTAGCGGTGGCCGAGGACGACGTTGAGGATGCCGCCCTGCCTGGGGCCGCCGCCGGCGGCCGGGGGCGGTGCGTCGTAGCCGGGGTGGCTGTGCTCGCCGGAGCGGTCGGCGGCGCGGGCGGCGGTCGCCTCGGCGACGGGGCGGCGCTCGGCGTCGTAGCTGTCCAGCAGGCCGGGGCCGGCCCAGCCGTTGAGGACGGCGGCGAGCTTCCAGGCGAGGTTGTGCGCGTCCTGGATACCGGTGTTGGAGCCGAAGGCGCCGGTCGGTGACATCTCGTGCGCGGAGTCCCCGGCCAGGAGGACCCGGCCGGAGGCGTAGGCGCGGGCGACCCGCTGGGCGGCGTGCCAGGGTGCCCGGCCGGTGACCTGCACGTCGAGGCCGGGGTCGCCGACCGCGCGGCGGATGTGGTCGGCGCAGCGCTCGTCGGTGAAGGACTCCAGGGTCTCGCCGCGCTCGGGGTGCCAGGGCGCGTGGAAGACCCACTGGGTGCGGTTGTCCACGGGGAGCAGTGCCCCGTCGGCCTCGGGCGAGGTCAGGTAGCAGACGATGAAGTGCCGGTCGCCGACGATCTCGGCGAGCCCGCGGGAGCGGAACGTGATGCTCACGTTGTGGAACAGGTCGCCGGGGCCCGACTGGGTGATGCCGAGGGACTCCCGGATCGGGCTGCGGGGGCCGTCGGCGGCGATCAGGTACTCGGCGCGGACGGTGGTGTGCTCGCCGGTGTCGCGGCTCTTGACCAGCGCGGTGACGCCGTCCGCGTCCTGCTCGTACGACATGAGTTCGGTGGCGAACCTCAGGTCGGCGCCGGGAAGTTGCCTGGCGTGTTCCAGCAGGACCGGTTCGAGGTCGTTCTGGCTGCACAGACACCAGCCGCTGGGGCTGAACCGGGCCAGGCCGCCGCCGGGGTCGATCTCCCGGAACAGCCACTCGCCGGCGTCGCCGACGAGGGTGGGCGCCTGGAGGATGCCGTGGTTGCCGGCGAGGACGGAGGCCGCGTCCTGGATCGCCCGCTCCACGCGGGCGACCCGGAAGAGTTCCATCGTGCGGACGTTGTTGCCGCGGCCCTTGGGGTGGGTCGAGGTGTGCTTGTGCTTCTCGACGAGGAGGTGCGGCACCCCCAGCCGGCCCAGGAAGACCGAGGCCGACAGCCCGACCAGGGAGCCGCCGACCACAAGGACCGGCACTTCGGTGTCAGCGCCTTTGCGCATGTCTGCCTTTCCTGTCGGGCGGCCGCGCGGCTCGCGCGGCCGCCGTACGTGACAACACGTCCCGCGGCAACCGACGGCTGCCGGCGCCGCCCGCAGGCGGCGAGGCCCGAGCCGGCGACGACCGGACAGATCCGGCGCCGTACCGAGGCACCGCACCGGCGACCGCCGGTGGCGGGGAGGTCTGTGGGGGCCGGGTGCCACCCGGGTGGTCCGGTGCGGGACCGGGCCGACCGGGGCGGGACCCGGCTCTGCATGCATGCCCCGGCCGTGGGCTCGTCGGCGGGGATTCACTCGGTTGATCGGCCGGAATCGCGCGCGGGCGGCGCGCGGCACACGATCGAGCGCACAGCCTCCGTATCCGCCCCTGCCGCGCGGCGGCCCGCCGGCCGCGTACGGCCGCGGGGCGTGGCACACACCGCTGCCCCCGAAGAAAGGGTGTTCCTCCGATGACAGCCTCCCCCGCCGTGTCCACGGCTCCGAACCGGGTCAGCACGTCGGCGTTCGACGGCTCCCGGCTGCGGGTCGTGCTGATGCTCGACATCCACGACGGCGCCCAGCAGGAGTTCCTCGACGCCTACGAGCGCATGTGCGACGCGGTCGCGTCGGTCTCGGGGCACATCAGCGACCAGCTCTGCCAGTCCATCGAGAACCCCTCCCAGTGGCTGATCACCAGCGAGTGGGAGAGCGCCCCGCCGTTCCTGGCCTGGGTCAACAGCGAGGAGCACATCGAGACGGTGAAGCCGCTGCACAGCTGCGTACGGGACACGCGGTCGATGCGCTACAGCATCCTGCGCGAGACCACGCACGACGGCTCCGGCATCCGCGTGGAGACCCTCCAGGCCGCCCCCCGGGTAGGCGACGGCGTCGTACGGCACGCGCTGACGTTCACCGTGAAGCCGGGCAGCGAGCCGGAGGTGGCCCGGCACCTGTCGGAGTACGCCTCCCCCAGCCCCCAGGTGGACGAGAAGACGCGGCTGCACCGCACCTCCCTGTTCATGCACGGCAACCGGATCGTGCGGGCGGTGGAGGTGGAGGGCGACCTGATGGCCGCGCTGCGCCACGTGTCCCGGCAGCCGGAGGTGCGCGCGGTGGAGGAGGCCATCAACCCGTACCTGGAGCAGGAACGCGACATGAAGGACCCGCAGTCGGCGCGGATCTTCTTCACCCGTGCCGCGCTGCCCGCCGTCCACCACGTCGCCGCCGGTCCCGACGCGGGCTCGGCGCGGCGCGAGGGCCTGTTCCTGCCGGCCCGCCCGGGCTGCGGCATGCGGCTCGCGCAGCTGCTGGCGGAGCAGGACCAGCGGGCCGCCGACGACCCGCGCAGCCCGGTGCTGGGCGTCGCCGTCTACCAGCGCGACGACATCGTCGTACGGGTGGTGGACGTGGCCGGCGACCCGGACGCCGAGCCGGCCGCGGTGCTGGGCCTGGCCGAGCCGTCGGTCCGGGCGGAGGTGCTCCAGCTCCTGGACACCGCCGCGCTGGACGCGCCGGACGCCCTCGGCGACGACCGGGCCCTGGCCGAGCTGCTGACCCGGGCCCGGATGCGGCCGCTGACCGACCGCACCTCCGAGCCCCGCTGACCGCGCCGCCCGGACCCGCACCCGATCCCTTCCGCGAGACCACGGAGCACCACATGAGCCAACAGCACGTCCGCATCGTCGACCTGGCCGAGACCCCGCACAACACCCGGCGGGGAGGTGACCTGCGCGCCATGCTCACCCCCACCGCGGTCGGCGCGACCAGCGGTTTCATGGGGCTGGCCACCGTCGCGCCGGGCGAGAGGATCGGCGAGCACTACCACCCGTACTCCGAGGAGTTCGTGTACGTCGTCGCCGGGGAGCTGGAGGTGGACCTGGACGGCGAGCCGCACCCGCTCCGCCCGGACCAGGGCCTGATGATCCCGGCGTACATGCGTCACCGCTTCCGCAACGTGGGCGGCGTCGAGGCGCGTCTGGTGTTCCACCTGGGTCCGCTGGCGCCGAGCCCGGAGCTGGGACACGTCGACACCGAGGAGACTCCGCAGGCCACGGCCGCCGGGGAGCACGAGCGGCCCGTGGGGGCGGCCTCATGAGCCGCCGGGTCGCGGTCACCGGCATAGGCGTCGTCGCCCCCGGCGGTATCGGGGTCCCGGCCTTCTGGGACCTGCTGTCGAACGGGCGCACGGCCACGCGGGGCATCACCTTCTTCGACCCCGCCGGGCTGCGCTCCCGGATCGCCGCCGAGTGCGACTTCGACCCGGCCGCGCACGGCCTGGACCCGCGCACCGTCGAACGCAACGACCGCTATGTGCAGTTCGCGCTTGCGGCGAGCGCGGAGGCGGTGCGGGACGCGGGGCTCGACGGACCGCCGGACGACCCGTGGCGCTTCGGCGTGAGCCTGGGCACCGCGGTGGGCGGCACCACCCGGCTGGAGCACGACTACGTGCTGGTCAGCGAGAAGGGCGCCCGCTGGGACGTCGACCACCGGCGGGCCGAGCCGCAGCTGCACCGCGCGTTCGCACCCAGCACGCTGGCCTCCGCGGTGGCCGAGGTGTTCGGGGCCCGGGGTCCGGTGCAGACCGTGTCGACGGGCTGCACCTCCGGTCTGGACGCGGTGGGCTACGCGGTGCACGCGATAGCCGAGGGCCGGATGGACGCCTGCCTGGCCGGGGCCTCCGACTCGCCGATCTCCCCCATCACCATGGCCTGCTTCGACGCCATCAAGGCCACCTCCCCGAACAACGACGACCCGGCGCACGCCTCCCGCCCCTTCGACGCCGACCGGGACGGCTTCGTGATGGGCGAGGGCTGCGCGGTGCTGGTCCTGGAGGAGCTGGAGTCGGCCCGGGCGCGCGGGGCGGAGGTGTACTGCGAGATCTCCGGCTACGCCACCTACGGCAACGCCTACCACATGACGGGCCTGACCAAGGAGGGCCTGGAGATGTCCCGGGCCATCGACACCGCGCTGGCCCAGGCCCGGCTGGACCCGGCGGACATCGACTACGTCAACGCGCACGGCTCGGGCACCAAGCAGAACGACCGGCACGAGACCGCCGCCGTCAAGCGCTCCCTGGGCGCGCACGCGTACGCCACCCCGATGAGCTCCATCAAGTCGATGGTGGGCCACTCGCTGGGCGCGATCGGCTCGATCGAGGTCGCCGCGTGCGTGCTGGCCATGGCCCACCAGGTCGTGCCGCCCACCGCGAACTACACCACCCCGGACCCCGAGTGCGACCTGGACTACGTGCCGCGCGAGGCCCGCGAGCGGCGGCTGCGGGGGGTGCTGTCCGTCGGCAGCGGCTTCGGCGGCTTCCAGTCCGCGGTCGTACTGACCCGACCGACCGGGAGGACACCATGACAGCAGGCGACAAGCGACGTGCCGTCGTCACCGGCATCGGGGTCGTCGCCCCCACGGGCGTCGGCGTCGAGGCCTACTGGAAGGCGACCGCCGAGGGCGCCTGTGCGCTCGACGCGATCTCCCGGGAGGGCTGCGAGGACTTCCCCCTGCGGGTGGCCGGCGAGGTCCGCGGCTTCGATCCGCAGGCCATGGTCGAGGACACCTTCCTGGTGCAGACCGACCGGTTCAGCCACTTCGCGATGGCCGCCGCCCAACTGGCCCTGGCCGACGCCCGCCTGGGCCGCGGCGACCTCACCGACCCGTTCTCGGTGGGCGTGGTCACCGCGGCCGGCTCCGGCGGCGGCGAGTTCGGCCAGCGCGAGTTGCAGAAACTGTGGGGCAACGGGCCCAAGCACGTGGGCCCGTACCAGTCGATCGCCTGGTTCTACGCGGCCAGCACCGGCCAGATCTCCATCCGCGGCGGCTTCAAGGGCCCCTGCGGGGTCGTCGCGAGCGACGAGGCGGGCGGTCTGGACGCGCTGGCGCACGGCGACCGAGAGGTGCGCCGGGGCACCGACACACTGGTCGTCGGGGCGGCCGAGGCACCGCTCGCCCCGTACTCGATGGCCTGCCAGCTCGGGTACGCCGAGCTGAGCCGGGAGAGCGAACCCGACCGCGCCTACCGGCCGTTCACCCCCTCCGCCTGCGGTTTCGTGCCCGCCGAGGGCGGTGCCGTGCTGCTCCTGGAGGAGGCGGGCACCGCCCGGGCGCGCGGCGCGGACCTGCGGGCGACGGTCGCCGGGCACGCGGCCACCTTCACCGGGGCCTCCCAGTGGGAGAAGTCCCGCGAGGGGCTCGCGCACGCCATCGAGGGCGCCCTCGCCCAGGCGGGCTGCCGACCGCAGGACGTGGACGTCGTCTTCGCCGACGCGCTCGGCACCCCGGAGGCGGACCGGGCGGAGGCGCTGGCGCTGGCCGACGCGCTCGGCCCGCACGCCCGCCGGGTGCCGGTGACCGCCCCCAAGACCGGTACCGGACGGGCCTACTGCGGCTCGGCGGTGCTGGACGCGGCGGCGGCCGTGCTCGCCATGGAGCACGGCCTGGTCCCGCCCACCCCGAACGTCTTCGACGTCTGCCACGACCTGGACCTCGTCGCCGGCCGTGCCCGGCCGGCCGAGCTGCGCACCGCGCTGGTGCTCAGCCGGGGACTGATGGGGTCCAACTCGGCGCTCGTGCTGCGGCACGGCGCCACCGGTTCCGACGAGTGAAGGAGTCAGACAGCATGACCGAACAGACGACACTGAAGGTGACCGTGGGGGAACTGGCGGCGCTGATGAAGCAGACCGCCGGCGTCGCGGTCGACGCGGCCGAGCTGGAGCGGCGCGTCGACGCCGGCTTCGACGCCTTCGGCCTGGACTCCCTGGGCCTGCTGGGCATCGTGGGCGAGCTGGAGAAGCGCTACGGCCTCGCGCTGCCGGAGGACGCCGAGAAGTGCAAGTCCCCGGCGGACTTCCTGAAGATGGTCAACGGCTCGCTCGCGGCGGGGGTGTGACATGGCCGGGCACACCGAGAACGAGGTGACGATCGCGGCGCCGTTCGACCTGGTCTGGGACATGACCAACGACCTGGCGAACTGGCCGGACCTGTTCAGCGAGTACGCGGCCGTGGAGATCATGGAGCGCGACGGCGACCGGACGCGGTTCCGGCTCACCATGCACCCGGACGAGAACGGCACGGTGTGGAGCTGGGTCTCCGAGCGTACCGTCGACCGCGCCGCGCGCACGGTGCGGGCCCGCCGCGTCGAGCCCGGCCCGTTCCAGTACATGGACATCCGCTGGGAGTACGAGGAGACGCCGGACGGCACCCGGATGCACTGGACGCAGGACTTCGCCATGAAGCCCGAGGCGCCGGTGGACGACGCGGGGATGACCGCCCGGATCAACACCAACTCGCGCATCCAGCTGGACCTGATCCGCGACCGGATCGAGCAGGCCGCCCGCTCGCGGCAGCCCGCCGCCGTACGGGCCGAGTGACACGGCCGAACGCACACCGGAAAGGGAAGAGAAGTCCTGTGCACCACACGATGATCGTCGCGAGGATGAAGCCGGGCGCGGCCCCGGACATCGCGAAGGTGTTCGCCGAGTCCGACCGGGGCGAACTGCCGCACCTGGTGGGCGTCAAGAGCCGCAGCCTGTTCCAGTTCGGTGACGTGTACCTGCACCTCATCGAGAGCGAGCGGGACCCGGGCCCGGCGATCGCCGAGCTCGCCGAGCACCCGGAGTTCCGGGGCATCAGCGACCGCCTCGAGGCGTACGTCATGCCGTACGACCCCGAGACGTGGCGCGGCCCCAAGGACGCGATGGCCCAGCGGTTCTACCACTGGGAGCGCGACGCGGAGCGGGACACGGCGGCGGCCATCACCGGCTGACGGACCCGCACCCCCCACGAAGGCCGCCGGCCCCCGCCTCGTCGAGGCGGGGGCCGGCGGCCTTGGTGTGCCGTGGGCCCGGACTCACTCGGGAACGCGGCACTCGAAGGCGTGCAGATACGGGTTGACGGGGCGGACGGTGTCGATGATCAGGCCCGCCGCGTCCAGCCGCTCGGTCAGGCTCCGCTCGGTGTGCTTGGCGCCGCCCACGTTGAGCAGGAGCAGCAAATCCATGGCGCTGGTGAACGGCATCGACTGGGTGTCGTCGACGAGGTTCTCGATCGCCACCACCCGGGCGCCGGGCCGGGCCACCGCGCGGATGTTGGCCAGGGTGCGGCGGGTGCTGTCGTCGTCCCACTCCAGGACGTTCTTGATGACGTAGACGTCGGCGTGGACGGGGATGTCCTCGCGGCAGTCGCCGGGCACGGTGCGGGCCCGGTCGGCGAGCGCGCCGCCGGGGCGCAGCCGGGCGTCGGCCCGCTCCACGACCTTGGGCAGGTCCAGCAGGACGCCGCGCACGTCCGGGTACTTCTCCAGCAGACAGGCCAGCACATGGCCCTGGCCGCCGCCGATGTCGACGACCGACTCGGCGCCGGTGAGGTCCAGGGCGGCCGCCACGTCCCGCGCGGACTGCTCGCTGGAGCGGGTCATGGCACGGTTGAAGACGGCGGCGGAGGCCGGCGCGTCCTCGTTGAGGTACTGGAAGAAGCCCTTGCCGTAGAGGCCCTCGACGACGTTGCCGCCGGTGCGGACGGCCTCGTCGAGCAGCGGCCACACCTCCCAGGTCCAGGGCTCGGTGCACCACAGGACGACGTCCTTCAGGCTGTGCTCGTCGTCCTCCCGCAGCAGCAGCGACAGCTCCGTGTGGGCGAAGGTGCCGTCGACGCGTTCGGCGAAGACGTCCTGGCAGGCCAGGGCGCGCAACAGCCGTCGCAGCGGCCCGGGTTCGGCGCCGACGGAGCGGGCCAGCTCCTCGGCGGTGGCGGGGGCGGGGCCGAGCGCGTCGGCCACGCCGAGCCGGACGGCGGCGCGCAGCGCGGCGGAGCGGGCGGCGCCGAAGGCGAGGCCGCGCAGGCGCATCGGGGCGGGGGCACCGTTCTTCGCGGGCTCGTCGCCGGTGCCGGTGACCGGCGTGGCGGAGCCGGTCTCGACGGTCGTCATCGACGGCCTCCCGCGGGCCCCTCGGCGGGCAGCGTGCGGTTGCCGCACAGGGCGGCGGGCTCGGAGGTCCCGCAGGTGTTGCCGCGGAAGGTGTTGTTCTTCGGGGTGTCCCGGTTGGCGAGGTCGGCGGGGCCGTTGTCGCGCAGCTTGTTGTCCTCGATGAGGTTGTTCTCGTTGAGGGCGCCCACGAAGCTCTTGAACAGCACGATGCCGCCGGACATCGGGGAGGTGCCCTTGTTGTCCTCGACGGTGTTGCGGACGACGTGGACCTTCTCGGCGCCGGTCAGGACGATGCCGGAGCCCTGGAGGACCGGCAGCCGGTCGGTGGCGGCGCAGCGCTTGTTGTTGTGGTGGACGTGGTTGAGCCGGACGGTGAGGTCGCCGACGCGGGGCTTGTTCTCGTCGCCGACGACGAACATGCCGGCGCAGTTGGCGGTCATGTCGTTGGCCTCGACCATCAGGTTGCGCAGCCGCCGGACGGTGAGGCCGATGCGGTTGCCGACCAGGTCGTTGCCGCGGACCAGCGCGCCCTCGGCGTCGGTGGCGCCGCCCTCGGTGTCCACGGTGTTGGCCAGGAAGATCCCGGCGTCGCCGTTGGCGCGGGCGGTGTTGTTGACGAAGCGGCCCTCGGTGGAGCGCTCCTGGGCGATGCCCCACGTGCCGTTCTTCTCGGCGGTCACGTGGTGGACGACCAGCTCGTCGGTGCGGCTGGCCCACACGCCGTTCTTCTTGAACCCGCGCACCGTCAGGTCGCTGATCCGGACGTCCTCGAGCGGGTGGGCGGCGGTGCCCTGGACGCAGATGCCGTTGCCCGCGGCGGCGCAGGCGTTCGCGGCGCGGGCCTTGGTGGTGGCGGGGACGAGGACGGTACGGTCGCCGGCGCCGCGCACGGTGACGCCGGACTTCTTGACCTGGATGCTCTCCCGGTAGGTGCCGGGGCCGAGGTACACGGTGTCACCCGGCTGGGCGGCGTCGAGGGCCCGCTGGACGGACTCCCCCGCGTCCACCCGGAGGACGGCGCCGGCGGCGTGGGCCTGGGGCGCCCCCCAGGTGAGGCCGAGGACGGCGGAGGTGGCGGCGGACAGCGCGAGAACGCGCAGTTGAGGTTTCGTCATAGGACGAAGTTATGGTCGGTATGACCGGTTTCGCCATATAGGCGCGCGTTCGTGTCACCCGCACGTGCCGCGTCCGTCACCGTGTGTGATACCCGCTGGTCAGCCCTGCCGCCCCTGTCGGCCCCGTCAGTCCTGCCGGTCCTCCGGGAGGGCGGTGTCGTCCTCGATCGTGTGCATCGCCGCCTCCTCGGCGCCGGCGGCGCCGCCGTCGATGCCCTCGTCCTCGGCGACGAGTTCCTTGGTGGTGTCCGTGTGGGCGCCCTGGTCGGGGGCGACGAGGCGGCCGGAGCGGGTGTCGCCCGCCTCGGGGTCGACGGGTTCGCCGTCGGTGTCGGCGGTGTCGCCGATGCCGTCGCCGGGCGGGGGTGTCACGTCGGGGACCTCCTGGGAGAGGCGCTCGTCGAGCGTCTCGCCCTCGCGCTGTTCCTCGGCGGTCGTGCCGGTCTTGGTGACGCCGAGGGGTTTCTCGGGGGGTGAGTAGCCCTCGTCGAGCGTGTCGTCGTACGTGCGCTCGCCGACGGCGTCCTCCATGTCCAGGGGGCTGGCGTCCTCCTGCTCCTCATTGCTGCCGGTGGGCTGGTAGACGTCGTCTCCCATACGGTCGGCGGTCATCGGGGCCTCCTCTCCCGGGGTGCGTTGTGACCCGTGTTTCCGTGATCGGGAACGGTAACCCTCCGGGCGCGGACCAGGCTCTTCCTCGCCCCCCGCCCCCTGGGCCCACGCCCAACCCCGCCCCCCACCTCCTGGGCCCCCGCCCAGACCCCCCGCACCGCCCTGTCCACCCCACTCCACCCGTGCTGTCGTGAACGCTCCCCACCCGAGGAGCCGCGATGCCCGCACCACCCCCGTCATCCGCACCCGCGCTGCACATCGAGAACCTGGACGTCACCTACGGCCGCACCGTCTCCGCCCTGCGGGCGGTCACCCTGACCGTCCCGCCGCACGGCATCGTCGCCCTCCTCGGCGCCAACGGCGCCGGCAAGACGACCCTGCTGCGCGCGGTCTCCGGCACGCTCCGCCACCACCGCGGCGCCCTCACCAGCGGCCGCATCCGCTACGGCGAGACCGTGCTCGACGGCCGCGACCCGGTCGCCGCCGTCCGCGCCGGAGTCGTCCAGGTACCCGAAGGGCGGCGGGTGTTCGCCGGGCTCACCGTGGACGAGAACCTCCGCGCCGGCGCCCTCGGCCGCCGAAGCACCACCGCGACCCGCGCCACCCGCGACCGCGTCCTCACCCTCTTCCCCCGGCTGGCCGAACGCGGCGGACAGGCCGCCGGCCTCCTCTCCGGCGGCGAGCAGCAGATGCTCGCCATCGGCCGCGCCCTGATGGCCCGCCCCCGTCTGCTGCTGCTCGACGAACCCTCGCTCGGCCTCGCCCCCCGGATGGTGGAACGCATCGCCGAGGTCCTGCGCACCATCCACGACCAGGGCACCGCCGTGCTGCTGGTCGAGCAGAACGTCGGCATGGCGCTGGCCCTCGCCGACCACGCGTACGTCCTGGAGGTGGGCGAGGTCCGCCTCTCCGGCTCCGCCGACGAGCTGGCCCGCACCGACGCCGTACGCCGCCTCTACCTGGGGGAGCCGGCGGACACAACCCCCGGCGCCGCGGCCGGCGGGCAGGGGGCCGCGTGAGCGTCCAGCACCGCGGCCGGCCGGCGGCCACCCGGATTCCCGGCCCGCCCCCGCCGCTCCGCCTGAGCGACGTCACCGTGCGGTTCGCCGGGCTGACCGCGCTCGACGGGGTCTCCCTCACCGTCGCGCCGGGTACCGTGCACGCGCTGATCGGGCCCAACGGGGCCGGGAAGTCGACCTGCTTCAACGTCCTGTCGGGACTGTGCCGGCCGGCCGCCGGGCGGGTGCTGCTCGGCGACACGGAACTCACCCGGCTCGCCCCGCACCGGATCGCCGCGCTCGGTCTGGCGCGTACGTTCCAGAACCTCGTCACCACCGGGACCACCGTCGCCGACAACCTCATGCTCGGCCGGCACGCGCTGACCCGCACCGGGTACACCGCCACCGCGCTGCGGCTGCCCGCCGCCCGGCGCGAGGAGCGCGCGCACCGGGAACGGGCCCGGGAACTCGCCGAACTCGTGGGCCTGGGGCCGCACTTCGACGCCCCTGTCGCCCACCTCTCCTACGGCGACCGCAAACGCGTCGAACTCGCCCGCGCCCTCTGCCTGGAGCCCCGCGTACTGCTCCTCGACGAACCCGTGGCCGGCATGAACCCCGCCGAACGAGCCCGCACCGCCGACGTCGTCGCCGCGGTCCGGGCCGCGCTGGGCCTGTCCGTCCTGCTCGTCGAGCACGACATGGGCCTGGTGATGCGGCTCGCCGACGAGGTCACCGTCCTCGACTTCGGCCGGCCCCTCGCCCACGGCACCCCCGACGAGGTCCGCCGCCACCCCGAGGTGCTCCGCGCCTACCTCGGCGGCGCGGGGGAGGAGGCGGCATGACCGAACTGCTCGACATCGCGCTCGGCGGACTCGCCCTCGGTGCCGTCCACGCCCTGGTCGCCCTCGGCTTCGTCATCGTCTTCAAGGCCTCCGGAGTCCTCAACTTCGCCCACGGCTCGCTGCTGCTGCTCGGCGGCTATCTCACCGCCGTGCTCCACACCTCCCTCGGCTTCGCCGGCGCCCTCGCGGTCGCCGTCCTCGCGACCGCCCTGGCGGCCGGCGCCGTCGACCGGCTGCTGCCGCGCCAGGAGGGCGCCGATCCGCACACCGCCCATGTGCGCACCATCGCCACCCTCGGCGTCGACATCCTGCTGGCCACCGAGCTGACCCGGCGCATCGGCGGCGATCTGCTCTCCCTCGGCGACCCCTGGGGCGACGCCGTCACCACCCTCGGACCGGTCACCGTCGCCGACAGCCGGCTCGCCGCCCTCGCGGTGTCGGCGCTCGTCATCGGCGCGGTGTTCGCCCTGTTCCGCTTCACCCCCTGGGGCCTCTCGCTGCGCGCGGCGGCCGAGGACACCGAGGCGGCCGCCCTCATGGGCATCCGGCTCGCCCGCGTCCGTACCCTCGCCTGGTGCCTGGCCGGCGCGCTCGCCGCGCTCGCCGCCGTCTTCCTCGCCGCCTTCCCGGCACCCGGCCTGGAGCGCACCACCGGGCAGATCGCGCTGACGGCGTTCCCGGCCGCGGTCCTCGGCGGCATGGCCTCCCCGGGCGGCGCCCTCGCCGGCAGCGCCCTGATCGGGCTGACCGAGGCCCTCGTCGCCGGTTACCAGAGCCAACTGCACGTCCTCGGCGAGGGGTTCGCCGACGTGGCGCCGTACGCGGTGATGGTCGTCGTCCTCCTGATACGGCCCACCGGGCTGTTCGGCGGGAAGGGGGCCGCCCGTGTCTGAGCCCTCCGCACCGCGGGGCCGCCGTCCGCTCCCGTCCCGCACCGTCCTCCTCGTCGCCGCGCCCCTGTTGCTCTGCGCGCTCCCCTTCTACCTGGACGCCTTCTGGCTGCGCACCGGACTGTTCTGCATGGCGGCCGCCATCGGCGCCGTCGGACTGTCCCTGCTCACCGGCACCGCCGGTCAACTGTCCCTGGGGCACGCCTTCTTCCTCGCCGTCGGCGCCTACGGCTACGTCTGGCTGGCCGGCGAACCCGGGCCCGGGCTGCCGCCGCTGCTCGCCCTCGTCCTCGCCGTCCTGCTCGCCGGGCTCGCCGGGCTGCTGTTCAGCCCCGTGGCGGGGCGGGTGCGCGGGATCTACCTCGGCGTCGCCACCCTCGCGCTGGTCTTCCTCGGCCACCATCTGCTGCTCGCCGCCGACACCGTCACCGGCGGCTTCAACGGCCGCTCGGTGCCGCCGATGGCCGTCGGCGGGTTCGCGTTCACCGCCTACGACCCCGAACTCGTCGTCCTCGGCGTGCCGTTCGGCGCGGAGGAGCGGCTGTGGTACCTGGGGCTCGCGCTGTTCGCCGGCACCTGGTGGAGCGCGCGGAACCTGCTGCGCGGCCGCCCGGGCCGGGCGCTGGTGGCGCTGCGCGACAGCGAGCGGGCGGCGGCGGTACTCGGGGTGGCCGTTGCCCGGCACCGCTCGGCGGCCTTCGTCGTCTCCTCGATGTACGCGGGCCTCGCCGGGGTACTGCTCGCGCTCGCGTTCCGCCGGGTCGTGCCCGACTACTTCGGGCTCGCGCTCTCCGTCGACTACCTCGCCATGATCGTCATCGGCGGCCTCGGCTCGGTGGCGGGCGCCACCGCCGGGGCCTGCTTCGTGACCGCGCTGCCACTGCTGATGGCCCGGTACGCCGACCACATCCCGTTCGTCGCCACCCCCGGCGCCACGGAGGGAGCCGTCGGCCCCACCGAGGCCTCCCGCTATCTCTACGGCGCCGCCGTCGTCCTCGTCCTGCTGTACGCCCCCGAGGGCCCGCACGGGCCCGTCGCCCGGCTGCGCCGTGCCACCGCCCGGCTCCGGTCCCGCCGCACCCGCGCGGACACCGGCCCGCCGGTCCCCCGTCCGCCGACCTCCGCCGCCCGAACCAAGGAGCCCACCTCGTGAACGCCCCGTACACCCCGCGCACCCGGCGCGCCCCGCACACCCCGCGGCGCAGCCGCCGGCTCGCCCTCGCGGCCGCGCTGGCGGCCGTCCTGCTGGCCGGCACCGCGTGCAGCTCGAAGTCGGCCGGTTCGTCGGGCGGGGACGGTGACGGCGCCGACGGCGTCCGCACCGGACCCGGCGTCAGCGACACCGTCATCCGGCTCGGCGCCCTCACCGACCTGTCCGGCCCGTACGCCACCCTCGGCAAGAGCATCGTGCAGGCCCAGCAGTTGTGGGCGGACGAGACCAACGCCGACGGCGGCATCTGCGGCCGCAAGGTCCGCATCACCGTCAAGGACCACGGCTACGACGTCCAGAAGGCCGTCAGCGCCTACGCCGACCTCTCCTCCTCCGTCGTCGCGCTGCCGCAGGTGGTCGGCTCCCCGGTGGTCGCCGCCCTGCTCGACGACCTCCAGCGCGACCACATGCTCACCTTCCCGCAGGCCTGGTCGGCCGCCCTGCTCGGCAACGACGCCGTCCAGGTCTTCGGCACCACCTACGACGTCGACATGCTCGCCGCCGTCGACTACCTCACCCGCACCAAGAAGCTCGGCAAGGGCGACACGATCGGCCACGTCTACTTCGAGGGCGACTACGGCGCCAACGCCCTGGAGGGCTCCACCTGGGCGGCGAAGCGGGCCGGGATGAAGGTGGTCGGGCAGAAGATCAAGGCCACCGACACCGATCTGTCCGCCCAGGTCACCGCCCTGCGCAAGGAGGGCGTCAAGGCCGTGCTGATCAGCGCGGGCCCGGCCCAGACCGCCTCGCTCGCGGGGGTCGCCGCCGCCCGCGGCCTGAAGGTGCCGATCGTCAGCAGCGCCCCCGGCTTCGCGCCCCAGCTCCTCAAGACCCCCGCCGCGAAGGCGCTGGAGGGCATGCTGCACGTCGTCAGCGCGGCCCCCGCCGTCAGCGCGGACATCCCCGGGGTCGAGCGCATGGTGAAGGCGTACGGGAAGAAGTACCCGGGGTCCGTCGTCGACTCGGGCGTGCTCTCCGGCTACAACGCCGCCCAGCTTCTGGGCGCGGACCTGAAGAAGGCGTGCGAGGCGGGCAGTCTGGACCGGGCGGACGTGGTGGCGGCGCACCACACGCAGAAGCACCTCGACACCGGGCTCGGCACCCCGCAGGACTTCTCCGACGAGACGCGCCCCGCGAGCCTGCAGACGTATGTGCTCGAGCCGGACGCGGACGCGGTGGGCGGTCTGGTGAACGAGGAGGACGCGCACGAGGCGCCCGGCGTGGAGGCGTATCTGTCCTCCCGTCACTGAGTGACGTCCGGTCACCGAGCGGGGCGCGGGGCGGCGGAGCGGCCGCCGCCCCCGTCCTCCGGGCCGGTGCCGTCCTGGCAGGCCAGCCACCGGGCCACCGTACGGGCGACCGGCTGCCCCGTCTCCGCCTCGACGAAGCCGAACTGGCCGGACTGGTTGCACTCCAGGAACCACCAGATGCCGTCGGCGTCCTCGGCGAAGTCGAAGGCGCCGTAGGCGAGTTCCGCCTCGCGCAGATAGGCGTGCACGGCCCCGGCGACCCTCGGCGGGGTCTCCACCGGCTTCCACGGCGTGTCGGAGCGGGCGAAGCGGACGTCGACCTCGTCCGGGTCGGCGTCGGGGGGAACCTCCTTGCGGGCGGCGAGTATCCGGTCGCCGACGGCGGTCAGCCGGATGTCGGCGCGCTTGGCGACGCGCCGCTGCAGCAGCGTCGGCCCGTGGGCGACCGCCGCGAAGTCCGTGCCCGGGGCGACCCTGCTGGTGGGCACCGCGCGGGGCGGGTGCTGGGGATGCGTGCCCGAGACCGGCTTGACCACCAGGTCCGGGTAGCGCGTGGCGAAGTCACGGGCGGCCTGCGGGAACGTGGTGATCAGCGTGGCCGGCACCGGCAGTCCGCCGCGCTGGGCCAGCCGCAACTGCCAGGGCTTGTACCGGGCGCGGCGGGCCGCGTCCGGATGGTTCATCCAGCGGACGTCGGCGCTGCGCAGCATGCCGTACAGGGCCTGCCCGGACTCCTCGCTCAGCCAGTCGGACGGCCAGCCGGACCGGGCCCCGGGCGTCCCCGGTCTGCGCACCCAGACCGATCTCAGCCCGTCCATGCTCACCAGCCGCCCGCCGACGGAGAGATGCGCGCGGAAACCGCCGTGCACGTACTCGCCCGAGAGGGCCACCGTCCCCGGCAGATCGGCCGGATCGAGCCGGACCACCGGAGCACCCGCGGCATGGAGTTCGGCCACCACCAGATCCGCCGTCACGTCCTCCTCGCCGGTGAGGATCAGCACCGTCATCGTCGCGCCCCGTGTTCAGTCGTCGAAGTGGGTCTTGGACCCGGCGGTCGAGGTCGTCGCCCCCAGTTCGCGCATCAGCGCGGCGTCGTGGGCGGCGATCCGGCCGTTGGCCAACACGTTCAACTGCAGTGCGGAGTCGTAGGTGTACGGAGCGCTGACCTCGAACTCCTTCACAGGGACGGCATAGTTGAGGGCGAACAGCTGCATCGTTTCTCCTCGCTCGGTGATCCTCGCGGAAGCGGTCGGTGGTGCTCCGGACGCCCCCCGTGACCGGGGGTCGGCGCCGCTTCCACGTGGATATACGAATCGAACGAGTGAATGGTTGCCTCACGCTCCGTGACCAGTGGGGCAGTTAGGGCGGGGCCCGACGCGAGCGCGTCCGAGGGACGCCCGGGGCACGCTCGGGACGTGGGCGGAACGCGTTGTGGACCCCTTCTCAGGTGTTCCAGCTCTCGTCGTACGGATCGTGCGGCACCGGCACGACTGTGGCGAGGCTCACGTCCAGATAGGGGATTCTCCGGCCGTTGACGGGATCCTCGGCGTGCTCCGGCGTGTAGGTGCCGACCACCGTCAGCCAGCTGTCGGGCTGGAGCACGGGGGGCACCCGCCCGGTCAGTCCGACCTTCACCGGCTGGGCGTCGGCGGCGCAGCAACTCAGCGCCATCCGCACCAGATACGGCCGTCCGGCGCCGTCGAGTGCGACGAATCCGGTGATCCGGACCTTCCGGTCGCCCAGGCCGCGGCCGTGCCCGTACGCCGCCCGGCCCGCGTAGTCGACGAGGTCCAGCGGGACCGGGTTCCCGGCGGGCAGCGGGGGATAACCGAACGGCGCCTGCAGGGCCGTACCGGTGCGCATCGCGCTGTAGGAGCCGAGGGCGGGCGGGGCGAGAAGGATCAGCGCGAGCAGCGGCAGCACCAGCAGCCAGGAGACCCACGGCTCGCGGTGGACGTGTCCCGCCTCCCGCTGCTCCGCGCGGTCCCGGCGGGCGGCCCGGGCCCGCCGCAGGTCGTACCAGGCGGTGGCCGCCGCGGTGACGATCAGGACGGCACCGGCCGCGAGCAGCAGCGGCCGCAGCCCGGCCTTGACGTACCGCAGATACAGGTCCGTCAGCCCGGCGTGCAGCAGGGCCGTGCCGGTCAGGAACAGGACGACCGCCTGTGCGTGCCGGTTCACCAGAGCACCGTCCCCACCGCCGCCGGCACCACCACGGCCAGGACGAACGTCGCCGGCGCGAAGCGCAGCGCGAACCCGCGGCCGAACGTGCCCGCCTGCATGGCGAACAGCTTCAGGTCGATCATCGGCCCGACGACCAGGAACACCAGCCGCGCGGTGAGCGAGAACTGGGACAGCGAGGCGGCCACGAAGGCGTCCGCCTCCGAGCAGATCGACAGCAGCACCGCCAGCACGGCGAGCGCGAGCACCGCCGCCGCGGGCTCACCGGCCGCGCCCTCCAGCCACCCGGCCGGCACCACCGCCTTCAGGGTCGCGGCGGCCGTCGCGCCCAGCACCAGGAACCCGCCGGCGTGCACCACGTCGTGCCGTACCGAGTCCCAGAACGCTTCGCCCCTGCTCCGGTCACCGGCCGGCGGACGGGGCGGGCGCAGCCAGTCCGCGCGGCCCAGCCGCTGCCACAGCCAGCCCATCGCGCACGCCACCAGCAGACTCGCCCCGAACCTGGCGGCCACCATCTCCGGGTGGCCGGGGAAGGCGACCGCGGTGGCGGTCAGCACGATCGGGTTGACGGCCGGCGCCGACAGCAGGAACGCCAGCGCCGCCGACGGCGCCACCCCGCGCCGCACCAGCGCCCCGGCCACCGGCACGGAGGCGCACTCGCAACCGGGCAGCACCGCCCCCGCCATTCCGGCCACCGGCACCGCGAGGGCCGGCCGGGACGGCAGCGCGCGGGCGAAGAACGACGGCGGCACGAACACCGCGAGCGCGGCCGACAGCAGCACCCCGAGGACGAGGAAGGGCAGCGCCTGGACCACCACCGCCACGAACACGGTCATCCAGCTCTGCATCACCGGCGCGCCCAGCGCCCGCCGGATCGGGCCCTGGAGGACGACCGCCGGCAACAGCAGCAGCGCCAGGCCGAGGGAGGAGTCGAGCCGCGGGCCCCGGCTCTCCGGCGGCGGTTGCGGGTCGCGCCGCCGGGTCCCGGGCGGGGCGGCGGGGTCGAGGGTCGTCACGGACGCGGTACCTCCGGCGGCGGGCGGGGTGCGGGCGGCCTGCCCGCACCCTCCCTTACGTCGCCGGGGCCGCCGCCGCTCAGCCCTGCAGGCGGTCGATCTGCCGGATCCGGTTGGTGGCGTCCAGCGCGGCCACCTTGTACGACTCGGCGAGCGTCGGGTAGTTGAAGACGGCGTCGACGAGATAGTCCACCGTGCCGCCGCAGCCCATCACCGTCTGCCCGATGTGGATGAGTTCGGTGGCGCCGGTGCCGAAGCAGTGCACCCCGAGCAGCTTGCGGTCCTGCGGGGAGACGAGCAGCTTGAGCATGCCGTGCGAGTCACCGATGATCTGCCCCCGGGCCAGCTCCCGGTAGCGGGACATGCCCACCTCGAACGGCACGCAGTCCTCGGTGAGCTGGGCCTCGGTGCGCCCGATGAAGCTGATCTCGGGGATGGTGTAGATGCCGATGGGCTGGAGGTCGTGCATCGGGTGCACCGGCTCCCCGCAGGCGTGGTACGCCGCCGCCCGGCCCTGCTCCATGGAGGTCGCCGCGAGCGCGGGGAAGCCGATGACGTCCCCGACGGCGTAGATGTGCGGCACCGAGGTGCGGTAGTGCTCGTCGACGGTGATCCGGCCGCGCCTGTCGGCTGTCAACCCCGCCTTGTCCAGAGCCAGTCCGTCGGTCAGCCCCTGCCGCCCGGCGGAGTACATCACCGCGTCGGCGGGGATCTTCTTGCCGCTCGCCAGCACCGTGAGCGTGCCGCCCGTGTGGCGCTCGACCGCGCTCACGGTCTCCCCGAAGCGGAAGGTGACCGCGAGGTCCCGCAGGTGGTACTTGAGCGACTCCACGACCTCCGCGTCGCAGAAGTCCAGCATGCCGGGACGCTGTTCGACGACGGTGACCTTGCTGCCGAGCGCGGCGAACATGGAGGCGTACTCCATGCCGATCACGCCCGCACCCACGATGACCATGGACCGCGGCACCCGCTCCAGATGCAGCACGTTGTCGGAGTCCAGGATCGTCCTCCCGTCGAACTCGACGCTCGCGGGGCGGGCCGGGCGGGTGCCGGTGGCGATGACGATGTGCTCGGCGGTGAGCATCCGTCCGTCGCCGTCGGGCTCCTCCAGGGCGACGGTGTGCTCGTCCTCGAACCGGGCGGTGCCGGCCAGCAGGGAGACGTGGTTGCGGGACAACTGGCTGCGGATGACGTCGACTTCGCGGCCCACGACGTGCTCGGTGCGGGCGGTGAGGTCGGCGACGGTGATGTTCTCCTTGAGCCGGTAGCTCTGGCCGTACAGATCGCGCTGGGTGAGGCCGGTGAGGTAGAGGACGGCCTCGCGCAGGGTCTTGGAGGGGATGGTGCCGGTGTGCAGGGAGACCCCGCCGAGCCGGTCGGGGCGGTCGATCACGGCGACCGTGCGGCCCAGTTTGGCCGCGGCGATGGCGGCCTTCTGGCCGCCGGGGCCGGATCCGATGACGATCATGTCGAAGTCGAACACCCTCGGAAGTCTGTCAGCCGGGGCCCGCCGCCGGAAGGGGGTGTCCGGCTGCCGCCGGGTTCGCCGAGGCTTCACCGGGGCGTCGTCCGCGCCCCGTTCACGTTCCGCTTCCCGTTCCGCGCGTACCGGGAGGGTGACTTGGGCATGTCAATCCGTGCCGCATGTCCGTGCCGCGTACCCAAGTCGTGTGCCCATGGCCCCTGCCGTGCGCCCGGCTCCCAGGAGGAGACGTGAAGACCCGCTCGCGCATCCGGATCCGCAGAGCATTCCTCACCCTCGGCGCCGCCGTCACGCTGGTCGTGGCGGCGTCCGGCGTCGCGTTCGCCGCCCCGCCGGCCGCGCTGCCCGCCCACGCGGACACGCTGGAGCGGACCTTCCAGCCGGCCTACGACTACGACACCGACGGCTGCTACGCCACGCCCGCGATCGGGCCGGACGGCACGCTCAATCCCGGTCTGAAGCCGACCGGGGCGCTGAACGGGAACTGCCGGGACGCCTCCGACCTGGAGAACACCAACGGGTACTCCCGGGAGAAGTGCGACAACGGGTGGTGCGCGATTCTGTACGGGAGCTACTTCGAGAAGGACCAGGCGCTGCCGGGGATCTCGCTCGGGGGGCACCGGCACGACTGGGAGCACGTGGTGGTGTGGGTGCAGGGGGGTGAGGCGAAGTACGTGGCGACGTCGGCGCACGGGGACTTCGACATCTACGCGGCCGATCAGATGCGGTGGGAGGGGACGCATCCGAAGGTGGTGTACCACAAGGACGGGATCGGGACGCACTGCTTCCGGCCGGCGACGGCGAACGACGAGCCGCCGGAGAACCATGAGCATGTGTGGCAGTATCCGGCGCTGGTGGGGTGGGACGGTTATCCGGCGGGGTTGCGGGAGAAGCTGAGTGCGGCGGACTTCGGCAGCGCGAACTTCGGCCTGAAGGACGGCAACTTCGTCCCCCACCTGGAGAAGGCCCTCCCGGCAGGCGTCCCCTTCGACCCGAGCGCCTGAGGGCCGGGCGGCCTTCCTCGCCCCCGCCGCCCCCACCCTCCCCCAAGCTCTCAACTTCGTTCGAGCAGGGGGAACCCCCATCGTCCCCGGGGGCGGCGGGGGCGAAAGGACTACGTGGGGCGCAGGCGGTGGGCCGTCAGGGCCAGGTTGAGTTCCGCCGCATCGGCGGGACGCCCCAGCACCCGCCCCGTCAACCGCTCACACCTCCGCAACCGGTTCAGCACCGTGTTCCGGTGACAGAACAACCGCTCTCCCACCCCCCGCGCGGACCCCCCGCATTCGAACCACGCCCACAGCGTCGCCAGCAACACCTCCCGCTCCCCCGGCTCCACCTCCAGCAACCTCCCGAGCACCCGCTCCACCAACGCCACCCCCAGCTCCGGACTGGCCAGCAGCAGTGCCTCCGGCAGATGCTCGTCCAGCCGCACCCACCCACCACCCGCCGGGCAGATCCCGAGCGCGGTGCCGGCCTGCGCCCGCGCGTCCCCCACCGCGGCCAGCCCGTCGACCACCGCGCTGATTCCGACCCGCGCCCCCGCGAGCAGTTCCGCACCCGGCCGCGGCAGTGCGTCCGGGTCACCGTCCGGCAGGAGGACGATGCCGTGGTCCGCCTCCGCACCGGCGTGCCAGTGCACGTCGGCCCCGGCGGGCACGACCGCGGCACGAACGGTGCCGACTTCCCCCGCCCCGGGGCGGATTCCGCCGGTCACGGCGACGACGACGTACCGCCCGTCCTCCGGCAGGCCGAGCGCCCGCGCGGTCTCGGGCAGGTCGGCGATGCGGCAGACGCCGTCGAGCAGCGCGGCGGCCAGCACCCGCTGCCGGTTCTCGCGCCGCCACAGCAGCTCCCGCTCGGTCTGCCGGTACGCCTCGGCGACGAGCGTGCAGTGCTCGTCGACGAAGTTCCACACGTCGGCGGCGACGTGGATGAGCAGCCGGGTGTCCTCGGGCGCGGTGCGGGAGGTCTCGTCCACGAGGGCCTGCCAGACCAGGGAGCCGCCGAGCCGGAAGGCGTGCAGCAGCGCGTCGAGCGGCAGCCCCTGCTCCGCGCGGACGGCGCCGATCCGCCAGGTGCAGCGCCGGGCGGCCTCGCGGGTGCCGCGCGGGTCGAGCAGGGAGGCGACGCTGTGCCGCAGCGAGCGGTGCGCCTCCTGCCGGATGCCGGTGGGGTCGCGCTCCAGGGCGGCCCGGTACGCGGTCTCCTGCTCGCGCAGCGCGACGAGCAGCCGGTCGGTGAGGTCGGGCAGGTCGTCCAGGAGGGTCCGGGCGGCCCGGTGCAGGACGCCGAGGGCGTCGGCGTCGATGAGCGAGCGCACGCGCGGCCCCCGCGCGGCCGGTCCGGCCGGCGGCTGCGGGCGCGCCGCCCCGCGTGGCCGTGCGTACGGCAGGGCGTGCGGCAGTGCGTGCGGCAGTGCGTGCGGCAGTGCGTCCTGCATGACGGTCCTCCCCCGGGCCGGGCTGACGGGCAGTCCTGCCCCGAAGAATGACATACCGTCCGGTCGGTCCCCAGGGGTGTGCAGGGGCCATTTCCGTACGGGTGCGGGTGGGGGCGGCTGCGGCTCGACGGGGCCGCCGGGCCGCGCCCTGTGCCCGTGCCCCGTCCGCGGAGCGGCGGACTGTGCGTGCGCACAGTCGTGTGGTGTGGGGCGGGGTGTGTGGTGGGCGCTTCGCGTGGCACCCTCTCGGAACGTGGGCGTGGCCTCGGCGAGGGACGCCCGTCGGCACGAGGGAAGGCGGCGGCACGTATGCGGATCGGACTGCTCGGCACGGGACCCTGGGCGCGCGCGGCGCACGCGCCCGCGCTCGCGGCGCACCCGGAGGTGGAGTTCACCGGGGTGTGGGGCCGGCGCCCCGAGGCGGCCGCGGAGCTGGCCGCCCCGCACGGCGCGCGCGCGTACGACGACGTCGACGCGCTCCTCGCGGACGTGGACGCGGTGGCCGTCGCCCTGCCCCCGTCCGTGCAGGCGGAACTCGCGGTCCGGGCCGCGCGGGCCGGGCGGCATCTGCTGCTGGACAAGCCCGTCGCGACCACCGTGGCCGAGGCGCGGGCGGTCGCGGAGGCGGTGCGCGCGGCGGGGGTGGCGTCGGTGGTGTTCTTCACCACCCGCTTCCAGTCGGCGACCGAGGCGTGGATCGCCGAGCAGGCCGCGCGGGGTGGGTGGTTCACGGCGCGGGCGGAGTGGCTCGGGGCGGTGTTCACCGGGGACAGTCCGTATGCCGCCTCGCCGTGGCGGCGGGAGAAGGGGGCGTTGTGGGACGTGGGGCCGCATGCGTTGTCCGTGCTGATGCCGGTGCTGGGGGATGTCGAGCGGGTGGAGGCGGCGGGGCGGGGGGCCGGGGACACGGTGCATGCGGTGTTGCGGCATGTGGGGGGCGCGTCGAGTGCGGTGACGCTGAGTCTGACGGCGCCGGTGGCTGCGGCGGGGGTCTCGGTGGAGTTGCGGGGGGAGGCGGGGGTGGTGGGGTTGCCCGCGGCTTCGGAGGGGGCGGTGGGGGCGTTCGGGCGGGCGGTCGACGCGTTGGTGGGTGCGGTGGGCTCGGGGGTGGTCGGTGGGGGTGCGGGTGCGTGTGATGTGGGGTTCGGGGTGCGGGTGACGGAGGTGCTGGCGGAGGTGGAGGGAGTGTTGGGGGCGCGGGGGTGAACCTCGGGGAAGTTTTCTCGCCCCCGCCGCCCCTACCCTTCCCTTCCCTTCCCTTCAAGGGGCTCCGCCCCTTGGACCCCGGGGGGGGTGCGTTGTCGGGTGCGGGTGGGTGGGGGCTTCTCGCGCAGTTCCCCGCGCCCCTGACGGGGCGCTCAGCGTGACGCTTCGTCGCGGGTGTTCGGGACGCAGTGGGTCATCGTGAGGCCCTGTACGTCCCGGGGTGGGTTCTTGCCCAGGTTGGCCAGGCGTTGCCGGTCCTCGTCCGTGAGGTCCTGGCCGGGGAGGGGGGTGAGGGCGCTGACGTCGTCGGGGGTGATGCCCAGGGCCTCGCCGACGCGGAGGCCGAGGTCGTTCTCGACCAGGAGGAAGTGCCAGACCATGCGTTCCTGGACCGGGCGGTCGCACTGGGAGAGCTGGCCGATGAAGTTCTTCACCAGGTCGTCGCGCTCCCACTCCTCCATCAGCAGGTACCGCTGGCCCGCCTGGAGGTAGTCGTTGGCGCGCGGGATCCGCTTGCGGGTGAGCCGGCCGCGGATCTCGGGGCCCTGCTCGTCGTGGGCCGGGTACTCGTCCTCGCGCAGGCCGCCCATGAGGGAGGGCTCGTAGTTGATGATCGGATCCTCCCCGCCGCCGTCCACGTGGTACGCCATCTGCCCGTCGCGCTGGTTGGTGCGCACCTCCGCGTTCTTCGCCTGGTTGACGGGGAGCTGGAGGTAGTTGGGGCCGACCCGGTAGCGCTGGGTGTCGCTGTAGGAGAAGGTCCGCCCGACGAGCATCTTGTCGTCGGAGAAGTCCAGGCCGTCCACGAGGACACCGGTGCCGAAGGAGATCTGCTCGTTCTCCGCGAAGAAGTTCTCCGGCATCCGGTCCAGCACCATCCGGCCCACCGGCCGGGGCGGGAACTCCTGCTCGGGCCAGGTCTTGGTGTCGTCCAGCGGGTCGAAGTCCAGCTCCGGGTGGTCGTGGTCGTCCATCATCTGGACGTGCAGTTCCCACTCCGGGAAGTCGCCGCGCGCGATCGCGTCGTACAGGTCCTTGGTGGCGTGGCCGAGGGACTCGGCCTGTACGGCGGCGGCGTCCTCGGCGGTCATGCTGCGGACGTCCTGCTTGGGCAGCCAGTGGTACTTGACCAGGACGGTGCGGCCCTCGTCGTTGACCCACTTGTACGTGTTGACGCCGAAGCCCTGCATGTGGCGGTAGTCGGCGGGGATGCCGCGCGGACTGAACACGTTGACCAGCATGTGCATGGTCTCCGGGGTCTGCGACATGAAGTCGAAGATGCGGCGGGGCTGCTGCTCGAAGGTCACCGGGTCCGGCTTGAGGGCGTGGATGACGTCGGGGAACTTGATGGCGTCACGGATGAAGAAGACGCCGAGGTTGTTGCCGACGAGGTCCCAGTTTCCGTCCTCGGTGTAGAACTTCACGGCGAAGCCGCGGGGGTCGCGGGCGGTCTCGGAGGAGTCCCGGCCGCCGATGACGGTGGAGAAGCGGACGGCGACGTCGGTGCGTTTGCCGCGCTCCTGGAAGAGTTTGGCGCGGGTGTGGCGGGCGATGGGTTCGTCGCCCCAGGCGCCGTACGCCTCGAAGTAGCCGTACGCGGTGACGCCGCGGGCGTGGACGACGCGCTCGGGGATGCGTTCGCGGTCGAAGTGGCTGATCTTCTCCAGGAACTGGTAGTTCTCGAGCGTCGCGGGGCCGCGGGCGCCCACCGTGCGCTGGTTCTGGTTGTCGTGGACGGGGTGGCCCTGGCGGTTGGTGAGTACCTTGCGGTCCTTGCGGTCCTTGCGGTCCGGCATGCGCGGCGGCTCCTTCGGTCGGCGGGGAGTGGGCTCGGGGCTGCCGCCCCGTCCACCATCGCGCCGCGCGCGCGAGGCGGCACGTGCAGTGCGTCCGTATGCGGCACGTCGCGATTGGTTGTTTCGCCCCCGCCGCCCCTTCCCGTCCCGACCCCCGGGGGCTGCGCCCCCGGACCCCGCTGAAAGATCGCGCAGTTCCCCGCGCCCCTGATAGGGACGAAGTCCCGCATGTGCCACCACCCCCCGGGTACTCGCGGGCGCATGACCAACCAACGTGACCCCGGTTCCGATTCCGATCCCGACGCCGCCGCCCGTTCCGCGGAGGCCGCCGATGAGGAGCGTGCGGCGGCACGTCCGTTCAGTTATCCGTACCCCGAGCGGCGCGCCAACGTCCGGGCGACCCGGCACATCAGCCGGGAGGAGGCCGACGCGGACAGCGTCCCCGGTGCGCCCGGCGGCTACGGCTCCACCGGCGGTGGGCAGCCCGGCGGCAGCAGCGGCACGAGCCCGGACCCCGAGGAGGGGCTCGACCCGTCGGACGCCGCGGACACCGTGGCCGGCGGCGAGCCGGAGCCCGGCGGGAGCGGCGACCGGGAGCGGTGACCGCCCGCCCGGCCCCGAGCTGAGTCCGGGCCGCCCCGCCACTACGCCGACCGCGACCGGCATGACATGCTTGACGTGCGGATCTTGGTCGGCAACGGGAGGAAGTACGGCGGCGTGAGGGATGCGGCACGACCCGTCTGGAGCCGGGTCCTGGATCGGCTCTCGGCGTCCGACCCGGGGCTGCTGCGGCTGATGGCCGGGCTGCGGACGGTGGGCTCGATCGGGCTCACCCTCGCCGTCCTCGCCTCGTTCGGCGCCACGGTCCCGCATCTCGTGGGCGGGGCGATGGCCGCCATGGTGTCCACGTTCGCGATCCGCGAGAAGGAGCGCCGGCCGCAGGCGATCACCCTGGCGCTCGGTCTGCCCGTGGCGCTCGCCGCGGTCACCCTGGCCTCGCTGCTGCAGAGATACGTCGTCGCCGGGGACCTGTTCTTCCTGCTGCTGATCTTCGCGGCGGTCTACAGCCGCCGGTTCGGGGACCGGGGCACGGCGCTGGGGCTGATCGGCTTCCAGCTGTACTTCGTCTCCCTGTTCGTCGGGGCCACGCCGACGGCCCTGCCCTCGCTGTACGCGGCGGTGGCCACGGCGTTCGCGTGCAGCGCGGTGGTGCGGTTCGGCGTCGTACGGGACACGCCCGAGCAGGTGCTGCGGCGGCTGCGCGGGGCCTTCCGGGCGCGGCTCGCCCAGCTGATCGCGGCCCAGCTGGACCTGCTCGACGCGGCGCCCGACGAGCTGGACGCCGCCCTGGACGACGTACGGCGGCACACCGCCCGGCTGCACGAGAGCGCGATGCTCGTCCAGGGGCGGCTGGAGCAGGGCACCGACGACCAGGCCACGGCCGCGCTGGTGCAGCGGCGCATCGCCGAGGCGGAAATCGCCGCCGAGCGGCTCGGCGTGCTGCTGCTCAGCGCGCGCAGCGCCGAGCGGGCCGACACGCTCGCCCTGCACCTGCCGAACGCCCCGGCGCCCGCGCCCGGCAACCGGCTGCCGGCCCGGGGCGACGTCACGCAGACCCTGCGCCGGGACCTGCGGGCGCTGCGACTGCTGATGGCCCGGCCGGTCGCGGCGGACCGGCACAGTTCCGTGGCGCATGTGCGCAACCGGCTGCTCGGCTACCGCGACGAGGACAACGTGCCCGCCGGTCCGCCCGCCGTGCAGGACGTCTTCCGGGGGATCGGCGAGGCCGCCAAGGCCGTGCTCGGTCTGCGGCTGGCGCTGGACGGGCCGCAGGACGAGTCCGACGACACCGCCGCGACCACCCGCTCCCGGGAGGAACTGGACGCCGAGGACGCGGCCATCGCCGGTGCCGAGCGCGAGGCGGAGGACGAGGAGGAAGAGGCGCGGGGGCTGAAGCGGCCCACCACGCGGGCCGCCGTCCAGGTGGCGGTGGGCTCGGCGCTGGCCATCGCGGGCGGCGAGTTCCTCTCCAGCCAGCGCTGGTACTGGGCGGTGCTGACCTGCTGGGTCGTCTTCCTCAACACCGCGTCCACGGGCGAGATCCTGGTCAAGGGCTACCGGCGGGTGCTGGGCACGGTGTGCGGGGTGGTCGCCGGGGCGGGGCTCGCGGGGCTGGTCGGCAACCACACGTGGACCGCGTTCGCCCTGGTGCTGCTGTTCATCTTCGCGATGTTCTACACCGCGCCGCTGTCGTACGCGCTGATGTCGTTCTTCGTGACCGCGATGCTGGGCCTGCTGTACACGCTGCTGCACACCTACAGCCTGTCGGTGCTGGTGCTGCGCATCGAGGAGACGGTGCTGGGCGCGGTGTGCGGGATCGTCGCGGCGGCGCTGGTGCTGCCGGTGCAGACCGACCGGCGTACGGACGAGCTGCTCGCGACGGTGCTGGTGCGGCTGGCCGACGTCAGCGAGGCGGCCGTCGAGCAGCTCAGCGGCGGCCCCGCGGTGGACCTGTTGGACCAGGCGCGCGATCTCGACAAGGCGCTGGACGACCTGCGCGCCTCGACGAAGCCGCTGACGCATCCGATCACCCCGCTGCGCGGACGGCGGCAGACGGCCCGCTATCTGGTGGCGCTGCTGGAGACGTGCGCGTACCACGCGCGGTCGCTGGCGGCGACGGCGGAGCTGGTGCCGTTCAGCCGCACGATCGCGGCGGATCCCCGGCTGAAGCTGGCGGGGCGGCGGATCTCGCACAACATCGACGTGCTGCTCGCGCAGGTGCGGGACGAGCGGGCGGTGGGCGGTGAGGGCGGCGGCGGTGCGCCGAGGGAGATGGAGTCCGGGCCGAGCCTGGCGTCCCTGCTGGACCCGGGCGAGACCCGGGCACCACGCCCGGGCAGCGTCACGCACCGGGTGCTGCGGCACCTGCAGCGGTTGGACGAGGGGGTGCTGGGGCTGGCCCGCCCCCTGGGCGTGCCGGGCCCGACGACGGCGGAGCGCGGGGCACGCCGCTGATCCTCCGGCGCGGAGGATCATAGAGGACACCACCTGTCCGCCACCGATGCGAGGGTTCCTGTCGAGCCGCCGGGGCCGCACGGGCCCCGGTCACCTTCGAGAAGGGGTGCGGACGATGTCCTGGACGTCGCCGCACCACGACGGCCCCGCACGCGGGGCCCACGACCGGAGACCTTGATGACCACCGCCACCGTCCTGGACATACGCGCCCTCAACCGCGCGACCCTCGCCCGCCAGCGCCTGCTGGACCGCGCCGACGCCGGCGTCGCCGACACGGTCGCGCACCTGTGCGGGCTGCAGGCGCAGGAGCCGCAGGAGCCGTTCATCGGCCTGTGGTCCCGGCTGGCCCGCTTCGACCCCGCGGAACTGGACGCCGCGCTGACCGGCCGCACGGTGGTGCGCACGCACCTCATGCGCCGCACCGTGCACCTGGTGACCGCCGACGACGCGCTGGCCTGGCGCTCCCGCCACGACGCCATGCTGCGCCAGCGGGCGCAGGGCGCGTACCGGCGGGAGCTGGCCGGTGTCGACCTGGACGAGCTGGCGGCGGCCGGCCGTGCCGTGATGGCCGACGGGCGGGCGCGCACCATGGCCGAGCTCGTGGCGGGCGTCGAGGACCGCTGGCCCGGCCGGCCGCGCCGGGCGCTCGGTGAGCTGCTGATCGCGGCCCTGGTGCCGATGGCGCAGCTCCCGCCGCGCGGTCTGTGGCGGGCCAGGGCGGGCGTACGGAACCTGCCGCTGGCGGCGTGGCTGGGCCGGGACGTCGAGCCGCTGCCCGACGCAGCCGGCGACCCCGTCGGGCAGCGGCTGGTCCGCCGCTATCTCGCCGCCTACGGGCCCGCAGCGACCGCCGATCTGCGCGCCTGGTGCGGGCTGGCGGGGCTGCCCGCCGCGGTCAAGGCCGTGCGCGAGGAGCTGGTCTCCTTCCGCGACGCGCGCGGCCGGGAGCTCCTCGACCTGCCGGGCGCCCCGCGCCCGGACCCGGACACGCCCGCCCCCGTACGGTTCCTGCCCGCGTTCGACAACGCGATCCTCGGCTACCAGGACCGCGGCCGGATCGTCGACGACGCCCACCTCGGGCTGTCCGTGGCGGGGCACCGCGCGGTCCTCGTCGACGGGCGGGTCGCCGCCACCTGGACGGTGCGCGAGGAGCGGCTGGACGTGCGTCCGCTGCGCCCGCTCACCGCGCCGGAGCGGGAGGCCGTCACCGCCGAGGGCCGGGAGCTGGCCGCCTTCCTGGACGCGGCGATGGACGACGTCCCGGCCGGGTGACGCGCCCCGGCGGGCGCCCCCGTGTCGATCCCCGGCCGCCGGGTACCTGCAAAGGACTTCTCGGAAAAGGGGGCAGCACATGACGCCGCACGCCGACGACGCCGCTGTCGAGGACCGCGCCGGCGTTCCCGGGCTCCGGCTGGCCACGGGGGGTTCCACCGCCCGGGGTGAGGACATGGACGCACGGGACGACCAGGAAAGAAACCTGCCCGTCGACCGCAACCAGGCGATCCTGGAGGCGGCCAAGCAGGTCGGCGCGATCCTCAAGCGCGAGGGCCACCCGTTCGCCCTGGCCGGCAGCGTGGCGGTGTACGCCCACGGGGGCACCGGCAACCTCCAGCACGACGTCGACTTCTGCATCCGCCCGGAGGACGCCGACGCGGTCGCCGGCACGCTGCGCGCGGCCGGGCTGACCGTCTTCACCCCGCCGGAGGACTGGCTGCTGAAGGCGGGCTGCCTGGGGCAGCAGGTCGACCTGATCTTCGAGCTGGCGCACCGCCCGGTCGACACGGAGCTGCTGGAGCGGGCGCAGGAGCTGTCGGTGGACTCGGTGCGGATGCCGGTGCTCTCCCCCACCGATCTGCTGCGCGGACTGCTGGCCTCCTTCTCCGAACACCACTGCGACTTCGGCGCGGTGCTGCCGATCGCCCGCATCCTGCGTGAGCGGGTCGACTGGGAGCTGCTGCGCCGGGACTGCGGTGCGCAGCCCATGCCCGCGGCGTTCTTCTTCCTCCTGGAACGCCTGGAGGTCATCGCCCCGCCGCACGACGAACCCTCTCGGGAGCAGTGATGAGCCAGCCGAGCCATTGGCCTGAAGATCCCCTCAACCCGGCGCACGGCGCGGGCAGGACGTCCGGCACGGGCCCCGCCCCCACCTCCTCCTCCGCCGGGGACAACGTCGAGTACCGCGTCGCCCATCTGCGCGACCGGCTCGCCGAGGAGGAGCTCGGCGAGCTGGGCGTACGGGCGGAGGTGCGCTCGGGTTCCGTGCTGGTCACCGGCACCGTCCCGTCCACGCACTGCCGGGACACGCTGCTGCGGACCGTCCGTGACGAACTGGCGGGGCTCGAGGTGCGCTGCGACGTCGTGGTGGCCGAGAACGCCGCCCCCGACCATGCGGAGGAACTGTCGTGATCCGCCTCGCCGCCGTCGGCGACATCCACATGGGGTCCGACAGCCAGGGCCTGCTCCGGCCCGCGTTCGAGACCCTGCCCGACTGTGCCGATCTGCTGCTGCTCGCCGGGGACCTGACCCGGCACGGCACGCCCGAGGAGATGCGGGTGGTGGCCCGCGAAGTGCGGGACCTGCCCGTGCCGGTGGTCGCGGTGCTCGGCAACCACGACCACCACGACGAGCAGCCCGAGAAGGTCACCGAGATCCTGCGCGAGGCCGGGGTGCGGGTGCTGGAGGGCGAGTCGACGGTCGTCGAGTGCGCGGGCTCGCGGGTCGGTGTGGCCGGTACCAAGGGGTTCGGCGGCGGGTTCGTCGGCCGCAGCGCCGGGGAGTTCGGCGAGCCGCTGATGAAGGAGTTCGTACGGGCCACCCGGCGCAGCGCCGACTCGCTGTGCGCGGCGCTGAAGGAGCTGGCCGGCCGGGGCTGCGACGTACGGGTGGCGCTCACGCACTACTCCCCCGTCGCCGACACGCTGGCCGGGGAGCCCGCGGAGATCCATCCGTTCCTCGGCAGCTATCTGCTGGCGGAGGCGATCGACACGGCCGGCGCCGATCTGGCGGTCCACGGTCACGCGCACCTGGGGACCGAGCACGGTATGACGGCGGGCGGCGTCCGGGTGCGCAACGTGGCGCAGCCGGTGATCCGCCGGGCGTTCAACGTGTACCAGCTGCACACGGAGGGGGCGGGCGTCGCCGTCTGACGCCGGGGCCGGCCCCGTCCGCCGTTCCGGGGATGCGCGGACGGGGCGGGGCGGCGCATCCTTGCTGTGTCACCCAGCCGACGAGGAAGACCGATGCATGGGAGCGCCGAGCGCGAGGGCCCGGCGCCCGGACCGCCGGGCGCGGTGCTGACCGGCGCCGTCGCGGACGCGCTGCGCGCGGTCACCGGCTTCGCCGGCGGGGTCTATCTGTGCTCCGGCAGACCCGGGGAGCTGCGGCTCTCGGTGCTCGCCGGACTGCCGGGCCCGCTGTTCCGGCCCTGGTGGCGGCTGACCGTGGACCGTCCGTTTCCCGCCGCGGACGCCTTCCGCACCCGGGTTCCGGTGGTGCTCGCCGACCCCACGGAGACGATGCGGCGCTATCCGCAGCTCGCGGCCGGGCTGCCGTTCCGGTTCGGCTCGCTGTACGTGCCGGTGACCGACGGCGCCCGGACCTACGGCGTGCTGACCGTGCTGCGGCCGAGCGCATCCCACCTCACCGAGGCGATGCCCGCCCGGGACCGGCTCGCCCCGATCGCGGACGCGCTGGGTGCCGCGCTCGGCGGGCTGGAGCGGGACGGGGTGCGGGTGGCGTGGGACGGCGAGCCCCGGTGCGTGCGCCCGCCCGCGGTCGGCGGCGGCACGCCCGGGGGCCGGGTCGGCCGCTTCACCTGGGACCCGGCGGGCGGCGAGGTCACCGTGGACGCCACGCTGCGGGCGCTGGCGGGCCTGGGCGCGGACGGCGGCGTACGGTCCGCGGAGGCGCTCGCCGAGGCGCTGGCGCCGGACGACGCGCACCTGGTGCTGGCCGCACTGCGCGAGGCGGCCGACGGCCCGGCACCGCCGGGGCTGCTGCGGGTACGCTCCGCCGAGGGCGCACGGCGGCTCCTGGAACTCCAGCCGCACGAGCCGGCGCACGCGAGCCCGGCCCTTCACGAACCGGTGCACGGGCGGCCGTCCGCGGACGAGCCTTCGCCCGGACGGCCGTCCGCGGACGAGCCCTCGCCCGGACGCCCGCACGGGGCGTCCCCGGCCGCCCCTCGGATCGGTGGTCTGGTCATCGATCCGGAGCCGGGCGCGGCGGCGGACGGCGCGGCCGATCTGCTGCCCGACGGGGTGTTCGCCTTCGACCGGCTCGGGCTGCTCACCTACGTCAACCCCCGGGCCGCCGAACTCCTCGGGCAGCGGCGGGAGCTGCTGCTCGGCCGGCAGCTGTGGGAGGCCGTGCCCTGGCTGGACCGTCCGGTGTACGAGGACCACATCCGGGCCTCGCTGCTCTCCGTCGAGCCGGTGCACTTCCAGGTCAGCCGCCCCCGGCCGGACGCCGCCTCCGGCGCCGGTACGGAACGGGGCCGGTCGGACGGCGACTGGCTGACGCTGTCGCTGTACCCCGGGCCGGACGTCGTCACCTGCCGCGTGGTGCCACTGGGCCGGGTCGCCGAGACGACCGAGGGCGCACCCGCCCCGGCCCCGGCGGACACCGTCACGCCGACGCACGCGCCCACCACCGAGGCGGCTCCGTCCGGTCTCCCCCCGGCCGTCGTCTCCACGGCCCCGGTGTACCGGCCCATCGTGCTGGCCATCGCCCTGACCGAGGCGCTGACCGCCCGGCAGGTCTCGGAGGTGGTGATGCGGGAGCTGCTGCCCGCCTTCGGGGGCGGCCGGCTCGCGATCTACCTCCTGCACGAGGACCGGCATCTGTACCTGGCCTGGGAGCACGGCTTCCCGCCGAAGTTCCTGCGCCCGTTCGAGGGCGTGGCCCTGGACGCGAGGCTGCCGGGCGTGGAGACGCTCACCGGCGGCCGCCCGCTGTTCTTCGAGTCGATGCACAAGCTCGCCGCCGCCTACCCGGGCATCCCGCTGGACGCCACCGAGGGCGCCCGCGCGTTCCTGCCGCTGATCGCCTCCGGCCGCCCGGTCGGCTCCTGCATCCTCGGCTTCGACCGCGAGCGCGGCTTCAGCGACGAGGAGCGCACGGTGCTCACCGCGCTCGCCGGACTGATCGCGCAGGCCCTGGAGCGGGCCCGGCGCTACGAGAACGAGGCGGCCCTGGCCCGCGGGCTCCAGGAGGCGCTGCTGCCGCACCGGCTGTCGACGCACCCCCGGGTGGAGACGGCGGGCTGCTATCTGCCCGGCACCCAGGGCATGGAGGTGGGCGGCGACTGGTACGACGTGGTCGACGCGGGTGAAGGGCTCGCGCTGGTGATCGGGGACGTCCAGGGGCACGGGGTGCAGGCCGCCGCGACGATGGGGCAACTGCGCAGCGCGGTACGGGCGTTCGCGCTCGGCGACCATCCGCCGGGCGAGGTGATGAGCAGCACCAACCGGCTGCTGATCGATCTGGACCCGGGGCAGTTCGCGAGTTGCTGCTACATCCGGCTCGACCCGCTCACCGGCATCGCCCGGGCCGCGCGCGCCGGTCATCCGCAGCCGCTGCTGCGCCATCCCGACGGCCGTACCGACGTCCTCGACCTGCCGGGCGGGGTGGTGCTCGGCGTGGCCCCGAAGGCGGAGTACCCGGTGACCGAACTGCGCCTGGAACCGGGGGCGGTGCTCGCCCTGTTCACCGACGGGCTGGTCGAGCGGGCGGGGCACGACATCGACGAGGGCATCGGCGCGCTGCGCACGGCCCTGACCCTGGCGGGCGGCCGCGGCACTCCCCCGCAGCAGCCCTCGCTGCCCCGGGTGGCCGGGCTGCTCACCGACCGGGCCCGGCGCGCCGCCGACCGCCCCGACGACATCGCGCTGTTGCTCACCCGGTTGCGGTCCTGCGGCTGAACCGGCTCCTCACCACTTCCTCACCGCCTTTTCGCTCCCGGCCCGTTTCGGCGGTACACCGACAGGTCACCCGGACTCGACGATCCGTCCCGTCCGCACACAGGAGAGAGTCATGGACAACTGGCGAGAGCGCGCCGCCTGCCGCACCGAGGATCCCGACCTGTTCTTCCCCGTCGGCACGACCGGCCCCGCGCTGCTCCAGATCGAGGAGGCGAAGTCGGTGTGCCGCGGCTGCCCGGTCCGCGACGCGTGCCTGGAGTGGGCGCTGGAGACCGGCCAGAACATCGGTGTCTGGGGCGGCACGACGGAGATGGAACGCCGCGCCCTCAAGCGCCGCCGGGCCACCGCGAGCCGGCGCGGCGGCACCGGCTGACACCGCGGCGGCCGCCCCCACAGCCGTATGGACGCTCCTACAACCGCATAGTGTCGCCAGATTCCCCAATACTGCCCTTGTCGCCCCCCTTGAGGCGCGATAACTGTCGACAGTAAGGTCCCTGTCGAGCCTCACCGAGCTGACATCAGCCGGCTGTTCGGCATGCCTTCCACCCCGTCGTCCCCCACCGCGCGGTGTCGGTCGGTCATGCCCGAACGGGCTGGAGAACAAGGGAGTTCACAGTGGTACGTACGAGCCGCACGGACACCGACCGTCCTGCCGGCACAACCTTGTGGAACCACGAGGTCACCTACCGGGCCAGGTCCCGGGCGCTGCTGGTCGCGGTCGCCGGTCTGGCGACGGCGCCCGCGCTGGTCACCCCGGCCGCCGCCCAGTCCGGGCACAAGGGCGCGAGCGGCGGGAGTGGCGGGGCCGGTGGCAGGACCCTCACGGTGAAGTCCGGGGAAACCCTCGAACTCACCAAAACCACCACGGTCACCACCCTCACCATCGCCGAGGGCGGCGTCATCGCCGCACCCGACGGCCACCGCCTCACCCTCACCGTCAACGGCACCGAGACGGGGGCCCGGCTGAGCGAACTCACCGACGGTTACGGCGGACTGGCCACCGCCATCGCCGCCGGCACCTACCGCGGCAAGGTGATCCTGACGGTCGCGGTGGCGAACGACGTCGAGTACAGCGACATGACGTTCCCCTTCCGGCAGGCCGTCTACGTCGACGCGAACGGCGTCGACGAGAGCAAGTCCGTCCCGTCCGACGTGCGCGGCGGCAGCGTGGCCCACACCGGCGCCCACGACATCACCCTGCTGTCCGACGGGG
Organism: Streptomyces sp. NBC_00670; assembly: GCF_036226765.1. Taxonomy (NCBI): domain Bacteria; kingdom Bacillati; phylum Actinomycetota; class Actinomycetes; order Kitasatosporales; family Streptomycetaceae; genus Streptomyces; species Streptomyces sp. NBC_00670. The sequence goes on from NZ_CP109017.1 coordinate 638,124, forward strand.
AGTCCTTCAACGGCGTCTACGTCACCGGCGGCGCCACCTACGAGCTGAAGCGGCCGAGGATCGCCTTCGACGGCAACGGCCGCTGCGACTTCATCGGCTACGGCGCCTCGGTCGTCGGCACCGGAGAGGGCACCACCCTCGTCCTGGACGGTGCCGTCATCAAGAACCAGGGCGTGGTGCGCACCGCGGTCATCGCCGACGCCACCGCCAACGTGATCGTCAAGAACTCCACGATCCACTGCGCCGACGGCGACCACGTGCCCGACGAGTACCCGGACACCGGCTCCGGCGACACCCGGTACATGATCACCGTGCCGTGGATGCTGGGCATCTCCGGCAACGTCCGCGCCACCAACCTGCTCGGCGCGAGCACCCGGGCGACGTACATCAACTCCTCGGTCTCCTCGGAGAAGTGGGGTGCCCTCTCGGTCGACGGCGGCAGCAACTGCACGCTCACCGCGATCAACACCCGGATCGCCAACACCGGTGGCGAGGGCTACGGTTCCTACGCCATCGGCGGTGTGACCGAGCACTTCCTCGGCTGCACCTACGACGTCGGCGACTACGCCCTGATCCACTGGGGCGCCTCGGCGCACTACGGCGACAGCACCCGCGAGGCCGTCGCCGCGCTCAACGAGTCCCTCGAACTGGGCCTCACCAAGAGCGAGTTGCGCGGTCTGCCGGTGAAGTCGACAAAGATCGACGCCGGACGGTTCATGGTCCTGTGGTACGCCGCCGGCTCGGTCGCCATCGACGGCGGCACGCAGGTCAACACCGGCGAGACCACCTTCATGTGCAAGGCGGTCGCGGCGGCGGTCACCGTCGACGGCTCGGGCGGCGCCCGCCTCAACCCCGGCAACGGCGTCATCTTCCAGCTGATGGACACCGACCGGCCCAGCAGCGTCACGGTCACGGGCAAGCCGTGGAAGACCGAGATGCTCGGCACCTACACCGAGCCCACCGGCTCCGCCGTCAAGTCGTCGACCTGGGACACCACCACCGCCCAGGCCACCGACGCCACCGCCTCGTTCACGGACATCGACCTGTCCGGCGACTTCTACAACTCCGTCCTCGGCGGCGGCAACGCGAGCCTCCAGGGCCAGAACCTGGTCCTGGACTTCACCCGCTCCACCGTCACGGGCGTCATCTCCGCCAGCACCGCCAAGCACCGTGTCTCCACGATCACCATGGCGGAGTACCGGGAGATCAGCGAGGTCACCAACACCCCGGGCGCGGTCGTCAACAACGGCGTCGTCGTGACCCTGGGCAGCCGTTCCACCTGGACGGTGACCGGCACCTCGTACCTCAGCTCGCTCACCCTGGCCGACACGGCGTCCGTCCGGGGGCCGCGCGGCCGTAAGGTGCGGCTGACGGTCGACGGCACCGCCACCGAGATCAAGCCGGGTACGACGTACACCGGCGCGCTCACGCTCAGCGTGGCATGATCCGCGGATGAGCTTCGGCCCCCGGGACGCGATGCCGTCCCGGGGGCCGGGCTTGTGCGCGAGCTGTCGACAGCGGCGGTCCGATTCCGGCGCTGAGCCCTGTGGGCATACGATAGTGTCGACACCGTTGGGGAACCTGTGAGGTCCGGATGCGGGCCGACGACTCCACCAACCGACCTGCCCACCAACCGCTCGGAGCGAGCGACCGATCAGGGGGACACGGCACATGGCCGGTCAGGACATGGACCTGGTGCTGGAGCGGCTGCTGCGGCTGAAGGACCGGCGCGAGCCGCTGGTCGCGCAGATCGCGGGGTGGGTCGCGGCCGGCATCATCGAGGGCCGGCTGGAGCCGGGACAGGACCTCAACAGCGTCGAGCTGTCGCGCCGGTTCGACACCAGCCGCACCCCCGTGCGCGAGGCGCTGATGCTGCTCGAGCAGGAGGGCCTGGTCGAGATGAAGGCCCGGCGCCGGCCGCGCGTCGCCGCCCCCTCGCTCGCCGACATCCGCGACACCTACCAGGTGCGCCGGAACCTGCTGTCGATGCTGGCCGGGCTGCTGGTCCAGCGGGCCGGCGACGCCGAACTGGCCGAACTGCGCATGCGCGTGGAGAAGATGCGGGAACTGGCCGACGCCGGGGACGTGGACGCGTACTTCTGGGGCCATGTGCAGCTCCAGGAGCGGATGACGGAGATCGTCGGCAACGGCACCCTGAAGCAGATCCTGGACTCCCTCGCGCTGCGCACGCTGATGCTGCGGCACCTGAGCCTGACCCGCCCCGGCCGCCTCGCCTACAGCGTCGACGACCAGGAGCGGCTGATCCAGGCGTGCGAGGAGCGGGACGGGGAGCTGGCCTCCGCACTGATCGCCGGCGCGACCGTCCGGGCGCTGCGCGCGGTGGAGGAGCAGATCGCGCAGGACACCGGAACCGTCCGCAAAACCGCGCGGCGGCGGCGTAGCGATGCGTGAACGTGGCGGTTGGCCCGGGCGTCGGTGCGACGCCCGGGCCAACCGCCTTTCTTCCGGGCCTACTTGGCCAGCACTCCGCCATCGACGGGGAAGTTGCCGCCGGTGACCCAGGTGGCCTCGTCCGAGACCAGGTAGACCGCACACCAGGCGATGTCCTCGGGGCGGCCGACGCGGCCCAGCGGGATGCGGTCGAGCAGGGCGCGCTGGGTGGCGCCCTGGTGGGCGCCGGCCGACTCGGTGGCGGGGGTGCGGACCATGCCGGGCGAGATGGTGTTGGCCCGGATGCCCTGCGGGCCGCCCTCCACCGCGAGCTGCCGGGTGAGCCCGAGCACCGCGGCCTTGCCCGCGCAGTGCGCGACCATGCCGAAGTTGCCGCTGCCCCGGAAGGCGTTGACGGAGGCGAAGTTGACGATCGAGCCGCCGCCGGAGGCCGCCAGGTGCGGCCAGGCGGCCTGGACGGGCAGGAAGACGACGTCGATCTCGCCCCGCATGGTCGGGGTCCACTCCTGGTGGAAGTCCATCTCGGCGGCGGTGGCCATGTGCGGGGCGACGGCGCCCGCGGTCACCAGCGCGTCGACCCGGCCGTACCGTTCCTGGGCCAGGTCGGCGAAGCGACGGGCGTCGGTGGGGTCGGTCATGTCGAGCGGGGCCACCACGTCGAGGTTCAGGCCCCGCTCGGCGGCGAGCTTGCGGGTGCGTTCGGCCGCCACCACGTCGATGTCGCAGCCGAGCACGGTCGCGCCCTGCTCGGCGAAGAGCAGCGCGCAGCCCTGGCCGATGCCGGCCCCGGCTCCGGTGACCAGTGCCACCTTGCCGGTGAGCCGTCCGGTGCGGGTGTCGGTGGTGCTCATGTCGTCCTCCGGTGTGCGGTGTCGGGGGTGCCGGTGGCGGCCGGCGTGGGCAGTTCCACCCGCAGGGCGACCAGGAACCGGGACACCATGCTGTACGCGGCGACGGTGGCGGTGAGTTCCACGAGTTCGGCCGGGGTGAAGTGGTCGTGCAGGGCGTCGAAGACCTCGTCGGGGACGTGCACGTGACGGGTCATGGCGTCGGTGTAGGCGAGGGTGCGGCGCTGCCGCTCGTCCAGGGCGGGGTGGGCGTCGGCGTGCTCGTCGCGGAGTGCGTCGAGCTGGGCCGGGCCGAGCCCCGCGGCGCGGGCCTCGGCCTCGTGGGCGACCCATTCGTAGTCGGCCCGGTTGAGCACGGCGATCCGCAGGATCACCAGTTCGCGGAGGTCGGCGGGGAGGGCGGTGCGCTGCCGGATCGCGCCGAGCAGGCTGTTCCAGCCGTCGGCGAGCGGGGGGCTGTGCAGGAGCATGCGGTCCAGGGGGCGCAGGGTGCCGCCGCGCCGTGCGCGGATGCGCTCCGCGACCTCCCCGGCTCCGTCGGTACCCGTCAGTCGTGCCACGGGTGGTCCTTTCTGGTTCGTCAGGAAGTGGGGGCGGCGGGGGCCCGCAGTTCGGCCCGGCGCACGGTGTCACCGAAGACCATCGCGGGGGTGGTGTCCGGGCCGGTGAAGTGGGGCCATGGCGGCAGTCCCCCGCCGCCCGGGTCACCCGTGGTGACGAAGCGCGCCCAGGCGTCGGCCATGACCGTGGCCAGGTGCCGGTCGGTGTCCTGCCAGCCCCAGGTGGGGCGCTGCGCCAGGTTGTCGAAGACGTAGGGCAGTTCCGCGGTGTGGTGGACGCCGAGGTCGGGCAGGCCGGGTGGCAGCGGGGGCCGGTGGTCGAAGCGGTACATCCACACGGGTGCGCCGCAGGTGGCGCGGTGGGTGCGGGCCCACTGCCACACCGGGCCGGTGAACCGGGCGTCGCCGACGGCGGCGGGGTCCTCGCCGGGGCGGGCGTAGACGGTGCCCTCGTCGGTGTTGGTGCCGAGCAGCAGCGGGACGGGGTGCTGGCGGCCGGCGGCGAACACATCGTCGGTCGGTGCGGTGAGGACCCGGCCGTCGACGACCGGTCCGAAGTGACCGCGCACGATCAGCTCGACGCCGGAGACCCGGCGCAGCGCGCCGATGTCCCGCCCGCCGAACTCGTCGGCGTACGCGAGCCCCCGTTTCTGTGCCTCCTCCTGGCTCGGCAGGGGCCCCTCCGCGCGGCCGACACCCGAGGCGCTCTGGCCGAGGGCGGCGTGGAAGTGACCGCGGGCCGCCGGTGCCGCCATGAGGTGGCAGAGGTGGGCGGCTCCGGCGGAGTTGCCCGCGAGGGTGATCCGGTCGGGATCGCCGCCGAAGGCCGCGGCGTTCTCGCGCACCCAGGTCAGGGCGGCGAGGAGGTCGAGCAGTCCGTAGTTGCCGGACGCCCCGAGGTCGTCCTCGGCGGCCAGTTCTGGGTGGGCGAGGAAGCCGAGGGCGCCGAGCCGGTGGTTGAGGGTGACGACGACCAGGCCCCGTCCGGCCAGGGCGCGGCCGTCGTGGATGTCCTGGGAGCCGTGTCCGTAGCGGTTGCCGCCGCCGTGTATCCACACCATGACCGGCAGTCCGGTGCCCGGCGCGGGCTCGGGTGTCCACACGTTCAGGTAGAGGCAGTCCTCGCTCATCACCAGGGCACGCCGGTCGGCGAAGTTGGTGTGGTACATGACCGAGTCGGTCGGGGGCTGCGGCTGGAGGGGCGCGGGGCCGAAGTCGTGCGCACGTCGCTCGCCGTCCCAGGGCGCGGCCGGGCGGGGCGGGCGCCAGCGCAGGTCGCCGACCGGGGGCGCGGCGAAGGGGATGCCGCGGAAGACGGCGACGGGGCCGTCCCACTCCCCCACGAGCCGCCCGCCCACGGTCCGGGCCCGTGGGGCGCTCACGCGGGAGCCTTGTGCAGCCGGCCGTCCTTCATGATGGCCGCGAGCCGGTCGCGGTCCTGGAGGATGCGGATGTCGTCCAGCGGGTCACCGTCGACGAGCACGAGGTCGGCGAGGTACCCCTCCCTGACCTGGCCGAGTTCGTCGCCCATGTCCATCACCTGGCCGCCGTACTGGGTGGCGGCGCGCAGCGCCTCGGCGGGGGTGAAGCCGAACCAGTCGACGAAGAGTTCCAGGTCGCGGGCGTTGCGGCCGACGGGGTTCCAGGCGAAGCCGTAGTCGCCGCCGGTGACGACGCGGATGCCGCGCCGGACGAGTTCCGGGACGACCTCCTTGACCGCCTTGGCGGTGGCCTCGACCTCCATGCCGGGCTCGGGCTCGCTGTCGGCCTCGTGCAGGTTGGCGTGAATGATGCCGGGGGTGGGGGCGACGAACAACCGGTCGCGGGCCTCCTGAAGCAGGTCGAGGGCCTCCTCGTCGGCGAAGGTGCAGTGGTAGACGGCGCGGATGCCGTGCCGTACGGCCATCTTGACCGACTCGGCGGCGTGGGCGTGGGCGGTGAGCCACACCCCGCGTTCCCTGGCGGTGGCCGCCGCGGCGGCGACCTCCTCCTCGGTGAACTGCACGATCCGCGAGGTGCCCTGGACGACCGCGCTCTCGCCGGACAGCGACAGCTTGACGATGTCGACGCCGACGTCGGCCATCTCCCCGACGAAGCGGCTCACCGAGCCGGGGTCGGAGGCCCGGCCGTCGATGCCCGGGAAGTCGTAGACGCCCGGCTCGCGCATGCCGGCGGTGCCCTCCCAGGAGGCGGCCTTGAAGCGCGGTCCGGGCATCCAGCCCTCGGCGAAGGCCTTGCGGGCGGCGACCTCGGTGCGCGGCAGCCGGTTGCCGCCGGAGTAGGCGCTGGTGAAGCCCTGGTCGAGGAGGACCCGGCCGGCGTGCGCGACGAGCAGTGCCTTCTCCTCGTCCGACTCGTCGCGGCGCCGCGAGAGGTGTTCGGTGGTGGAGCCGAAGCCGAGGTGGGTGTGGGAGTCGATCAGGCCGGGGATCAGGGTGCCGCCGCCCCCGTCGATCACCCGGGCGCCGGACCGCCGGGCGGCCGGGACCTGCGGGGCCACCGCGGTGATGCGATTGCCCTCGACGAGGACCTCGGCGGGGTAGGGGTCGCGTCCGGTGCCGTCGAAGACCCGGACGTCGGTGAAGACGGTCGCTCCGCCGGAATTGCTCATGGTGCGCTCCTGAAGGTGTGCCGCATCTCGCCCAGGCCCCCGATCCTGCTCACCAGGGTGTCACCGGGACCTATGAAGCGTTGTGGGGTGCGTCGGTTGCCGACGCCCGCGGGGGTGCCGGTGAAGATCAGGTCGCCGGGCCGCAGCGGGCAGATCGCGCTGAGGTGGGCGACGAGCCGGGGCACCGGGAAGATCATGTTCGAGGTGCGGTCGTGCTGGACGGTCTCCCCGTTCAGCTCGCAGGTCAGCTCCAGGTCGTCCCGGTCGGCGAGCTCGTCGGTGCTGACCAGGGCGGGGCCGACCGGGCCGAAGCCGGGGAAGGACTTGCCGAGCGAGAACTGGGCGGGGCGGCCGGCGAGCTGGGTGATCCGCTCGGAGAGGTCCTGTCCCACGGTCACCGCGACGACGGGGTCCCAGCCGTGTTCCTCGGGGACCCGGTAGGCCTCGTGGCCGATGACGGCGACCGTCTCCAGCTCCCAGTCGACATGGCCGGGCGGTACGTCGATGGTCGTGTACGGCCCGGTCAGGCAGCTCGGGAACTTGGTGAACACCAGCGGTTCGGCCGGTTCCTCGTAGCCCGCCTCGGCGGTGTGGGGGCGGTAGTTGAGGGCGACGGCGAAGATCTGGCGGGGCTCGGGCACGGGGGCGAGGAGGTCGGACTCCTTGTACGGCACGGCCGCCGACGGGTCCACCCCGGCGGACCAGTCGCGCAGGGCGTCCCACTGGCCGAAGAGCGCGGCCGGGTCGGCGTCGAAGCCGCCGGTGGCCACGTCCACGGCGCCGTCACCGGTCAGCAGGACGCTGCGGCCCGCGAGGTTGGCGATGCGCATGCCGTCACGCCCACTGGCCGGCGGGCGGCTCCGGGGTGCCGTAGGCGTCCTGCCAGCTCACGACCCGGTTGCGGAGCACGCCCAGGTGCTCGATCTCCGCCTCGACGACGTCGCCGGGCTTGAGGTAGTGGGCGAACGGGTCCTCGGTGCTCGCGGCGACGCCCGCGATGGTGCCGGTGGTGATGAGGTCACCCGCGCTGTAGGTCTGCGGGGAGTGGTAGGCGACCAGCTGCGGGATCGACACCGACATGCGCGAGGTGTTCGACTTCTGCCGTACGTCGCCGTTGACCCGCAGCTCCATGTCCAGGTCGTGCGGGTCGTCGATCTCGTCGGCGGTGACGATGTACGGGCCGATCGGACAGAAGGTGTCGATGGCCTTGGAGAAGGAGAAGACGCCGGACTCCATCTCCTTGCGCTGGATGTCGCGCGCGGTGATGTCGTTGAAGACCAGGTAGCCGGCGATGTGCTCGGCGGCCTGCTCGGCGGTGAAGAACTTGCCCGGTTTGCCGAGGACGACGGCGAGTTCGAGCTCGTAGTCCAGCTCGCGGGTCAGGTTGGCCGGGTAGACGATGTCCTCGTCGGGGCCGATGACCGCGTCCACGTTCTGGAAGAACACGATGCCCTTGTTGACCGGGTGCGACCAGTCGACGCGTTCCAGGTCCTCGTGGTGCTCGCGGAAGTTGCCGGCCGTGTGGAAGAACTTCTTCGGCACGATCGGCGCGCGCAGCCGGACCCCGGAGAGCGGGAACGTCCGCCCCGTTTCGGCGACTTGGCCGTCCCGGGCGAAGAACTCCCGGGTCGTCGGGACGTCGAGTCCGACGACCGTGTCGCCGTCCAGACGGCCCACGAGTCCCGTCTCGGGGCCCGCGTCGAACGTCACCAGTTTCATCAGAACCTCCATGGCCTCACCGGTCAACTAATAACTGTCGACACTCAGCCTGCATGAAGCCGCTGTTCGCGTCAACAGTCCGCGAAGTGTGGACACCTTGCTTCGGTGTCGACTACCGTCCCCGGCATGAGGACGATGTGGAACTTCACCGGCACCCGCGCGCTCGTCGCCGGTGCCGGAGGCATCGGCGGCGCCGTGACCACGGCCCTGGCCGAGGCCGGCGCCGACGTGGTGGTCCTGGACCGCGACACCGGGCAACTGGACAAGCTCGCGCGCGAACGGGTCGACGGCACCTCCGGCGCGGTCACCGGTCTGACGGCCGATGTGACCTCGGCGGACGCCTGCCGGGAGGCCGTGGCCGGGGCCGCCGAACGGCTCGGCGGGATCGACGTGTTCGTGCACGCCGTCGGCACCAACGACCGCAGGCCCGTACTGGAGACACCCGACGAGGTGTGGGAGCGGATCGTCGCGCTCAACCTGAGCAGCGGCTTCTGGCTGGGCCGGGCGGTGGGCGCCCTGATGGTGCCCGCCGGGCACGGCCGGATCGTCTACCTCTCCTCTGTGTCGGGCCTGCTCGCCCACCGCCACCACGCGCCGTACGCCGCCACCAAGGGTGGCATCAACCAGCTTCTGCGGGTGATGGCCCGCGAGTGGGCGCCGCACGGCGTCACCGTCAACGCCATCGCCCCCGGCTACACCGAGACCGACCTCACCCGCGGCTACCTGGCCCGCCCCGGGATGCGCGCCTCCCTGGAGGAGCTCGTCCCGGCCGGGCGCCTCGGCACCCCCGAGGACCTGGTCGGGCCGGCTCTCTTCCTCGCCTCCGCCGAGTCCGCGTTCGTGACCGGTCAGGTGCTGTACGCGGACGGCGGGCGCACCCTCGTATGACGGGCCGGGCCGTTCGGGCCGTCCCGTTCGGGCCGTCCACACCTTTCAACGCCTTGTCGAAGAACGGAGTTCTCATGACCTTCCACCAGCGATTCGCCGGTAAGACCGTGCTGGTCACCGGTGCCGGTACCGGGTTCGGTGCCGAGATAGCCGTGCGCGCCGCCCAGGAGGGCGCCGACGTCGCCGTCCACTACCGGTCCTCCCGCGCGGGCGCCGACGCCACGGCCGAGCGCGTCACCGCGCTGGGCCGCAAGGCGCTCGTCGTCCAGGCCGACATCGCCGAGCACGCACAGATCACGCGCCTCGCCGACGAGATCTGGGGTCACTTCGGCCGGCTGGACGTCGCGGTCAACAACGTCGGCGACGTGGCCCGCGAGCAGATGTCCTGGCGGGACATCACCGAGGAGTCCATCGACCACGTCCTCGCCGTCGACGTGAAGGGCACGCTGCTGTGCACGCACGAGTTCGGTGCGCGGATGCTGGAGCAGGAGGGCGGCGGGGCGATCGTCAACATCGGGTCGACGGTGGTGGCGCGGGGCAGTGCGCGGGCGCCGCAGTACGCCGCCGCGAAGTACGGGATCATCGGGCTCACCAAGTCCTACGCGCACGCGTTCGCGCCGGCGGTGCGGGTGAATGTGTTCGCGCCGGGGTTCATCGAGACGCCGGCGACGTTGGGGCGGGCGGACTGGAAGGGTGGGCGGGGGGACCGGTTGCGGGAGATGACGCCGATGGGGCGGATTCCTGGGCCGGAGGAGCTGGCGGGGGCGGCGTTGTTCCTCGCGACGGAGGATGCGCAGCACATTACCGGGGGGTTCCTGATCGCGGACGGGGGTTACAACATGATCGGGGCGTAGGGGGGTGGGCGGTGGGGTTTTCGCCCCCGCCGCCCTTACCCTTCCCGTCCTTAAGGGGCTCCGCCCCTTCTACCCCGTGGGGGGTGGAAGGGGCGGAGTTTTCGTGTGCGGGTTGTGTGTGGCTGGTCGCGCAGTTCCCCGCGCCCCTTAGGGGGCGCGGTCCAGCAGTTCTATGAGGTTGCCGTAGGGGTCCTTGACGAAGGCCATCCGAGCGCCTGGGCGGGGAGCGGCAGTGGGGGGCATGCTGATGCCGGCGCCCGCCGCCACCAGGCGGGCGTATTCCTCGTCCACGTTGTCCACGCACAGGCAGATGTGGCCGTAGCCCTGGGTGTTGGCGGCTTCCAGGGCGGTGGCGGGGGTGGGGCCGGGGTGGGAGGTGGGGCGGTGGAGGAGTTCTATGCGGTAGCCGCTCTCGTGCAGGAGCATCACTCCGCGCAGGTTGGTATCGGGGATGCGGAACACCGGGGCGGCGGTCAGACCGAGTGCCGTGCGGTACCAGGCGGTCGCGGCCTCCAGGTCCGGGACCGAGATGCCGACGTGGTCGAAGCGTGTCGTCATCGGGGGGACACCGCCGCGTCCGTCCGCTCGCCGCGGATCAGGGTCAGGACGCGCGTGCGCAGGTCGGTGAAGCGGGGGTCGGCACGGGTGGTGAGCTGGTCGCGGTCGGCGCCCAGGTCGACGGTGAGGTTGTCGACGACGGTGGTGGGCCAGCCGCCGAGGACGACGACGCGGTCGCCGAGGTAGACGGCCTCGTCGATGTCGTGGGTGACGACGATGACGGTGATGCCGAGCTTGGCACGCAGCGACAGCGTGAGGTCCTCCAGGTCGAACCGGGACTGGGCGTCCACGGAGCCGAAGGGTTCGTCCATCAGCAGGACGGGGGCCTCGTAGGCGAGGCCGCGCGCGATGGCGACCCGCTGCTGCATGCCGCCCGAGAGCTGCCAGGGGTACTTGTCGCCGACGCCGGCCAGTCCGACGGCGGCCA